>NZ_JAPIYN010000032.1:0-40493 GCF_035617725.1 Mycobacterium sp. 94-17
GAGCGTCCGGCGGTGGTGCCGTTGTCGTTTGCGCAGAATCGGTTGTGGTTTATCGACCAGTTGCAGGGGCCCTCGGCGATTTACAACATGGCGGTGGCCTTGCGCTTGCAGGGCCACCTAGACGTCGAGGCGCTGGGCCAAGCATTGGCCGATGTGGTGGGCCGTCATGAGAGCCTGCGGACGCTGTTCCCCGCGATTGACGGAACGCCCCGGCAGTTGGTCGTGGCGGTCGAGCACGCAGAGCTGAATTGGAACGTCATGGATGCCGCAGACTGGGCCGAGCGGCAACTTGCTCAGGCGATCGACGCGGTGGTGCGTGATCCGTTTGACCTCGCGGCCGAGATTCCTTTGCGGGCACGGCTTTTCCGGGTCAGTGCCGATGAGCATGTGTTGGTGGCGGTGGTGCATCATATCGCCGCGGACGGGTGGTCGATCACGCCGTTGGTGCGGGATTTGGGGGTGGCCTATGCCGCCCGGTGTGCCGGGCGGGCTCCGGGGTGGGCGCCGTTGCCGGTGCAGTATGCCGATTACACGTTGTGGCAGCGTGCGCAGTTGGGGGATTTGGCGGATAGCGGCAGTGCGATTGCCGGGCAGGTGGCGTATTGGGAGCAGGCGCTGGCGGGGATGCCCGAGCGGGTGGCGTTGCCCACCGATCGGCCCTACCCGTTGGTGTCGGATCATCGCGGGGCCAAGGTGGCGGTGGACTGGCCGGCCGAGTTGCAGCAGCGGATCGCGCGGGTGGCAAGGGAACACAACGCGACCAGCTTCATGATGGTCCAGGCCGCGCTGGCGCTGTTGTTGGGCAAGATCAGCGCCGGCCGCGATGTGGCGGTGGGATTCTCGATCGCCGGGCGCGGTGACCCCGCACTCGATGACCTGGTGGGCTTTTTCGTGAACACGTTGGTGTTGCGGGTCGACCTGAGCGAAGACCCCAGCGTCGCCGAACTGCTGACCCAGGTGCGGGCCCGCAGCCTGGCCGCCTACGAACACCAGGACGTGCCCTTCGAAGTGCTGGTCGAGCGGCTCAACCCGGTCCGCAGCCTGACCCATCACCCGCTGATCCAAGTGATGCTGGCCTGGCAGAACTTCGCCGGCCAGGACAGTAGCCGGGCCACCGGCTTGGCTTTGGGTGATCTGGAGGTCACGCCGCTGGCGGCCGACACCCAGACGGCCCGCATGGACTTGGTGTTCGACCTCGCGGAGCGGTGGACCGAGGCGGGCGAGCCGGCCGGGATCGGTGGGGTGGTCGAGTTCCGCACCGACGTGTTCGACGCGACCACCATCGAGACCCTGATCGACCGTCTGCAGCGGATATTGCAGGCGATGACGGCGGATCCGGCCCGGGAACTGTCCTCGATCGATGTGCTCGACGATGCCGAGCACGCCCGGCTGGATCGGTGGGGGAACCGGGCGGTGGCGACCCACCCCGTGACCGGGGTGTCGATTCCCGCGGTGTTCGCCGAACAGGTCGCGCGCAATCCCGAGGCGATCGCGATCAGCTGCGATGGCCAGTCGATGACCTACCGGCAGCTCGATGAGACCGCGAACCGGTTGGCGCACCTGCTGATTGAACACGGGGTGCGGGCCGGGCAGCGGGTCGCGTTGGTGTTGCCGCGCTCGGCCGAGGCGATCGTGGCGATGTTGGGGGTGCTCAAGACTGGGGCCGCCTATGTCCCAATCGATCCCACGCAGCCCGATGCGCGGCTCGAGTTCGTGGTGAGCGATGCCGTTCCGGCGGCGGTGCTCACCAGCGCCCGGTTGCGTCCGCGGGTGGACGGGTGCGAGCTGCTGGTGCTCGATGTCGATGACCCGCGCCTGCTCGACTATCCGTGCACCCCGCTGCCGGCGCCCGGCGCCGAGGAGGTCGCATACCTGATTTACACCTCGGGCACGACGGGGGTGCCGAAGGGGGTGGCGGTTGCGCATGGGAATGTGACGCGGTTGTTGCGGGCGTTGGGTGCGCAGGTGCCGGCGGCGGGGGTGTGGGCGCAGTGTCATTCGTTGGCGTTTGATTTTTCGGTGTGGGAGGTGTTTGGGGCGCTGCTGGGTGGGGGCCGGTTGGTGGTGGTTCCCGACGCGGTGGTGCGTTCCCCCGAGGAGTTGCACGCGGTGTTGGTGGCCGAGCGGGTCACTGTGTTGAGTCAGACCCCGTCGGCGTTTGACGCTTTGGCGGCCGCGGACGCGCTGTCTGTCGCGCAGGGCGGGCAACTGCGGTTGGAGACGGTGGTGTTCGGCGGGGAGGCGCTGCAACCCCAGCGTCTGGGGGCGTGGCTGCAGCGGCATCCGGGATCGCCCCGGCTGCTCAATATGTATGGGATTACCGAGACCACGGTGCATGCCTCGGTACGCGAGATCCTCCCCGGCGATATCGACAGCCCGGTGAGCCCGATCGGGGTGCCGTTGGAGCATCTCGGGTTCTTCGTGCTCGATGGGTGGTTGTGCCCGGTGCCGGTCGGGGTGGTCGGCGAGTTGTATGTGGCCGGCAGTGCGTTGGCGTATGGGTATGTGGGCCGGGCCGGGCTGACGGCGTCGCGGTTTGTGGCGTGCCCGTTCGCCGGGACCGGGGCGCGGATGTATCGGACCGGGGACCTGGTGTCCTGGAACGGCGACGGGCAGCTGGTGTATGTGGGCCGCGCCGATGAGCAGGTCAAGATCCGCGGCTATCGCATCGAGTTGGGTGAGGTGCAGGCGGCGCTGGCCGGGCTCGAGGGTGTGCAGCAGGCGGTGGTGGTCGCCCGCGAGGACCGCCCCGGCGATAAGCGTCTGGTCGGCTACATCACCGGGACGGCCGATCCGGCGACGGTGCGCGGCGGACTGGCCGAGCGGTTGCCGGCCTATATGGTGCCCGCCGCGGTGGTGGTGGTGGATGCGCTGCCGTTGACGGTCAACGGCAAACTCGACACCCGCGCGCTGCCGGCCCCGGAGTACGGCGATGCCGGGAAGTATCGGGCCCCGGACGGCCTGATCGAGGAGGTGCTGGCCGGGATCTATGCCCAGGTGTTGGGTGTGGAGCGGGTCGGGGCCGATGACTCGTTCTTCGAACTGGGCGGGGACAGCATCCTGTCGATGCAGGTGGTCGCGCGGGCGCGGGCCGCGGGTTTGACGTGTCGGCCGCGCGACATTTTTGTGGAGCAGACGGTGGCCCGGCTGGCCCGGGTGGTCAAGGTGGCCGACGGCGACGCGGGTCCGGCCGATGACGGGGTCGGGGCGGTGGCGGCGACCCCGATCATGGGGTGGCTGCACGCCTTAGAGGGCCCGACCGATCAGTTCAACCAGACCATGGTGGTCCAGGCCCCGGCCGGGGTGGGCGGGCCCGAGGTGGCGGTGGTGCTGCAGGCGCTGCTGGATCGCCACGCCATGCTGCGGGCCCGCCTCAACGACGGGTCTAAGGGCTGGTCGTTGCACGTGCCCGAGCCGGGATCGGTGGACGCGCGCGAGTGCCTGTACAGCGTGGACGCCATGTCCGATGCGGCGCTGGTCGAAGCACGGGAGCGGCTCAACCCGGCGGCCGGGGTGATGGTCAGCGCGCTGTGGGTGAGCGGCAGCGCCCAGTTGGTGTTGATCATCCACCACCTGGCCGTGGATGGGGTGTCGTGGCGAATCCTGTTGGAAGACCTCAACATCGCCTGGGCCCAGCATCGCCACGGGCAGCCGATCGCGCTGCCGGCGCCGGGGACGTCGTTTGCCCGCTGGTCGGGGCTGCTGGCCGAACACGCGCGCCGCCCCGAGGTGACAGAGCAGGCCGAAACCTGGCGGCAGGTCGCGGCGACCCCACCCGCTGTGCCGGCACCGCAAGCCCGAGTGGATACCGCTGTCAGCGCGGGGCATGTGTCGATGGCGTTGGAGGTCGAGACGACCCGGACGCTGCTCGGTGCGGTGCCCGCGGCGTTTCACGCCGGGATCCACGACATTATGGTGATCGCGTTCGGGATGGCGGTGGCGGAGTTCGTGGCCGCCGGGGACACCCCGGTCGCTATTGATGTGGAGGGCCACGGCCGTGAGGAGGAGCTGGCCGCCGGGCTGGATTTGACCCGCACGGTGGGCTGGTTCACCGCGAAATACCCGGTGGCGCTGGCCCTGAGCGGGCTGGACTGGGCGCAGGTGCGCGCAGGCGCCCCGGCGCTGGGCGCGATTATCAAGGACGCCAAGGAGCAACTGCGGGCCCTGCCCGACCCGTTCACTTATGGGTTGCTGCGCTATCTGAACCCCGATGTCGAGCTGGGCGGGTCGGATCCGGTGCTCGGGTTCAACTACCTGGGCCGGCTGGGCGCGGCGGCCACCGAACTCTCCGAGGATTTGTGGCAGCTCAGCCCGGAGGGGCTGGAGTTGACCGGGGCGACCGCGGCGATCCCGATGCCGTTGGCGCACACCGTGGAACTCAACGCGGCCACCGCCGACACCAATGAGGGCCCGGTGCTGCACGCCAACTGGACGTGGGCACCCTCGGTGCTCGGCCGCGCCGACGTCGAGCGGTTGGGCCGGTTGTGGTTTGAGGCGCTGGCCGGGATCTGCGCGCACGTCAACACAGGTGGGGGCGGATTGACCCCGTCCGACGTTGCCCCGGCCCGGCTCACCCAGGCTCAGCTCGACGACCTGTCCGCGCAGTACGACATCGCCGATGTGTTGCCGCTGACCCCGTTGCAGCAAGGGCTGCTCTTCCACGCCAACACCTCCCAGGGTGTCGGCACCGACGTGTATGCGGTGCAGCTGGACTTCACCATCACCGGGCCCCTCGAGGCGGACCGGCTGCGCGAGGCGGTGCGCACCGTGGTGGCGCGGCATCCGCACCTGGCGGCGCGGTTCAGCGCCCGGTTCGACGAACCGGTCCAGGTCATCCCGGCCGACCCGGTAGCACCCTGGCGCTATGTCGACCTCGCCGACGACACCGACATCGAGGAGCAGATCCAGCGGGTGCGCGCGGCCGAACGCGCCGCGGTCTGCGACCTCGCCCACCAGTCGGCGTTGCGGGCCGCCGTCATCCGCACCGGCGCAGACCGATACCGGTTTGTGCTCACCAACCACCACATCGTGCTCGACGGCTGGTCGACGCCGATCCTGCTGGGTGAGATCTTTGCCGGCTACTACGGCCACCAGCTGCCCGCGCCCGCGCCGTATCGCGGATTCATCGACTGGCTGGCCACGCGAGACCATGCAGCCGCAGCCGCGGCCTGGGGTGAGGTGCTGGCCGGTTTCGACACCCCCACCCTGATCGGCCCCCCGCAACGGTTGGGGCTTGGTCCGCAAGGCGTCGCGTCGCTGGCGGTCTCCGCGCAGACCACCCGGGCGCTGACGGAATTGGCCCGCGCGCACCACACCACGATCAACATCGTGCTGCAGGCCGCCTTCGCCCAGCTGCTGTGCGCGATCACCGGCCATCACGACGTGGCTTTCGGCACCGCGGTCTCCGGGCGGCCCGCTGAGGTCGTCGGCGCCGACTCGATGGTGGGCCTGCTGATCAACACCGTGCCGGTGCGGGCCCGAATCAGCCCGAACGCCACCACCACCGAGCTGCTCGACCAGCTGCAGCGCACCCACAACCACACCCTCGAGCACCACCACCTCGCGCTCAGCGAGATCCACCGCGTCGCCGGTCACGACCAGCTCTTCGACACCCTGTTCGTCTACGAGAACTATCCGGTCGACACCACCGCCCTGGCCGCCGAGCACGACGTGGCCATCACCGAATTCACCGTGCACCAATCGACCCACTACCCGCTCGTGGTGGTGGCCGGGCCCGGCGAGGAGCTGAGCCTGCGGGTGGAATACGACACCGACGTGTTCGGCGCGGGCGACATCGCGGTGTTGATGGCGCGGCTGCAAACGGTGCTGGTGGCCATGACCGCCGGTCCCAACCGGCCGGCGTCGTCCGTCGATGTGCTCGACGCCGCCGAGCACGCCAGCCTGCAACGCTGGGGCAATCGGGCCGTATTGTCAAGGCCCGCAATCATTTCCGCGTCCATCCCGGCGTTGTTCGCCGCGCAGGCCGCCCGAGCGCCGCAGGCGGTGGCACTGAGCTGCGGCCGGCACTCGTGGACCTATCGCGAGCTGAATGAGGCCGCCGATCGGTGGGCGCACCTGCTGGCCGATCACGGGGCGGGCCCGGGCCGGCGGGTGGCGCTGCTGCTGCCCCGGTCGGGCGAGGCGATCGTGGCGATGCTGGCGGTGCTCAAGACCGGGGCGGCCTATGTGCCCGTCGACCCGGCGCAGCCGGTGGCCCGGATGCAGTTCATGCTCACCGACGCCGCGCCGGTCATGGCGATCACCACCGCGGACCTCTGCTCGCGGCTGGATGAGCACGAGTTGCTGATCCTCGATATCGAAGACCCTCGCGTCGAGACCTACCCGTGCACGCCGTTGCCGGCTCCGGCGGCCGACGACATCGCTTACGTCATCTACACCTCGGGCACCACTGGGGCGCCCAAAGGCGTTGCCATCACACACCATAACGTCACTCAGCTGCTGGACTCCCTTGACGCCGAGCTCGGGCCCGGCCAGGTGTGGACCCAGTGCCATTCGCTGGCGTTCGACTTCTCGGTCTGGGAGACCTTCGGGGCGCTGCTCGGCGGCGGACGGCTCGTGGTGGTGCCCGACGCCGTGGTCCGCTCCGCGGAGGACCTGCACGCGTTGCTGGTCGCCGAGCAGGTCAGCGTGTTGAGCCAGACCCCGTCGGCGTTTTATGCGCTGCAAGCCGCCGACGCGATGGCACCCGACGCGGGAGATCAGCTCAAGCTGGAGACCGTGGTGTTCGGCGGGGAAGCGCTGGAGCCCCACCGCCTGGGGATGTGGCTGGAAAAGCATTGGGGCGCACCGCGACTGATCAACATGTATGGCATCACCGAGACCACGGTGCACGCCTCGATCCGCAGGATCACTGACGGCGACGTGGACAGGCCCGTCAGCCCGATCGGGGTGCCGTTGGCCCATCTCGGCTTCTTTGCGCTGGACGGGTGGCTGCGTCCGGTGCCGGCCGGGGTGGTCGGGGAGCTGTATGTGGCCGGCGACGGTCTGGCCGCCGGGTATGTTGGCCGGGCGGGATTGACGGCGTCGCGGTTTGTGGCGTGCCCATTTGGCGGCCTTGGCACACGGATGTATCGCACCGGGGACCTGGTGTCGTGGGGCGCCGACGGGCAGCTGGCCTATGTGGGGCGGGCCGACGAGCAGGTCAAGATCCGCGGGTATCGCATCGAGCTGGGTGAGGTGCAGGCGGCGCTGGCCGGGCTGGACGGGGTCACGCAGGCGGTGGTGGTCGCCCGCGAGGACCGTCCCGGCGACAAACGCCTGGTCGGCTACGTGACCGGGACCGTCGACGCGGCCCAGGCGCGCACCGCGTTGGCCGAGCGGCTGCCGGGCTACATGGTGCCGGCCGCGGTGATGACCGTGGAAGCGCTGCCCTTGACGGTCAACGGCAAACTGGACACGCGCGCCCTGCCGGCGCCGGAATATCGGGATGGGGATCGGTACTGCGCGCCGGCCAACACCGTCGAGGGATTGCTCGCCGACATCTACGCCAACGTCCTCGGGCTGGACCGGGTCGGGGTCGAGGACTCGTTCTTCGAATTGGGTGGGGATTCACTATTGGCGATGCGCCTGGTTGCGGTGATCAATAAGACGTTGGGCACCCAGGTTGCGGTGCGCACGCTATTTCATTCGCCGTCGGTGCGCGGCCTGAGTCAACAATTGGGCAAGCACGATAGCGCGGTGGAATTGGTTCCCGTCGAGATCCTCAAGGAGGGCACGGGCATTCCCCTGTGCTGTATTCATGAAGGAAATGGGCAAAGCTACGCGTATCGGCGTCTGATCGATTATTTGGATGGCCCGATTATCGGTGTCAACCAAATGCCGCAAGAGGGCGAAGCCGAAATCGGATCGATTCGCGACATGGCGAAGATCTACGCGGATCGGCTCCGGGCCGTGTATCCGGACGGGCCCTACAACCTGCTCGGCTGGTCTTTCGGCGGTCCCGTCGCCCACGAGCTGGCCATCGAGCTTCGCCGACGCGGGTGTGCCGTCGATCGACTCGTGCTGCTGGACCCGGTGCTCGATGCCACTGGCGCTGAGGGAAGCCACACCGTCGAAGACGACGATCAAGGCGAGCGCCGGCTGCTGGAACTATTCTTGCGGACTGCGCGTATCGATATCCCGGAACACTTCGGGCCGCTTACCTACCGGACGGCGGAAGAGTTGATTCGGCAACGCAGCGGGGTGGTGGAGTATGTCCTTCCCCCCCGGGCAATCTTTGAATTCGCGGTTCGAAATCACAACGCCAACCGCAAATATCTCCGGGAGCATGTGCCCGATGTGTTCGACGGCGATATGGTCATATTCGCCGCCGCGCGCCGGGAGGACGAAACCCGTTCAACGGATCCGGAGAATTGGCGGCCTTATGTTGCCGGTGAGATAATTGTGCACGCGGTCGATTGCCGGCACGACGACATGATGAACACCGAAGCGCTCGAAATGTACGGTCGACAGCTCAAACTTTCATTGGACGCTTGAGGGGGTTCTAGCAGGGAATTTCCCGGGCTCGACGGTCGACCCGGCAACGAGCAAATCCCTATAATCCGATGCGGTCTTGCGTAAGCTCTGGTGGGTTCTGCGCATGACGATCGGAAGGATTGCCTGGAGATGAACTTCACCGGGGGGACGAGCAAGCAGGCCGAGCGTGCCGGCACCTGTCGCCCGCAAGATTCCGCCGGTTCCCGCACCCCGACAAGGCCGGTCATTCTGTTTGTCCTGGGCATCGGGCGGTCCGGAACGTCGGCGCTCACGCGGGTCATGTCCCTGTGCGGTGCCGCGCTTCCCGCCGGGATGGTCGGCGCCAGCCGGCACAATCCGCGTGGTTTTTGGGAGCCGCGCAACACCCTCCATCTCAACGCGACGATTCTGCGTCGCCACGGCAGCCCGGGATTCGACCCGTCGCTGCGCCTCCTGGAGGAAGGCGCGTTCAGTGCCGGAGACCGGGCCGGCTACATCCGCAAGATCCGCGCATTGCTCGATCGGCTGCCGCACGCGCCGGTCGTGGTGATCAAGGACCCGCAGATCACGGTGCTGTCGGACATGTGGTTCGAGGCGGCGCGTCTGGCCGGGTTGGACGCGACGGCCGTGATCGCGGTGCGTCACCCACACGAGGTCATCGCGTCGCAGGCGGCCACGGGTCCGACCTCGCCGGAGCTCACGAGCGCGCTGTGGCTGAAATACAACCTGTTGGCCGAGAGGCAGACGCGCGATTTGCCGCGAGTGTTCGTCGAGTACACCAATCTGCTCGAAGACTGGCGCCGGGAGATGAGCCGCATTTCCGCAGCGCTCTCGATCGACCTCAACAACCCTGATGAGGGTGCCATCGCGGAGTTTCTCACGCCGGATTTTCGGCGCCAGCGACACTCCGGCGCGGTGACCGACCGCTTCGGCACCGCCTGGATGTCCACGGTGTACGAGGCGCTGGGCCGGGCCGCGCGCGACGAACCGTGGGATCAGGCCAGGCTGGATGGCATTTTCGAGGCGTATCGGGCGTGCGAGCACGATTTCCGGACGGCGTTCGACAACTGCAACGCGTACTCCAACCAGGTGCTTTTCCGTCCGTCTATCAAGAAGCTGGCGATGGAGGCCGCCGCGCTGGCGCACCGGCGCAGCGGGACGTGGGCCTAGCCCGGATTCGACGGCGCCCGCGGCGTCATCCGACGCATTGCCGCGTGGAGAAGTGCGCCTCGTTCAGGTGCGCGGCCACGCGCAGGGCGTTTGCCGCGATCGTCAGGCTGGGATTCAGCCCGGTGCTGGACGGGAAGAAGGACGCGTCGACGACGTAGAGGTTGTCCACGGTATGTGCCCGGTTTTGTGGGTTGAGAACGCTGGTGTCGGGGTCGGTGCCGAAGCGGCACGTGCCGCAGGCGTGGGCGAGGGCCGTGTTGTTGTCGGCGCTGCGCCGGATGACTTTGTGAAACGGCTTCAGAGCCTGAGTCACCTGCTGCGCGAAGACGGCGCGGCGTTCGATCTCGCTGGCGTGCAGACGGTAGTGGATCTGCATCCGCTGGCGGCCGTCCGGGCTTGGCCGGTCGCTGGGTAGGACGCGGTTGTCCAGGTAGGGCAGGTCTTCCATGATCGCCGCCAGCGTCTGTCCGCCGCTGAAGAACCGCTGGTGGATCCGGCGGTGCGCCGGGTGCATCAGGCGCAGCGCTTTCGGCCACCAACCGGGGCGGTTGTTCATCATCTCGATGGGGGGCACCGGCCCGAATGACTGCACGGTGCCGTACTTTTGGCCGTCCATGAAGTAGAAGTCGTTGAGCCCGATTTCCTTGGTGTCGGTCACGACCGTCCGGTCGCGTGGCGGCCAGATCTTGTACGAGGCGGCCAGATGGCGCATCAGGTTGCGTCCTACCAAGTCCGAGTCGTTGGCCAGGCCGTGCGGCCACTCGACCGAACGGGAATTGAGTAACAGCGCCGGGGTCGCCAGCGCACCGGCGGCGAGCACCACCACCTTGGCCCGCAGGGCCAGGGTGGTGGAGTGATGCTCGCAGATCACCCGCCGGACCTGGGTGCGGTTCGCGTCGAGGCGCACCACCCGGCATTCCGACAGCAGGTGGGCGCCGTGCCGGGTGACGGCGGGCAAGACGCAGTTGCGGGCGGCGTCGTTCTTGCACGACCGGGGGCACAGGTAGAGCTGACAGGTCGTGCAACCGTCGGTGTAGTCGCAGGCCATCGGCAGGTGGTACGGATGCAGTCCGCGGGCTGCCAGATAGTCGACCAGCGGCTGGTTTTCCGCTGAAAACGGTGGTGCCGCAGGCAAATTGACCTCGGCGGCCTCGGGCCGCAGGGGATCGGGCTGGCCGCGGACCCCCAGCAGTTTCTCGGCCGAGGCATACCAGGGCCGCATCTGGTCGTAGGTGACCGGCCACGCATCCGGCACGGTGGAGTCGCCGGGGTCGCGGAAGTTTTCCCGGGGAGTGAAATCGCGGGCGAAGAAGCGCTCGCAGACCATGCCGAAGATCGCCGACGACCCGCCCGTCCCGCTGCCGAGGAACGGCACGAACCGTCGCGTGAAACGCCCACTGGCGTCTTCGATTTCGTCGGTGGACCGTCCGGCCCGGGCCAGGGCGTCGTAGTAGGCCTCGGCGGAACGGCCCGCCCGCGGCTCGGCCAGTTCCGGTATCGCGGCGCGGATCGTCCCGGACGCTCCGGGCAGTGTGGAGCGCCCCTTTTCGACGAACAGCACCGTGCGGCCTGCCCGCGCCAGCGAGTAGCCCAGTGCCGCGCCGCCCATGCCGGCGCCCACGACGATCACGTCCCAGACGATGCGCTCTGCCTCGCGCGCCGTCAGCTCGTGGTCAGGCAATCGGGTTCCTCAGCGGATGATGTCCAAAGCTTTCGCGGGTATAGGCGACGCAGAACGTACCACCAGCCGCCGGAGACCGTGGTGGTCAACCGTGGGGCGCCCGTGATGGCCAAATACCGACTCGACTCACTATGGTGTCTTTCCCATACTTATGGTATGCATAGTCTGGGGATTGAATGAGTCAAAGTTTGGGGGTGTCCCGTGTTCACTACCTGCGAGCACAACCATCCCCGCTATTCGATGCAAGCCTTTGAGCGCTGGGATCAGCCGTCATGACCGCCAATCTGTCGCGGCGGGTCTTGTCGATTGATCTGTTGGATGAGGGTGAGCGGGCGCGGCTGGACGGGTGGAGTAATCGGGCGGTATTGAGCCAGCCGGTGGCTGGTCGGGTGTCGATCCCGGTGTTGTTTGACGCCCAGGTGGAGCGCACCCCGGATGCGGTGGCGTTGCGTTGTGGGGCGCGGTCATGGACGTATCGCGAGCTGGACGAGGCCGCGGATCGGTTGGCGAACGTGTTGGCGGGCCGGGGTGCGCGTCCCGGGCAGTGCGTGGGTTTGTTGTTGTCGCGCTCGGGCGAGGCGATCGTGGCGATTTTGGCGGTGTTGAAGACCGGGGCGGCGTATGTGCCGATTGATCCGGCGCTTCCCCAGGCGCGGATCGGGTTCATGCTCGCTGATTCGGCGCCGGTAGCGGTAATCACCTCTGCGGCGCTGGCCGGCCGGCTCGACGAGTATGAGGTGGCGGTTGTCGATATCGACGATGCTGAGGTGGCTACCCGCCCTGTCACGGCGTTGCCGGCGCCGGCGGCTGAGGATCTTGCCTATCTGATCTACACCTCGGGGACCACGGGTGTGCCCAAGGGTGTGGCGATCAGCCACCAGAACGTGGCTCAGTTGTTGGCGTCGGTCGATGCCGAGGTGGGCCGCGCGGGGGTGTGGTCGCAGTGGCATTCGTTGTCTTTTGATGTGTCGGTGTGGGAGATCTTCGGGGCGTTGCTGGGCGGCGGGCGGTTGGTGGTGGTGCCCGAGGCGGTGGCCGCTTCGCCGGATGAGTTGCACGCGTTGCTGATTGCTGAGCGGGTCGGTGTGGTCAGCCATACCCCGTCGGCGGCGGAGTTGTTGTCGCCGGAAGGATTGGAGTCGGCGGCACTGGTCGTGGCGGGGGAGGCGTGTCCGGCCGAGTTGGTGGATCGGTGGGCCGCGCCGGGGCGGGTGATGATCAACGCGTATGGGCCCACCGAGGCCACGATCTACGCGGCGATCAGCGCGCCGCTTGGGGCAGGGTCGGGGGTGGTGCCCATCGGTGCACCCGTGTCGGGGGCGGCCTTGTTCGTGTTGGACAAGGGGTTGCGGCCGGTGTCGATGGGTGTGGTGGGTGAGTTGTATGTGGCCGGTGCCGGGGTCGGATGTGGGTATTGGCGTAGGGCTTCGTTGACGGCGTCGCGGTTTGTGGCGTGCCCGTTCGGTGGTGCGGGGATACGCATGTACCGCACAGGGGATTTGGTGCGTTGGGGTGCGGATGGGCAGTTGCAGTATCTGGGACGCGCCGATGAGCAGGTCAAGATCCGTGGGTATCGAATCGAGCTCGGTGAAGTCCAGGCCGCATTAAGCGGCCTGCATGGGGTGGGGCAGGCGGTGGTGATCGCCCGCGAGGACCGTCCCGGTGATAAGCGTCTGGTGGGGTATGTGACCGGCGCCGCGGAGCCGCGCGAGCTGCGTGCCGCGCTGGCCGAACGGCTGCCGGCCTACATGGTGCCGTCCGCGGTGGTGGTGATCGACGCGATTCCGCTGACACCGAACGGCAAACTCGACAAGCGCGCCTTACCGGCGCCCGGCTACGCCGGTCACGCCTATCGGGCCCCGAGCATTCCCACCGAGGAGATGCTGGCCGGGATTTATGCCCGGGTGTTGGGGTTGGAGCGCGTCGGGGTGGATGACTCGTTTTTCGATTTGGGTGGGGATTCGTTGTTGGCGATGCGGGTGATCGCGGCGGTCAACACCGGCTTGGATGCCCATCTTTCGGTGGGGACGTTGTTCGAGGCGCCCACGGTGGCCCAGTTGGCGACCCGGGTTGGCGCCGAGGGGGGCGGGCTGGCGCCGTTGGTGGCCGCGCCGCGGCCCGCGGTGGTGCCGTTGTCGTTTGCACAGAGTCGGTTGTGGTTCATCGACCAATTACACGGTCCCTCAGCGATTTACAACATGGCGGTGGCCATGCGGTTGCAAGGCAGCCTGGACGTCGAGGCGCTGGGCCAGGCGCTGGCCGATGTGGCGGGCCGTCATGAGAGTTTGCGCACCCTGTTCCCGGCGGTTGAGGGGGTCCCGCGGCAGGTGGTCGTGGAGCGGGCCGATTTCGGGTGGCAGGTCATCGATGCCGGCGACTGGCCGCAAGCCCGGTTGGGTGAGGCCATCGGTGTCGCGGCGCGTGACCCGTTTGATCTTGCCAGTGAAATCCCTTTGCGGGCACGGCTTTTCCGCCTCGACGAGGATGCGCATGTGTTGGTGGCGGTGGTGCACCACATCGCCGCCGACGGGTGGTCGATCAGCCCGTTGGTGCGGGATTTGGGGGTGGCGTACGCCGCCCGGTGTGCCGGGCAGGCCCCAGCCTGGGCGCCGCTGCCGGTGCAGTATGCCGATTACACGTTGTGGCAGCGCGCGCAGCTGGGGGATCTTGCCGATCGCGACAGCCGTATCGCGGGGCAGCTGGCGTATTGGGAGCAGGCGCTGACGGGCATGCCCGAGCGGTTGGGATTGCCGACCGATCGGCCCTATCCGTTGGTGGCTGATTATCGCGGGGCCAAGGTGGTGGTGGACTGGCCGGCCGACGTGCAGCAGCGGGTCGCCCGGGTGGCGAGGGAACACAACGCGACGAGTTTCATGCTGGTGCAGGCCGCTCTGGTGCTGTTGCTCTCCAAGGTCAGCGCCAACAGTGATGTGGCGGTGGCGTTTTCGATCGCCGGGCGTCGCGATCCCGCGCTCGATGAGTTGGTGGGCTTTTTCGTCAACACGTTGGTGATGCGGGTCGACCTGAGCGGAGACCCCAGCATCGCCGAACTGCTGGCGCAGGTCCGCCGGCGCAGCCTGGCCGCCTACGAGCATCAAGACGTCCCGTTTGAGGTGTTGGTGGAGCGGCTCAACCCGGCCCGCAGCCTGACCCATCACCCGCTGGTTCAGGTGATGTTGGCGTGGCAGAACTTCGCCGGGCAGGACAGTGTCCCCGCTGCCGGGTTGGCTTTGGGTGATCTCCAAGTCACGCCGCTGCCGGCCGATACCTGCACCGCGCGAATGGATTTGACGTTGTCGGTGGGGGAGCGCTGGAACGAGGCCGGTGAGCCCGCCGGGATCGGCGGGGTGGTGGAGTTCCGCACCGACGTGTTCGACGCGGCCACCATCGAGACCTTCGTCGACCGCCTGCAACGAATACTGCAGGCGATGACGGCGGATCCGGCCCGGGCACTGTCGTCGATCGATGTGCTCGACGAGGCTGAGCACGCCCGGCTGGATGAGATCGGTCGTCGGGCCGTATTGAGCCAACCCGCGCCGCGGGCGGTGTCGATCCCGGCGGCGTTTGCCGCGCAGGTGGCCCGCACCCCCGAGGCGCCGGCGCTGACCTTCCAGGGTCGCTCGATGACCTACCGGGAACTCGATGAAACCGCCAACCGGTTGGCGCACCTGCTGGCCGGCCATGGGGTGGGTGCGGGGCAGCGGGTGGCGCTGCTGTTGCCGCGGTCGGCTGAGGCGATCACCGCGATCGTGGCGGTGCTCAAGACCGGGGCGGCCTATGTGCCGGTGGACCCCGCCCAGCCCGCGGCGCGGCTGGAATTCATGCTCACCGATGCCGCACCCATGGCCGCGATCACCACCGCGGACCTATCGTCGCGGCTGGACGGGCACGGCCTGCTGGTCATCGATATCGACGACCCGCGCATCGTGGACTACCCGTGCACTGCGCCGCCGGCGCCGGCGCCCGATGACCTCGCTTATTTGATCTACACGTCGGGTACCACCGGGGTCCCCAAGGGCGTGGCCATCACCCACCAGAATGTCACCCGGCTGCTGCAGGCAGTGGGTGACGATGTCGAGCGCGCGGGGGTGTGGTCGCAGTGGCACTCGTATGCTTTCGACGTTTCGGTGTGCGAAATCTGGGGTGCATTGCTGGGTGGCGGCCGGCTGGTGGTGGCGCCGGAAGAGGTGACCCGGTCACCGGAGGACTTCCACGCGTTCTTGGTGGCCGAGCGGGTCAGTGTGTTGAGCCAGACCCCGTCGGCGTTCTATGCCCTGCAAACCGCTGATGCGGCGGCGACGGGTGGTCAACTCGAGTTGCAGACGGTGCTGTTCGCCGGGGAAGCGCTGGAACCTCAGCGGCTGAGCGCCTGGCTGGACAAGCATCCGGGTTCGCCGCGGCTGCTCAATCTGTATGGCACCACAGAGACAACGGTGCACGCCTCGGTGCGCCAGATCGTGGCCGCCGATGTCGACAGCGTCGTCAGCCCGATCGGGGTGCCGTTGGCGCATCTGGGCTTTTTCGTGCTGGACCGGTGGCTGCGGCCGGTGCCGACCGGTGTGGCCGGCGAGTTGTATGTGGCCGGAGCCGGGGTCGGGTGCGGGTATTGGCGGCGGGCCGGATTGACGTCGTCGCGATTTGTGGCTTGTCCGTTCGCCGGGGCCGGAGCACGCATGTATCGCACCGGGGACCTGGTGTGTTGGGGTGCCGACGGGCAGCTGCAATACCTGGGGCGCGCCGATCAGCAGGTGAAGATCCGCGGGTATCGCATCGAGCTGGGTGAAGTCCAGGCCGCCCTGGCCGCCTTGGATGGGGTCGGGCAAGCGGTGGTGATCGCCCGCGAGGACCGCCCCGGCGACAAACGCCTGGTGGGATATGTGACCGGAACCGCCGACCCGGCCAGGGCGCGGACCGCGCTGGCCGAGCGCCTGCCGGCCTATATGGTGCCCGCCGCGGTGGTGGTGCTCGACGCGATGCCGCTGACGGTCAACGGCAAACTGGACCATCGCGCGCTGCCGGCACCGGAATACCGCGACGCCGACCGTTACCGCGCGCCGGCCACCCCCACCGAGGAGATCCTGGCCGGCATCTACGCCCAGGTGCTGGGGCTCGAGCGCGTCGGGGTCGATGAGTCGTTCTTCGCGCTGGGTGGGGACAGCATCCTGTCGATGCAGGTCGTGTCTCGGGTTCGGGCGGCGGGTCTGACGTGTCGGCCGCGGGACATTTTCGTCGAGCAGACCGTGGCGCGGCTGGCCCTGGTCGCCGTGGTGGCCGACGGCGGCGCCGGCCCGGTCGATGAGGGCCTCGGGCCGGTGGTGGTCACGCCGATCATGGGCTGGCTGTACAGCATCGAGGGTCCGGTGGATCGGTTCAACCAGACGATGGTGGTGCAGGCCCCGGCGGGGGTGACCGAGGCCGACGTGATGGTGGTGCTGCAGGCGTTGGTGGATCGCCACGCCATGTTGCGGCTGCGCGTCGAGGACGACGGGGCCGGGTGGTCGTTGACGGTGCCCGAGGCGGGAGCGCTGGACGTGCGCGTTCACCTGCACACCGTGGACATGTTGTCCGAGGCGGCGCTGGTCGACGCGCGGGAGCGGTTGAACCCGGCGGCCGGGGTGATGCTCAGCGCGCTGTGGGTGGCCCGCACCGGCCAGCTGGCGTTGATCATTCACCATCTGGCTGTCGACGGGGTGTCGTGGCGAATCCTGTTGGAAGACTTGAATATTGCGTGGTCCCAACAGCGCAGCGGGCAGCCGATCGCGCTGCCGCCGGGTGGGACGTCGTTTGCCCGGTGGTCGGCGCTGCTGGCCGAACGCGCGCGCCACCCCGACGTGGTGGACCAGGCCGCAACCTGGCGGCGGGTGGCGGCGGCCCCGGCCGCACTGCCCGCGGTGCAGCCGGCGGTGGATACGTTGGCCACCGCGGGGCATACGTCGATGTCGCTCGATGTCGAGACGACGCGGATGCTGCTCGGTGAGGTGCCCGCGGCGTTTCATGCTGGGGTGCAAGACATTCTGTTGATCGCGTTCGGGCTGGCCGTCGCGGAGTACGCAGGCGCCGGGGACGCGCCGGTCGGTATCGATGTGGAGGCTCACGGACGTGATGAGGACCTGGCCGCCGGGGTGGACCTGACCCGCACGGTGGGCTGGTTCACGGCCAAATACCCGGTCGCGCTGTCGGTGGGCGGGCTGGACTGGGCGCAGGTGCTCGCCGGCGACACAGCGTTGGGGGCGATCGTCAAGGACGCCAAAGAGCAGCTGCGCGCCCTGCCCGACCCACTGACTTACGGTCTGCTGCGCTATCTGAACCCCGAGGTGCAGTTGGGCGGGCCGGACCCGGCGATCGTATTCAACTATCTGGGGGGCCTGGGTGCGGCCGCGGCCGAGGTCGCGAGCGACTTGTGGCGGCTCAGCGCCCAGGGCTTGTCGGCCACCGGCGCGACCGGGGCCATCCCAATGCCGTTGGCGCACACCGTCGAACTCAACGCGGCCACCGCCGACACCGGCACCGGCCCGCGGTTGCACGCCAACTGGACGTGGGCGCCCTCGGTGCTCGATCGTGCCCGAGTCGAACGGTTGGGCCGGTTGTGGTTCGAGGCGCTGGCCGGCATCTGCGCGCACGTGAGCAAAGGTGGGGGTGGGTTGACCCCGTCGGATATCGCCCCGGCCCGGCTCACTCAAACCCAGCTGGACGAGCTCTGCCGGCACTGCGACGTCGCCGACGTGTTGCCGCTGACCCCGCTGCAGCAGGGGCTGCTCTTTCACGCCAGCACCGCGCACGGCAACGACGACGTGTATGCGGTGCAGCTGGATTTCACCATCACCGGCCCGCTCGACGCCCATCGTGTGCGCGATGCGGTGCACACCGCGGTGTCCCGGCATCCGAACCTGGCGGCCCGCTTCTGCGCCCAGTTCGACGAGCCGGTGCAGGTCATCCCGGCCGACGCGGCGGCGCCCTGGCGCTACCTCGACCTCAGCGACGGCACCGACACCGAAGAGAACATCCGGCAGGTGTGTGCGGCCGAACGCGCCGCGGTCTGCGACCTGGCCCACCAGCCGGCGTTTCGGGTGGCGTTGATACGCACCGCGGCGGATCGGCACCGGTTCGTGTTGACCAATCACCACATCGTGCTGGACGGCTGGTCGACATCGATCCTGCTGCGGGAAATATTCGCCGGCTACTACGGGCAGCGACTGCCCACGCCCACGTCATACCGCAGCTTTGTGAGCGCCCTGGCCGATCGAGACCTGCACGGCGCCCACGCGGCCTGGCGCGAGGTGTTCGCCGGGTTTGACACCCCCACCCTGCTGGGCCCGCCGGGGCGGTGGCCGGGGGCCCGGGCCGTTGCCTCTTTCCGGGTTTGCGAGCCGACCACGCGGGCCGTTGGCGAGCTGGCGCGCTCGCAGCACACCACCGTCAACGTCGTGCTGCAGGGCGCCTTCGCGCAGCTGCTGTGCGAGCTCACCTGTCGCCATGACGTCGCGTTCGGCACCGCGGTCTCGGGGCGCCCGGACGAGGTCGTCGGCGCCGATTCGATGGTGGGCCTGCTGATCAACACCGTGCCGGTGCGCGGACATCTGACGGCGACAACCTCCACGGCCCAGCTGCTCGAGCAGCTGCACGATGCTCACAACCACACGCTCGAGCACCAGCATCTGGCGCTACCCGAGATCCACCGCGCTACCGGTCATGACCAACTGTTCGACACCCTTTTCGTCTACGAAAACTATCCCGTCGACACCGCGGCGTTGGCCGGTGATCACGAGTTGGCCATCACCGAGGTCACCGTCCACCAATCCACCCACTACCCGCTCGCGGTGGTGGCCGCGCCCGGCGACGAACTGAGCCTGCGCGTGGAATACGACAGCGACGTGTTCGACGCAGCCGAGATCGCCGCCCTGATGACCCGGTTGCAAAGGGTGTTGGCGGCCATGACGGCCGACCCCGACCGGCCGCTGTCGTCGGTCGACGTGCTCGACGCCGACGAGCACGCCCGCCTGGAAAACTGGGGCAACCGATCCGTGTTATCAAGGCCCGCAACCACTTCCGCGTCGATTCCGGAATTGTTCGCCGGTCAGGTGGCCCGCGCTCCCGACGCGGTGGCGATCAGCTGCGGGCAGCGCTCGTGGACCTATCGCGAGCTCGACGAGGCCGCCAACCGGTGGGCGCACCTGCTGGCCGAGCACGGAGCCGGCCCGGGGCAGCGGGTGGCGTTGCTGATGTCGCGCTCGGCCGAGACGGTCGCGGCGATGCTGGCCGTGTTGAAGACCGGGGCAGCGTATGTGCCGATCGACCCGGCACAGCCGGACGCGCGGATGCAGTTCATGCTCGCTGACGCCGCGCCCATCGCCGCGATCACGAGCGCAGACCTACGCTGCCGCCTGGACGGGCATGATCTGCTCGTCCTCGACATCGACGACCCCGCGGTCAACAGCCAACCCGCCACCGGCGTACCCGGCCCCGGCCCGCAGGACATCGCTTACCTGATCTACACCTCGGGCACCACCGGAACACCCAAAGGTGTGGCCATCGCCCACCACAACGTCACCCGGCTACTCGAGGCGGTGGATGCCGCTGTCGAGCGCCCGGGCGTGTGGTCGCAGTGGCATTCCCTGGCGTTCGATGTCTCGGTGTGGGAGATCTTCGGTGCGCTGCTCGGCGGCGGACGGCTGGTCGTGGTGCCCGACGAGGTGGTTCGCTCACCGGCAGACCTGAACGCCTTGCTGGTTGCCGAACGCGTCAGCGTATTGAGCCAAACCCCTTCGGCGGCAACGGTGCTCTCACCTGAGGGGCTGGAATCGACGACGTTGCTGGTGGCGGGTGAAGCCTGCCCGGCCGAGCTGGTGGACCGGTGGGCGCCGGGGCGCGTGATGCTCAACGCGTACGGCCCGACTGAAGCGACGGTGTATGCGGCTATCAGCGCACCCCTGGTGGCGGGTTCCGGCGCGGTGCCGATCGGGTCGCCGGTATCGGGCGCGGCGTTGTTTGTGCTGGACGGGTGGCTGCGCCCGGTGCCGGCCGGGGTGGTCGGTGAGTTGTATGTGGCGGGTTCCGGTGTGGCGGTGGGATATTGGCGCCGGGCCGGGTTGAGCGCGTCGCGGTTTGTGGCGTGTCCCTATGGTGTGCCGGGGGAGCGGATGTATCGGACCGGGGATCTCGTGTGCTGGGCTGCGGATGGGCAGCTGCAATATCTGGGCCGCGCCGATGAGCAGGTCAAGATCCGCGGGTATCGCATCGAACTCGGTGAGGTCCAGGCCGCGCTGGCCGCGCTGGACGGGGTCCGGCAGGCGGTGGTGATCACCCGCGAGGACCGCCCCGGCGACAAGCGGCTGGTCGGCTATGTCACGGGGACCGCCGACCCGGCTGAGATGCGTACCGCGCTGGCCCAGTGGCTGCCGGCCTACATGGTGCCCGCCGCGGTGGTTGTGGTCGACGCGCTGCCGCTGACACTCAACGGCAAACTCGACACCCGCGCCCTGCCGGCTCCCGAGTACCAGCACGACGATGGCTACCGGGCCCCGGCCACGCCCACCGAAGAGGCGATCGCGGGGATTTATGCGCAGGTGCTGGGGCTCGAGCGGGTCGGGGTGGAGGACTCTTTCTTCGATTTGGGTGGGGATTCGCTGTTGGCGATGCGCCTGATCGCGCTGATCAATCAATCGCTGGATGCCCACTTGGCGGTGCGCACCCTGTTTTACGCCCCCACGGTGCGAGCCCTGATTCAGCAGTTCGGCCGGCACGACAGTGCGATGGAACTGCCCCCGGTCGACGTCCTTCAGCAGGGCAGCGGCGTCCCGCTGTGCTGTGTGCACGAAGGCAATGGGCAAAGCTACGCATATCGGGGTCTGGGCGATTATCTGGACTGCCCGATCATCGGAATCAACCAGAGCCCGCAGGCCGGCGAACCCGAGCCGAAATCGATCGGCGACCTGGCGAGAAACTATGCGGATCGCGTGCAAGCCATCTATCCGGACGGGCCGTATAACCTGCTGGGCTGGTCTTTTGGGGGTCCCGTCGCCCACGAGCTCGCCGTCGAGCTGCACCGGCGTGGAGGATCAGTCCAGAGTCTTGTCCTGATCGACCCGGTGCTCAAACGGGCCGGCGCCAACCACGATCTGGACGACGAGAATCCGGGTGAGGGCCGCCTGCTGGATCTGTTCTTGCGGGCCAGCCGGATCGAGGTTCCCGAACAGTCGGAGCCCCTTACCTACCGGCAGGCCGAGGAATTGATCCGCCGACAAGGCCACGCGGTGGAGTTCGTTCTTCCGCCCGTGCCGATCTTTGAGTTCGCGGTGCGAAATCATAATGCGAACCTGCTGTACCTCCGGGACCATGTGCCCGATATCTTCGAGGGCGACATGGTCATCTTCACCGCCGCGCGAAGCGAAAATAATTACGAGGCAATCGATCCCGAAGACTGGCGGCCCTACGTCACCGGCGACATCACGGTCTATCCGGTCGACTGCTCGCACGACGAGATGATGAACCCCGAAGTGCTCGCCACCTACGGCCAACAACTCAAACGCACGTTACAAGCTCAAGGAGGCGTTGCGCCCGCTAAGCCGGCACGCTGACTTCGGCGGGTGTCAGCTTCTCGCACAGCAGTCCCGCCAAACCGCGGATGGTGCCGATGGTGGCGAGATCGCTGGGGTTGATCCGGATTCCGGTTTCGGTCTCGATACGGGTGCGTAGCTCCAGGGCCCCCAGCGAGTCCATGCCGTACTCGGACAGCGGACGGTCGGGGTCGATGTTGCGGCGCAGGATCAGGGTGACTTGGTCGGAGACCATGCGGCGCAGCCGGGTGGGCCATTCTTCCAGCGGCAGCTCGCTGAGCTCGGCGCGCAATTTGCTTGTGACCGCTGAGTTTTGGCCGATGGAGCGGAACGCTTCGGCGAACGGGCTGTGTTGGGCGAAGGCGGTCAGCCACGGGGTGCCCGTGATGGGCGCGTACCCGGTGTAGCCGCGGCTATGGCGCAGCAGCGCGTCGAACGCGTACGCGCCGTCCTCGGGGGCGATGGCGATGTCGGCGCCCTCGGCCAGCGCGGTGGCGCGCCCGATCTGGGCCCAGGCGCCCCACGCGATCGCGGTCGCCGGAAGCCCCTGGGTCCGCCGCCACAGGGTGAAGGCGTCCAGCCAGCTGTTGGCCGCCGCGTAGGCACCCTGTCCGGGCGAGCCCACCAGCGCGGCCGCCGAGGAGAACGAGCAGAACCAGTCCAGCGGCTGGTCGACGGTGGCGGCGTGTAGGTTCCATGCGCCGTAAACCTTTGCCGCCCAGTCACGATCGAGGAGCTCGTCGGTGATGTTGGCCAGTGTGGCGTCCTCGATCACCGCCGCCGCGTGCAGCACACCGCGCAGCGGCAGCCCGGTGGCGGTGGCCGCGGCCACCAGCCGCTCGGCGGTGCCGGCTTGGGCGATGTCGCCGCACTCCACCGCGACGTCGGCACCCGTCGCGCGGATGCGCTCAATCGTCTTCTGTGCCTCGGGTGTTGGCTGCGATCGCGAGGACAGCACGATGCGCCCGCAGCCGGCCCCGGAACCAGGGGAAGCCATCTTCTCGGCCAGAAACAACCCCAGGCCCCCCAGGCCGCCCGTGATGAGGTAGGCGCCGTCCGGGCGGAAAACCTTCGCCTGCGACGGGGGCATGATCACACGGCTGCTGCCGGTGTGCGGGATATCGAGCACGAGTTTGCCGGTGTGCTGGGCGCCGCTCATCACCCGGATCGCGGTCGCGGCGTCGGCGAGTGGGTAGTGCGTGGTTTCGGGCATCGGCAGCGAGCCGTCCGCGGTGAGCCGGTACACCGTGTTCAGCAGGTCCCGCATCCGGTCCGGGTGGCTGAACGACAGCAGCGCCAGGTCCAGGGCGTAGAACGTGAGGTTGCGCCGGAACGGGAACAGGCCCAGCTTGGTGTCGCCGTAGATGTCGCGTTTGCCGATCTCGACGAACCGGCCGCCGAACGCCAGCAGTTCGAACCCGGCCCGCTGGGCGGCGCCGATCACCGAGTTGAGCACGATGTCCACACCGTAGCCGTCGGTGTCGTTGCGGATCTGTTCGGCGAACTCGACGCTGCGTGAGTCGTAGACATGCTCAATGCCCATGTCGCGCAACAACTTGCGACGCTGCTCGCTGCCCGCAGTGGCGTAGATCTCGGCACCGGCGGCCCGGGCGATGGCGATGGCCGCCTGCCCGACGCCGCCGGTCGCGGAGTGGATCAGCACTTTGTCGCCGCTGCCGATGCGGGCCAAATCGTGCAGGCCGTACCAGGCGGTGGCCGTGGCGGTGGTGACCGCGGCGGCCTGGGCGTCGGTCAGGCCGGCGGGCAGCGTGACGGCCAGGTTGGCCTCGCAGGTGATGAACGTGCCCCAGCATCCGTTGGGGGACAGGCCACCGACGTGGTCGCCGACCTTATGGTCGCTGACGTCGGGTCCCACCGCGGTGACCACGCCGGCGAAGTCCGTCCCCGGCTGGGGGAGCCGGCCCTCGAAGGCCGGGTAGCGCCCGAACGCGACCAGCACGTCGGCGAAGTTGATGCTCGATGTGCTGACGGCGACCTCGATCTGTCCGGGTCCCGGTGGAATACGTTCGCTGACAACGAGTTCCATCGACTCGAGGTCTCCGGGCGTGCGGATCTGCAGGCGCATCCCGTCGCCCTCGTGGTCGACGACGGCGGTTCGCCGCTCCTCGGGCAGCAGGGGGGTGGGGGACAGTCGCGCGGCGTACCACTGGCCGTTGCGCCAGGCGGTCTCGTCTTCTTCGGATCCGCTGAGCAGCTGCAGCGCCACCTGACCGACGTCGGTGGCGTCGTCCACGTCGATCTGGGTGGCGCGCAGGTGCGGGTGTTCGGTGCCGATCACCCGCATCAGGCCGCGTAGCCCGGCCTGCGTTAGGTTGGGCCGGTCGCCGGCCAGCACCGTCTGCGCGGTGCGGGTGACGGCGAACAGGCGCGGCGGTTCGCCGGGGATGTCCGGCAATCCGCGGGTGATTCGCACCAGATGCTGCACGTAGTCGCGGCCCAGCAGCGGGGACTGCTCGTCGGTGTCGCCGTTCTGCGGTCCGGTGAGGATCACCACACCGCTGAATCCGCCTGTGCGCACCAGGTTTTCCAGCTGCTCGGCGTTGGCGGCGCCGTCGGCGTTGTGCGGCCAGCACATGGTGGTGCTTTGCGCGCCATGGCTTTTCAGCGCGTCGGTCAAAGCGGTGGAGAGCACATCGCCGGTGGGGGTGGTGCTGACCAGCAGCCAGGATCCGGCGTCGGCGTATTCGGCGCTGGGCAGTTCGCGTTGCCGCCATTCGATGGTCAGCAGCCGCTCGCCCAGGATCCGGTCTTTGTTGGCGTGCTCGGAGATGCTGGTGCCGAGCCGCAGCCCCTGCACGGCGAGCAGGATCCCGCCGTTCTCGTCGAGCACGTCGATGTCGGCCTCGACCCCCGACGTGTCGACTTTCGTCACCCGTGTGTAGCAGTAGGCGGCGTCGCGGGCTGCCGAGTAGGAGCGCAGCCGGCGGACACCCAGCGGCAGCCCCAGCACACCTTCGCCGAGGGCTTGCACGTGCGGGTGGGCCTCAACGGACTGGAAACAGGCATCCAGTAGCGCAGGGTGCACGCTGTAAGCGCCTTGTTGCGAACGGATTTGGCGGGGCAGCGCCACCTCGGCCAGCACGCTGTCGATGGCTTCCACGCCGGTGTGCACGGCCTCGAGGCCGGTGAAGGCCTGGCCGTACTGGACACCGCGCTGGTCCAGGCGGCTGCGCACGTCGGCGCCGTCCTCACGATTGGGGTGCGCCGCGAGCAGCGCGGAAATGTCGTGCGCGGAAGGCTTCTCGTCCTCCGCGGCGTGCAGCATGGCGGAAGCCTGGCGCGCCTGCTCGCCGCCCTGGTTGGTCTGCACTGTGAAGTCGGCGACGCCCTCGGACGACACCGAGGCCGAGGCCCCGACCGTGGTCTGCTCGTCGAGCAGCAGCGCCTGCTCGAACCGGATGTCGCGGACCTCGGACGCGTCACCCAGCACCACGCGGGCGGCGGCCAGCGCCATCTCGCAGTAGGCCGCGCCGGGAAGCACCGCCACGTTGCGCACCTGGTGATCACCGAGCCATGGCTGGGCCGCGGTGCCCACCTCGCCCTGCCAGACGTGACGTTCGGGTTCCTCCTGCAGGTGCACGTGCGAGCCCAGCAGCGGATGCACCGAGATCGTGCGGGCGCCGTGGGTCGGCGAGGCTTCCTGGCCTTCGCGGCTCACCAGCAGATGGCGATGCGTCCAGATCGGCAGGGGCGCGTCCACCAGCCGCCCGGTGGGGTAGAGCGCGGAGAAGTCGACCGCGGCACCCGCACTGTGTAGATCCCGCACGAAACCGCGCAAACCGTAGAGCAATTCGCCGTCGGAAGCCGGTGGCGCCCCCTGCTCGCGCCGTCGCATGGCCGCCACCGCGGCCATCGGGATGTCGAGGTTGCGGGCGTTCTGCTCGAGCGGGTGGGTGAGCAGCGGGTGTGGTGACAGCTCGCCGAAGACCCGGTAGCCATCTTCCAGAGCCGCCTGTACCGCCGCGGCGAAGCGCACCGTGTGCCGCAGGTTGTTCGTCCAGTAGTGGGCATCGCACCACGCCTCTTCGCGCGGGTCGAATTGGGATGACGAGTAGAAGGGGATTTCCGGTGTCTTGGGCGCGAGATCGGCCAGCGCCTCGGTCAGCTCGTCGAGGATGGGGTCGACCTGCGGGGTGTGCGATGCCAGGTCGATGGCCACCTCGCGCGCCATGACGTCCCGTTGTTCCCACATGGCCACCAGTTCGCGCACGGTGTCGGGGTTGCCGCCGATCACGGTCGATTCCGGGGAGGCGACCACCGAGATCACCACGTCGTTGATGCCGCGGGCCATCAGCTCGGAAAGCACTTGCTGAGCGGGCAGTACAACCGACGCCATCGCCCCCGACCCGGCGACGCGGGACATCAGCGACGAGCGGCGGCAGATGACGCGCGCGCCTTCGTCGAGCGACAGCGCACCTGAGACGACGGCCGCGGCGGTCTCGCCCAGCGAGTGGCCGATCACCGCCCCCGGGCGCACGCCGTAGGACTTCATGGTCTCCGCCAGCGCGACCTGCATGGCGAACAGGGTCGGTTGCACCCGTTGGACGCCCGTCACCACCTCGGGCGACGTCATCGCCTCGGTCACCGAGAAACCAGACTCCCGGGCGATCAGCGGCTCGATCTGCGCGACGGTGGCGGCGAACACCGGTTCGTTGGCCAGCAGCTCGGTACCCATTGCCGCCCACTGCGATCCGTGCCCGGAGAACACCCACACCGGGCCGCGGTCGTCCTGGCCCACCGCGGTCTCATACGGGGTGTCGCCGTCGGCGACCTCGCGCAGCGCCGTGGTCAGCTCGTCGCGACTTGAGGCGACCACCGCCGTGCGCACGGGCCGATGCCCACGCCGGCACGCCAGGGTGTAGGCCAGGTCGGGCAGCGCCACGTCGTCGTGTGCCTGCAACCAGTCGGCCAGCCGCGCCGCCGTCTCGCGCAGTTTTTCGGCCGAGGTGGACGACAGCGGAAACAGCAGGGGCGCCGCGGTGGTCGGCTGGGCACCGTTGTGGGCGCCGGTCTCGACGGGCGTGGGGGCCTGCTCCAAGATGGCGTGGGCGTTGGTGCCCGAGAACCCGTAGGCCGACACCGCCGCGCGCCGCGGACCGTGGCCGTTGCCGGGCCACGGCGTATTATCTTGCGCCACAAAGAGGTTGGTTTTGACGCGAGCGAGTTCGTCGGGCAGTCGGGAGAAGTGCAGGTTCTTGGGCACCACGCCGTGCTGCAGCGCCAGGACCGCCTTGATCAACCCCAGCGTGCCCGAGGTGGACTGGTTGTGTCCGAAGTTGGTCTTCGCCGAGCCGAGCGCGCACGGGCCGTCGGTGCCGTAAACATCTGCCAGACTGGCGAATTCGATCGGATCGCCCACCGGGGTACCGGTGCCGTGCGCCTCGACCATGCCGACGGTGCTCGCGTCCACGCCCGCCACGGCCAAGGCGTCCTGATAGGCCGCGACCTGCGCGGTGCGCGACGGGGTGGTGATGTTGACGGTGCGGCCGTCGTTGTTGAGGGCGGTGCCGCGCACCACGGCCAGGATCCGGTCGCCGTCGCGCAGCGCATCGGGGAGCCGCTTGAGCAGGACGATGACGCAGCCCTCGCCGGACGCGAAGCCGTCCGCGTCGACGTCGAACGCGTGGCAGTGCCCGGTCGGCGACAGCATGCCGCCGGCCGATCCCGCGGCGGATTTCCGTGGGTCCAGGATCACCGTCGCGCCGCCCGCCAGCGCGAGGTCGCATTCGCCATCGTGCAGGCTGCGACAGGCCATGTGCACGGTGACCAGGCCGGACGAGCACGCGGTGTCCACCGTGATGGCCGGTGCGTGCAGGTCCATGGCGTAGGCGATCCGCCCGGACGCCATGCTGTAGTTGTTGCCCAGGAACCCGTAGACGCCCTCCAGGGCGTGGGCATCGGCGGCCAGCAGTATGTAGTCGAGATGCGTCAAACCCACGTACACGCCGGTGCGTGAGCCGGCCAGGCTCGCCGGGCTGAGGCCCGCATGTTCGACTGCCTCCCAGGAGGCTTCCAGCAGGAGCCGGGCCTGCGGGTCCATCGCGGTGGCCTCGCGCTCGTTGATGCCGAAGAACTCGGAATCGAAGCCGGCCACGTCGTCGAGGAATGACCCCCACTTCGACACCGACCGGCCCGGCACGCCGGGCTCCGGGTCGTAGTACTCCTCGACGTCCCAGCGGTCGCTCGGGATTTCGGTGATCAGGTCGTCGCCGCGCACCAGCGCTTCCCAGAGAAGCTCGGGGGAATCGATGCCCCCGGGAAGCCGGCACGCCATGCCGATCACGGCAACCGGAGTCACGGGTCTGGCATCCGTGGCCGGTGCGGATCCCGCTGGGGCTGAACCATTTACATCACCGTTCGCGCCGAAAGACACCATCACGCCCCCTCTTGCAGCAATGACCTCGTAGCCTGCCCGCTGCTCAACTCGGGGTGTGCCAGCTCCTTGACTAACCCGGGGTACGCACGCGCCGAATGCTGTTCGGCAGTGTCAGAGTTTGGCGCACGTCAGCGGCCTAGATTGCAGGGTCGACGCTATTGCGCGCGCTAAAGACCTTCGGCGAATCGGTGGGATCGTTACCTAATCGTGATGTTAGCTAGGCTATGACGACAGCGGTGTGCATCGTCTCCCGATGGAGGGTGCGAGGGGGGCGCCGGGCGGGTTTGGCCGGGCGGGCCGGTCCGAGTGCCCGCGCGACGTCCCCGGCGGCTAACTTGGGTAACCCTGTACCGGTGTCGGGTGGCCTGGACTATGGTTTGGGACGGTTTCAATTACCTCGAGTACATGATCTGGAGAACTTGTGAGCGTCAACCCGTTCGACGATGAGAATGGCAGCTTCTTCGTCTTGATCAACGACGAAGAGCAACACAGCCTGTGGCCGACCTTCGCCGACGTTCCGGCCGGCTGGCGGGTGGTGTACGGCGAGGCCGACCGCGCGGCGTGCCTGGAGTACATCGAACAGAACTGGCCCGACATCCGGCCGAAGAGTCTGCGCGACCGGCTCGCGGCGCGCGACGCCTCCGAAGACTGATCCGCCCGGTTGGCGGGTTCGGGGCCGCCCTGAGCGTCGGCCCCACCGGGTAGGTAGCCGGCTCGGCGCCGCGGGTCCGCTGTGCGGGGTTGCCAGACGGCGGTCGACGGTTCCGGGATTTGTTTGCTGTGCCGCGTCCAGGCCAGGGCGCGTCGTCAGTCGACTTCGCCGGTCAGGTGGAACTCGGCGAGCGTGCGCGCGGCCAACTCGCGCAATGCGGGTTTGGTGTTCTCGGCTCCCGGTTGGTAGGCGTTGACGCTGACGACGATGCGACCGGGAAGCCTGAACGACTGCACCGTCATCTGGCCGCCCATCCGCTCCAGCCACTCCCGCGTTTCGTCCTGGGCGGTGACTCGTGCGGTCGCGTACTCGGAGGGGGTGCCGTCAATCCGGTTCACCACGGAGCCGAGGTCGCCCAGATTCGAGTAGAACACCGGGAAGTCCGGGTCACCGACGATTGAGTCGGCAATCCGTTTCATGCCCCACTTCGGCATGAACGGGACCAGGGGAAGAATTTGCGCTGACTCATCGGGCGCCTCGCCCAGGGTGGTCAGCGCCTGCTTGACGGCGGAACGGACCTCACGCAGGTCCGTCGTCACCCGGCTCGGGTCGACGCGGACGGTCGCGAACGCCATCGCGTTGGCTCGTGTATCGCCCTCGGTTCGGGTATTGACCGGGAGTTGCAAGGTGACGGCGCCGTCGGCGGCACGACGGCGCCCCAAGCGGTCGCCCAGTTTCGCAACGAACCCGGCGACCAACGTATTGCTCGTCCCGCCAAGGGCTTTCGCGCGGGCGTCCCATTCGCCGAGGTCAACGTAGATCGAGATGCCGGGCACGACGACGGCGTCATCGCCCTGGTTTGCGTGGGGGGCGAGCGGTGGCGACGCCGGTGATGGGGCCGCATTTGCCGCACTCCGCGCGCTGCGGGCCAGCTTCACCGCCGCGACGACCGCCCGGGCAACCTCAGGCGCGTCCCGCGCCGCTTCCCGCGCGTCCTGCGCCACCGCGCTCAGTCGAGTGCGGGCATGCGGCAGGGGGCAGCCGAGGTCGCGCGTGTTGCCCAGGACCGCATCGACCAGCGCCAGGACGAGCCCGAGGCCGTCGAGCAGGTAATGGGAAAGGGTCAGGCTGACCGCGGTCGAGCCGTCTGCGAGTGGTAGGACGCCCAGACGCCAACCCGGCCCGCTTTCCGGATCGATGGGCAATTGCGAGTGTTCGTCAGCCCAGTCGGTGAGTTCATCACGCGGACGGGCATTTTCGGTGATGTCGAAGTCCGACGGCCCCCGATCCAGGACCCAGCGGAGCCGGCCGAACGGCAGCGGAGAACGCTCGATCCGCCGCCCCAGCAGCCCCTGGCCGAGGGTGCGCTGGAACCGCCTCACCCCATCGAGGTCAATGGGGTGTTGGTAAATCCACACGACTTGGATGACCACCTTGCGGCCGACCGCCTGATGCTGGGAGAAGAAGAAGTGATCCACCAGCGCGAGCCGATTATCTTGTTGTGCACCATCTTTCGATGTGCCGCTGTTAGCGGATGCCCGCAAAGAACGTATCTTGGGTGGCACTGATCAGCTTTCACCGACAGCTGTCGATTCGCCCGGGGCGTCCTGTGCGACACATGCCTGTCGATCACGGGCGACGCAGTGCAAGACGATGTCGCCCGTGATGCGGTCGCAGCGATTCATCACATCAGATTAGCCGACCGGCTACTCACGCTCGGTCAGCATGCAGCCCTAACCGTGGTCGACCGCGGCGCGGCGCAAACCGCTTGGAAAAGTTGCGGTGGTGAGATCGACAGGCGCAGTAGGCATTTGCATAAATGGCACGGATTCCCTGGTAGCGGTATCGTCCGGTCCGGAATTGGCCCGTGAAACTACAGCCGATTAGCGGTTGCTGGACCACCATTCGGTTGGCGCTGCGTATGAGCTGGGTCCGCGCCGGTTCGGCCGAAAGCCACCTGGGAGGTGTCGGCTGCTAACGCCGAAAGATCACGAAGTTAGGACCGAACCGCGGTTCTGTGCTGCGAATTATACTCCGTACGATTTAATATGTCGTCATGGGCCAAAGCGTACGAACTAAAGGGAAACCCGCCGCAGGACCATGTCCCATGCGCTTGGTGCCAGCTCGAATCAATCGCCTCTATGCGGGCACTGGCGCCAAGCGCTGCATTTTTGCGATGGACATGGCCCGCACCGTGGAGTGTTGCTGATGAGCCCCGCCGCGCAGAACAAGACTGAGGGCCGGCGGGTCGCTCTCTTCGTGCTAGGCATGAACCGGTCCGGAACGTCGGCACTCACCCGGGTTCTCTCGCTTTGCGGGGGTGTTCTTCCTACCGGGCTGATGGGTGCCATGCCGGACAATCCGCTCGGCCATTGGGAGCCCCGCGCAGCCAACTATCTCAACGAGGGAATCCTGTCCCGCCGCGGCAGCACCTTATTCGACCCGACATTGCGCATGTGGGAGAAGGGCTCGTTACAGGGGAAAGGGAAAGTCGCGTGTATCGGCCAAATCCGGACGTTCCTTCGAACGCTGCCGGCCGAGCCGCTCGTGGTAATCAAGGACCCGCGGATAACGGTGCTCTCCGATTTGTGGTTCGAGGCGGCGCGACTGGACGGGTTGGACATCGTGACGGTGATTGCGGTGCGCCACCCGCAGGAGGTCATCGGGTCGGTTGCCGCGAGTAGTGGAGCATCGCCTGAGCTTGCAAGCGCCCTATGGCTCAAGTACAACCTGTTGGCCGAGAGAGACACGCGCGGCGTACCACGAGTGTTCGTTGAGTACGCAAATCTCCTCCAAGATTGGCGCCGGGAGGTGGCGCGTATTTCCGCGGCCCTTGCCGTCGATCTCGACAACCGGGATGAGGAAGCAACCGACGAATTCCTCCGTGAGGACCTTCATCGCCAGCGAGTCCGCGGCCCACTGGCAGAGCCCTTCGGCACGGACTGGGTTTCGACGGTGTACGACGCGTTGTGCGCGGCGGCGCAGGACCAACCGGTGGACCGCGCCACGCTGGATCGCGTTTTCGATGCCTATCGGGCCAGCGAATATGGTTTTCGAAAGGTGTTAGAAGATTTCAACCGCTACCACAGGCTCAACCGGCTCTTCCGGCCGTCCATCATGCGGCTGTTCGGGGAGACCCTCGCAGTGGGGCACCGGCGCAGCGGGACATGGGCCTAGGTATTCGACGCAATCTCCTCGGAAAGCCGGTCGGGCGCCAGCGACGCAGCGCGCTGTTGGCGCCGGCTCACATTTTTCCCATCCCGTGAGCTACCAGCGAGATCCCACCCACTGCGAAGACGACAAGCATGATGTGCCGACGGTGGCTCAGCACCCAGTCGTGCAAGAGTCTTAGCACCGCTTGGGTTTTCGCTGGTGTAGCCAGATAGCTGATGAGGGTGATCTCGACCACCGCGAGGACCACGACGACGAAGGCGACGGCGGCGCTGACTTGCGTGCCGATCGCGGCTCCCGAGGTCACGATGAGAGTGAGTACGAATACGAGTACGTCCGGTGCCGGCATATTGAGAAAGCCGATCAACCACGCGACCCACAACGCTCCGCTTTCCCATGCATTGCGGGCGCGGCCCAGCAGCCCCCTAGTCGCAGCACCGCCCTCGGTGGATGCATTCTGTGGCCGGCCCAGCAATTGCGAGATGGTGAGCGGCGCATTCGGATCCAGCACTACCGTTGACGAATTGCCGCTCGGTGTCGTCAGCTGCGAGCGCTGCCGCGCCCGGGCAAGCGAGCGCGCGGTCATGAGCGCCGCGATCGTGAGCGCGAGTGCGCCCATGCCGATTTGAATGTGCCGGACGGTGGGACTGGTGGCCAAGTGATCCGCGAAGGATTTGAACATCGACGTGTGGTGCAGCAGTGCCAGCGGAACCACTACCGCGGGTATGGAGCCTGTCACCCCCCCGATCCAATAGGCGAACAGGTTTTGCACGGCTCGTGGCCGGGATATCAAGAGAAGGGTGATGCCAAGTCGCAAGGGGTTCAACGCTATGAGAAGCCCCAGCACCATCACTGAGCCCCACATTTTCGCGACATTACCCTGTTGGGGTCGTCGACTCGTTCCGGACTGCCCGGCACCCAAGGTGTTCCCAACAAGAGTTCCTGTTGGCGGATCCTTCTCCAAACTCGTGAGGCGATATCGAGGACTTCGGACGATGCTGCGAGCCGCCAACCCCGGGCGCTCGGGCTCGCCCTTTGACTTGGCAAAACGCGCGCGACAAGTGAAACGCTAGGATTTCCGCGATGAAATTTGCGCTGGCAAGCTACGGCACTCGGGGCGATGTCGAGCCTTGCGTCGCTGTCGGCCGTGAACTGCAGCGCCGGGGGCACGATGTGCGCACGGCGGTTCCGCCCGACCTGGTTGGCTTCGCCGAATCGGCTGGGCTCACGGCGGTCGCCTACGGACCGGATGCCCGGCGCTGGCAGGACGTGCATCGCGAGTTGTTGACCTGTGTCTCTCGCAGCTTCTGGAAAGTCCAGGACCTGACCCGGCTGTGGCGCGAAGATTGGCACCTGTTTACCCAGTTCGGGGAGGCGACCGGCACGACCCTGACGTCGCTGGCGGACGGCGCGGACCTGCTGTTCACCGGCGTGATCGGCGAGCAGTCAGCGGCGAACGTCGCGGAGTATTGCGGCATCCCATTGGCCACGCTGCACACTTACCCGATGCGGGCCAACGGCCAGCTTGTTCCGATTTTGCCGGCGCCGCTGGTCCGCTCCGCGGTCACGCTGTTCGAGTGGGCGCAGTCGCCCCTGACCTACAAGCTCGAGGGCGCACAGCGCCGTGAATTGGGCCTACCGAAGGCCAAGGGCCTGTCGTCGCGGCGGATCACCGAACGCGGATCGCTGGAAATTCAGGCTTACGACGAGGTGTGTTTTCCCGGGTTGGCGGCCGAATGGGCGAGGTTCGATGGTCGCCGGCCCTTTGTCGGGGCGCTGACGCTGGAGTCGCCCACGGAGGTCGACGAGGAGGCCGCCTCGTGGATCGCCGCCGGGACACCGCCGATCTTCTTCGGCTTTGGCAGCATGCCCGTCGAGTCTCCGGCCGAGACGCTCGCCATGATCAGCGGAGCCTGCGCGCAGTTGGGGGAGCGGGCGCTGGTTGGCGCGGGCGGCACCGACTTCGGCCTCGTCTCTCATTCCGACCACGTCAAGGTGGTCGGCACCCTGAATTACGCGGCCACGTTTCCCGCGTGCCGGGCGGTGGTGCACCACGGTGGCGCGGGCACCACCGCCGCGGGCCTGCGCGCAGGAGTTCCGACGTTGATCCTTTCCACGTGGCCCGACCAGAAGCTCTGGGGAGCCCGGGTCAAACGACTGAACGTGGGCACCTTCCGGCGTTTTTCGAGCACGAGCCAAGAATCACTGGTCGCGGACCTGCGCGCCATCCTCGCCCCTGAATGCGCTGCCCGGGCCCGCGAGGTCGCCGGCCGGATGACCAAAACCGAAGAAAGTGTCTCGACCACCGCCGATCTCATGGAAGACTTCGCCCGTCTCAGGCGGGTCGGCTGATCAATTGGAGGCGGGGGCAGGCGGACTCGCAATCACCCCATCTGGACTGCGCCCATACCATTGGCGACGAGCGCGATCCCGCCGAGGGTGCATATGGTCAACAGGATCTTGCGGCGATGATCTCGCGCCCACCCATGCACCCGTTCTAAAACTGCGAGGGTTCTGGCCGGTGTGGCCAGGTAGCTTGCCAGCGTGATCTCGACGACCGAAAGCAGCCCGACGACGAAGATGATCGCGGCGCTGACCTGCGTGCCGAATGTGCCTCCGGAGGAAACGATGATAGCCAGCAGGAACAGAACTCCGTCGAGTGGTGGACCCAAGGCGAGACCGATCAGCAAGGCGACCCACCACGATCCGCTTTCCCACGCCTTGTAGGCGCGGCCGAGTAGCCGGTGGGTGGCCGATGTGGGCTCCGTCGATGCATCCTGCGCGCGGACCAACAGCCTGGAGATTGCATGCGGCGTATCCGAGTCAGCCGGTTGGGTCGCCGAACTGCCGCCCGCCGTCACGTGCGCCGGCTGGCGTGCTCGCGTCGTCAGCCAGCGGACGGTCATCACCGCGGCGATCGACAGTGCCAGGACACCCATGCCGACTTGAATGTGCCGGAGTGTGGAGCTCGTGGCCAAACTGTCCGCAAAGCTTTTAAACGATGGGGTGACTTGCACCACCGAAAGCGGCATCACCACGGTGAAACAGCACGCTAAGAGGTTGCCAACGCCGTAGGCGAGCAGGTTTTGCACGGGCCGTGGCCGGGAGATGACGAGGAGAGTGACGCCGATGCGCATTGGTTCGAGACCTGTGATGAGCCCCATCGCCAGCACCGAGCCCCACATACCCGAACACTACCGTGTCGGCATTTTCGGGCCGTCTCCCCCAAGCTTGCCCGGGCTGTCCTGGGCTTGAGCACGCCTTTTGCTTGAGCGGCTCAATGCCCCCGGTGAGCACGACATAAAGTGAGGAAGTGCAGAACGTACTCGACCCCAGCGATCAGAGCATGTTTGACTTCGGCCGAGCGTCAGGAGTTACGACCCTGCTGCAGGGTGTCTGGGTGTACAACCACCCGATTGACGTCAATGGTCTGCGACGGTTCTATGGTCAGCTTCAGCGGGGACGTTTGTCGCGCCGGGTCGAACCGTCACCGCTGCCGTTCGGCCGTCATCGCTGGGTATCGGCCAACGGCTCGGCCGGCCTCGAGATCGTCCCGTCGGCACGGCCGCGTGAAGAATTCGACGTCTGGCTCAACGAGCAGGCGAACATTTCATTGGATCCCGAGAGCGGACCTGTTTGGCACCTTGCGATGGTTCCGTTCACTGACGGCGGCGCCGGGGTGAGCCTGCTCATCCCACATTGCGTCACCGACGCGCTCGGCCTGTTCGAAGGGCTGGCCGATGCCGCGCTTGGCCGCGACGACCCCATCCGCTGGCCCGCCGCGGCGTCGCGCCGCCCGGCACAGGCGTTGCGTCAGGACGCGCGCCAAACCATTCGCGATATTCCCGCCTTCGGCCGCGGCGTCGCTACTGCGGTACGGATGGTCCGGCGGAGCCGCAATAGCGCCGGAGCTGCCACTCCGTCACCTCCCACGCCAACGGAGCCCGCGAACGGGACCCACGAACCCATCGCACTTCCAATCACAACGGTGTTCGTCGACGCCGACGAGTGGGAGGCCCGCGCACAATCGCTCGGCGGGACCAGCAACACGCTGCTTGCGGCATTGGCGGCGCACCTCGCCGAACGGCGAGGACGCGTTACCGCCGACGGCATGGTCGCCTTGAGGATCCCGGTCAACCAGCGCGTCCCCGGCGATACCCGCGGCAACGCAACCAGCCCGGCAGACATCACGGTCGATCCCGCACCATTGACCACGGACTTGCGACACATTCGCGCCACGATCAAGCAAGCGCTGATTAATCACCGGCAGGTGCCCCACGAAGAGCGGGATTTGATGTCGCTGGTTCCGCTGTTGCCCAAGCGGTTCGTCAAGATGATCGGGGGCAACGGGGCCAGCGTCGTCTCAACCCACATGGGTGTGATCAACCCGGCCGCCACTCGAGTGGATGGCACCGACGCCGATTACTTCGCAATGAGGATGTACTACCCGGGCATGACCGAGGCGATGATGCATCAGTTCCGCGGACTGCAAATCGTAGGATCAGGACGAGCGAACGGACAGATCTTCGTCGCGGCTACTGCCTATCGGCCGGGCGGGACCAACTCGAACGACGAACTGCGACATGACCTTTCGAGCGCCTTGAAGGACTTCTCGCTCACCGGCACACCTCTTTGAAAGTAACCGCCATGTCGAAACCTCTGCGACTCGAGCGGCGGACCTAACGCGAGGTCGATCAGCAACGCGACCCACTGTCAGCAAACCGGCGATCGACAGCGCGAGCACACCCATGCCGACTTGAACGTCTCGGAGTGTGCGGCCGACCACTCTCTCTAGTCGGCGACCTCAACGGGATCATCTGTGATCCGGCCCGATCAGCTTTATCCGATGTATCACCAGCCAAATGCGCTTGCTTTGGCGTGGCCAGGGGAAGCCAGTTATTCAGCATACTGCCAGTAAGAGCACAGGCAAATAGACCTACTTTCAGTAGGGTATGAGCTGATATTGTCAGTAGTACTTCGGGCAGATGGGCAAGGATTCGGTACGACCGTAGGGTTAGAAAGTGGAGAACGTACTCGATCCCCGGGACCAGAGCATGTTTGACTTCGGGCTGGCGTCAGGAGTGACCGTCCAGCTGCAAAGCGTCTGGGTGTATGACCGCGCGATTGACATCGACGGTTTGCGGCAGTTCTGTGAGCGTCTTCAGCGGGGGCGGTTGTCGCGCCGCATCGAACGCTCACCATTGCCGTTCGGCCGGCATCGTTGGGTGTCCCCTAACGGCTCATCGGAGTTGGAGATCGTCCCGTCGGCGCGGCCGCGCGGAGAATTCGATTCCTGGCTCAACGAGCAGGCGAACATCTCGTTGGATTGCGAACGCGGACCGGTATGGCATCTTGCGGTGCTTCCGTTCACCGAGGGCGGCGCAGGAGTGAGCCTACTCATCCCACACTGTGTCACCGACGGACTCGGGTTGTTCGAGGGGTTGGCCGATGCCGCGCTCGGGCGGGACGACCCGATCAACTGGCCGGCCGCCGGGTGGCGGCGGCGCTGGCAGGCCCTGGGCGAGGACGCCCGCCAAACCATGCGCGATGTCCCCGCTTTCGGTCGCGGCGTGGCCACCGCGGTACGGATGGTTCGGCGTAGCCGCAGTGCTGCCGGAGCCGGCACTGCGCCGTCGCATCGCACGCCGCCCGCGCTGGCCGCCGCGGCCGACGAACCCATCACAGTTCCCATTGCGACGCTGTTCGTCGATGCCGACGAGTGGGAGGCCCGCGCACAGGCGCTCGGCGGGACGAGCAATTCGTTGCTTGCGGGATTGGCGGCCCACCTTGCTGAACAACGAGGGCGCGTCACCGCCGACGGCTCGGTCGCCTTGCGGCTTCCGGTCAATGAGCGCCTCGCCGGCGATACTCGCGGTAATGCGATTGGCCCGGTAGATATCACCGTCGATCCTGCACCATTGACGACAGATCTGCGGCCCATCCGGGCCACGATCAAGCAGGCGCTGATTCGCCATCAGCAGGAGCCCGACGAGGAGCGGGCAATGGCGTCGCTGGCTCCGCTGTTGCCCAAGCGGTTCATCAAAACGATCCGCGACAATGGGACCAGTGTCGTCTCAACCCACATGGGTGTGATCAACCCCGCGGCCACCTGCGTGGATGGTACCGACGCCGATTACTTCGCCATGAGGATGCACTACCCGGGCATCACCGAGGCGGTAATGCATCGGTTCGGTGGGCTGCAGATCGTCGGATCGGGACGAGCGAACGGACAGGTCTTCGTCTCGGCTGTCGCCTGTCAGCCGGGTGCGCCCAACTCGAACGACGGCCTGCGACATGACCTTTCGAGCGCGTTGAAGGCATTCTCGCTCACCGGCACGCCTCTCTGAGCGCCTCCGAATCACGCACCAAATAGAGTAGTCGCCATGTCGAGGCCTCGGCGATGAAAATTGTGCTCGCGTGCTACGGAAGTCGCGGCGATGTCGAACCGTGCGTCACGGTCGGTCGTGAGTTGCTGCACCGCGGGCACGACGTGCGCATGGTCGTTCCTCCCGACCTCGTCGGCTTCGCCGAGTCGGCGGGACTTTCTGCGGTCGGCTGCGGGGTAGAGCTGCAAGACATTCTGGACGCCCACCGCAATTTCTGGGCCGGTCTGTTCCGTAAACCCTGGCAGATTCGGGAGCTTATCCGCTCGCGGCGCGAGGTCGGAAAGCCCATTATGCGGTGCTGGGAGCAGATGAGCGCGACGCTGATATCGCTGTCGGACGGGGCCGATCTGCTGTTCAGCGGCCTGAACTTTGAGGACGCGGCTGCGAACGTCGCGGAGTATCACGACATTCCGCTGGCCACGTTGCATTATTTTCCCCTGCGGGTTAACGGTGAGCTGCTGCCCTTCCTGCCCGCGCCGGTGGGCCGCTTCGTGATGAGGCTGTTCTGGTGGGTGTCGTGGCGCGGGACGAAGAAGGTCGAGGACACGCAGCGCCGTGAACTCGGCCTGCCGAAAGCCACGGGCCCGTCGCGGCGGCGGATTACCGACCGCGGATCGTTGGAAATTCAGGCTTACGACGAGGTGTGCTTTCCCGGGTTGGCCGCCGAATGGGCGAAATATGGTGGCCAACGGCCCTTTGTCGGCGCCCTCACGCTGGAGTCGCCCACCGAAGCCGACGGCGAGGTCGCGTCGTGGATTGCCGGGGGAACACCACCGATTTTCTTCGGCTTCGGCAGCATTCGGGTCGAGTCTGCCGCCGACACGCTCGCGATGATCAGTGCCGCATGCGAGCAGTTAGGGGAGCGTGCGTTGGTTTGCGCCGCCGGGACCGACTTCGGTTCCGTCCCTCAGCCCGAACACGTTAAGGTCGTCGCCACCGTCAATTACGCGGCCACCCTTCCCGCCTGCCGCGCGGTGGTGCACCACGGCGGCGCGGGCACCACGGCCGCGGGCCTGCGCGCTGGAGTGCCCACATTGATTCTGTCAACCGACCTCGATCAGACTCTCTGGGGCACTCGTGTCAAGCGGTTGAAAGTTGGTACTGCCCGGCGCTTTTCGGCCACTACCCGCGAATCACTGGTCGCGGACCTGCGCATCATCCTGGCTCCGCAGTACGCAGCGCGAGCCCGCGAGAACGCCACCCAAATGACAATACCCGCCGAAAGTGTTTGCCGTGCAGCCGATCTCGTGGAACACTTCGCCCGTCTGCGGCGTATTGGCTGATCGTCGACACTCTCGGGTACGAATCGGGCGATTGCACAGTCAACTTTGTGAAATCTCTGAGATTCATCCCGAATGGGTTTATGGGGCCAAATCGTGGCCGATGCTGTGCGAATGGGGCGCTGCACTATTCGGGCCGTGCAGCAGGCAATCGGTGTTCACCCAGGGGAATGAAGTGTCCGGAAAGTACAACAGAAGCGTCCAGGCTGACGGCCTGTTCTCGATGAATCGGTTGAGTGGGCTCGGCTAACAGGCAATCAACCACACTCACCACGCCCGAGAGCAGCTGCGAGATCGGTACCGCCGAGTCGAAAACACGTTTGCCCGCCAGCTTTCGGACGTCTTCGACCGGTCGTTTTGGATCGCATAGCGCGATCACGTTTTTGCGACCAACGCCGCCTGCTTTAGCTGTCCGATACGGCGGCCGGGCTCCTCTTTCGCAGAGGCTTCACGGCGCTCGGACTCCCGCAGGATTGCGCACTATCGCAGCCTGAGATGGGGCTGCGGGCATAGCGGAGGAATTTTCCGGCAAAGCGACGGCGAAATCTCATCAGCAAGGGGGATTCTCAATGACGTTGTCAAGCGGCCGCGGGTTTGGTCCCGGGTTGGTAGACGGCGTGGTCGCGGAGCATGGCCCACAGGACGTTGAGACGTCGGCGGGCCAGGGCGAGGATGGCTTGGGTGTGGGTTTTGCCTTCGGTTCTCTTGCGGTTGTAGTAGGTCCGGGA
>NZ_JAPIYN010000033.1:0-29791 GCF_035617725.1 Mycobacterium sp. 94-17
TGCGTGGCCAAAGCACTGAGCCAACTCACGTACGGGGTGACCGCCGACAACATCGCCGTCGACGCCGGACCCACCCAGGGCCCACCGGTCAGCCCGGTAATCACCGAGTCGTAGCCGCTGGCAGCCACACCTAGTTCCGCCGCAATCTCATCCCAGGCGGCGGCCGCGGCCATCATTGGCCCCGACCCCGGACCCGCGTACATGCGACCGGAATTGATTTCGGGCGGTAACGCCGCGAAGTCAAACACCGTGTCCTCCCCAGTCGGCCGGGAACGCGATCTCGTCTGTCACATCGGAATCGGTGGCCGTGGTCACGGCTTTGTAGACGACGCCACCGGTCGTTCGTTGCGCCCACGGGAGCTGCCGGCGGGCCCATTTCGGCCCCCCAAACCCGTCAACCGGGCGGCGCGACGCGCCTTGACCAGTCGGCTGTGTCCGCAAAGCTGGTCTGGCACCGCATTTCTCGGACGTCTGGTCAGAAACGGCGTGCACCTCTGCCTCAGCTAATCTCCCCGTTATCAGCAAGCGAGCGACAGCTCGCGTGTGCCCGAACTGCCGCCCGGCACTGAGATTAGTTCGTTATGAGGTAAACACCGACACTGAAAGCGGCCTGTTCATCAATCGCCAACCAGAGTTCATTCCTTGTCGGCGGGCGTTCATAAAAGAACACGGATTGTTCATCTTCCGTTCGCTTTCCGCGCTTTGCGGTCGCGGCGGCCCGGTTCCGTCAGCCCTCGTCGAGGATCAGCGCCATCTCGGGACAGGAGGCGACGCCGTCGCGGGTGGATTGCTCATCCTCGGGCCGGACCTCGTGCTCTTCGAGAATCGAATAGCCCGACTCGTCAATGGGAAAGAGGTCGGGGTCGACGGCGTAGCACTGGGCATGGCCCACGCATTTCGACTGTTCCAGACGAACCCTCACGAGGCTTCCTCCCCCGCCGACCCGGCTTGCATTTCGCGATTCGGTACCCAGATTAGTGGGTCGGTAAAGTGTCGGGGATGTTCGCCAGTCGCTTCCCGGCACCGAAAACCCGCGATTAGCGTGGGCGGTCCCACCGTGTTCGGTTGCGGCGCTTGTAATGTCCGCGCCAGCAATGTCCCCGCTTGCGCTATTGCCGCTTGCGATATTGCGGCGCCGCCACGCGTTGGTGCCGGCCAAAGCCGACAAACCACCGGAGATTCAGCCGCATGAGCGACGGCCAGCAAGGCGCGTTCCACCTGCCCCGGCTGGATTTCGCCGCCCTACCGATGACCGTCGACCGGGGTCTCGGGTGGAAGACGCTGCGCGACGCCGGACCCGTCGTGTTCATGAACGGCCACTACTACATCACCCGGCGCGAAGACGTACTGGCCGCGCTGCGCAACACCAAGGTCTTCTCATCGACCGTCTTGCAGCCCCCCGGCCATCCATTGCCGGTGCTGCCGTTGGCTTTTGATCCGCCGCAACACACCCGCTACCGCCAGATTCTGCAGCCGTACTTCAGCCCGCACGCGCTGAGCAAGTCCCGTCCCGTGCTCGAGCACCACGCCCGTGACATGATCGCGGCACTGGCCGGCCGGGGCGGGTGCGAGGTGATGGCGGACTTCGCCAACCTGTACCCGCTCCAGGTATTCCTGGACCTTTACGGGCTGCCACTGCAGGACCGCGATCTTCTCATCGACTGGAAAGACGCCGTCGTCAGCGACAAGCCGTTCATCACCCGAACCGACATCGAGAAGTCCGAGCGGCTGCTGGCGTATCTGGCCGACGCCATCGCGGCGCGCCGGCAGAACCCGGGGTCGGACATGCTGTCGCGGGTGATGACCGGCAAGGGTGAGTTCACCGACCTCGAACTGCTGGGCATGAGTCACCTGCTGATCCTGGCCGGCCTGGACACCGTGACCGCCGCCATCGGGTTCTCGCTGTACGAGTTGGCGCGCAGACCGCAGCTGCGCAAGGAGCTGCGCGACAACCCGAAACAGACCAGGGTCTTCATCGAGGAGATCGTCCGGCTCGAACCGTCCGCGCCGGTGGCGCCCCGGATCACCACGGAATTCGTCGAAATCGGCGGCATGACACTGCCGCCGGGCACCTCGGTGCGGCTCTGTATGGCCGCGGTCAACCGCGATGACAGCGACGCCATGTCCACCAACGAGCTCAATATGGACGGAAAAGTCCACCGGCACTGGGGGTTTGGCGGCGGGCCGCACCGCTGCCTGGGCTCTCACCTGGCGCGCATCGAACTGACGGTGATCGTCGCGGAATGGCTGACCCAAATTCCCGACTTCGAACTGCCGGAGGATTACTCCCCAGCGATCAGTTACCCGTCAAAGAGTTTCGCGCTCAAGGAATTGCCGCTGCGCTGGGGCTGATTGCGGGCTGACCCAGCGCAGCGGCCGCAGTTCTTTCGGGGTCCTATTTGCGTAATGCGGTCGCCGCCACCTGAACGAACACGCCGGTGTCCTCGGCCATCAGCAGGCCTCGACCGCGGGGCAGCGGACCGCCCTTCATCTTGCCGCGGATGAATCCCTCGTCCGGGTCGGCGTCCATCACCAGCAGCGGGGCGTTCGCCTGCGCGAGCGCCCGCAACATCGGGTCGCTGCCGGCGGACGACCAGCCACCGAACGTGCGGGTGACAATCACGTGCAGTCCGACGTCGGCGGCCCGGGTCACCCAGGGCGCGGCCTTGTGTAGCGGCGAGTCGAACCCTGCCGGCAGCTGCTGGATGTCGTCGACGATCAAGAAGATCTCCGGCCCGCTCCACCAGTTCCGCGACAGCAACTCCTCGGCGGACAACCCGGGCGGCGGCTCGCGGCCGGCCAGAACCGCGGCCAGTTCGCCCATCATCGCCTGCACACCGTCGAGGTTGTAGGCGAACCTCTCCACGTAGTCCGAGCCGAGCGTGGTCAGCAGCTGACGACGCGGGTCCACCAGCCACACCTGCGCCGAGGGCTGCCCGGCCGGCACCGGCGGTGCGCTGGTCGCGCCCGGCGCGTACAACCGCCCGATCTCCGACATGATGGTGGCCAGCGTCGTGGTCCGTCCACACTCGCGACGGCCGGTCACCATCAGGTGTGCGTTCTCGTCGAAGTTGAGGTAGACCGGCGACAGGTCCAATTCCGAGATCGCCCAGGCGATTCCGCCCGCACCGACACCGCGGCGGGTGTCCTGCGCGGCGAGCTCGCGAAGCTGTTCCACCCCGAACGTCGCCGGCAGCCGTCGCACTGGCGGGGCCTTGCTGCTGGTGATCCGGCTGACCGCCTCGGCGATGCTGTCGGACTCGAACCGGTACCCCGGCGTGCCGGCCAACGCGGGACGCGCCACCAACGTGTGCAGGCCGCTCTGCGGGTCGGCGTCGAGGCGGACGTAGTTGACCGCGACCATGCCGCGGCCCGGCTTGACCGGAACGTCCTTGGCGAACCGCGAACGCACCAGCTTCGCGTCTTCGACGGCGGCCAGGCGCAGCTCGACCCGGGAGCCGAAACCGCTGCGCACCGGTGGCCGCAGCTCCGATTCGCGATCGGCGGTGACCACCACGTGCACCCCGAACGAGGGGCCCTGGTTGATGATCACGTTCACCTGCTCGATCAGCACCTCGTTTTCCTCGGCCAGCGCCCGGTAGTTGTCCACCACCAGGTAGACGTCGCCGAATCCGTCGTTGGGGACCGGACCGGGCTCGTTGCCGAACTTGCGCCGGCGGAACACCTCCATCGAGGCGATTCCGTATTCGAGGAAGCTGCGCTTGCGCTCCCGCACCAGGGCCAGCAGTTCGGCCACCGTGCGGCGGACGCCGTACGGATCGGTCGGACCGGCCACCTCACCGACATGGGGCAGGTGGGCGACCGTGGTCAGCGCGGTGCTGCTATAGGCCAGGCAGTAGAACTGGATCTGCTCGGGCGTGTGGGTCAGCGCCGCGGAGCAGATCAGGGTCTGCAGCGCGGTGGTCTTCCCGGAACCACCGGCACCCAGGATCAGCACGTTGGCACCGGGCCCCGACGTGTCGACGGTCCACGGCGGCTGGTCGTGCTTGAAGGGACGGTCGATGATCCCGATCGGAAAGACGAGATCCAGCGCGGTGCCGTAGTCCTGCTGCCAGGGGCGGCCGAGGAACCGGTTCACCAGTTCGTCGATGGCGACGGGCTGGTTCAGCGGCGGCTGCCACAGCCGGTACGGCTCGAAGTCGATCTTGCGCAGCTGGTCGATGATGACCGTGCCGACCTTGGGCGTCCTGATTCCCTCGGAATCGTCGTCCTCGGCCCCGTCGACCTCCAGCAAGTCGGCGCCGGCGGGGATGGCGGGGACGGAGACGTCGGGCCCGCCGACGCTGACCTCGAGCGGGGTGAACGAGTTGGTGAACAGCTGCGGACGGACGTAGTCGATGCTGTGCACCAGCGCCGGCGCCTCGTCTCCGTCATCGGTGATGCCGCGCGGGAAGTAGTCCCGCCAAAGGAATTCGGCCTGGAACCGGGTGATGTCTTCCAGGCTGCGCCGGAAGTAGCCCAGACCGGCCTGGGCCGGCAGGTTGACCGCGTTCGGCACACCCGCGGCCTGGGCCGCGCCTGCGGTGCGCGCCTTCAGCACCAACCGGTAACCCATGTTCTCCATGAGCTTTTCGGCGCGGCTCTCGATCGTCTGCGACGCCATCATCAGGTGGATCCAGTAAGCGCGGCCCTGACGGCCGATCGAGTCGAGCACGTCGACCGCCGTCGGCATGATGCGGAACCATTCGTAGAACTCGTCGATGACGACCACCAGCATCGGCAGCGGCGCCATGTCCTGACCGCGGGCCCGCATCCGGGCGCGCACCGAGTTGTACTCCTTGGCGTCGTCGACACCGGCGCTGTCGCAGATCGCCTTGCGCCGGGCGATCTCACCCCACAGCGCGTCCAGGAAGCGTTCCATCAGCGCCTGGTCTTCTTCCAGGTCGGTGATGATCCGCGAGACGTGCGGCACGCCGGAGAACGGCTTGACCGCCGACCCACCCTTGAGGTCGGCCAGCACGAACTGCAGCTCTTCGGGCGGATGGCTGAGCATCAGCGATTCGATCACCGTGCGCACCAGGGTCGACTTACCCGAACCGGTCGTACCCGACATGACGCCGTGTGGACCGTCACCGCCCTCGTCCAGCGACTTCATGTCCAAGAACAGCAGCTCGCCGTTGTCGGAGCGGACACCGAACGGCGCCCGCAGCCGTGACCTGCCCATCGAGTCGTTGCGGCTGCCCCACAACGCCTCGAAGTCGATGCGGCCCGGGTCGTCGACTCCGTAGTAGGCCATGATGTCCCGGGCGCCGATGTGTGCCACCCGCTGGCCGATCTCCTCGTACGCCTCGGCGAGCCGCCAGCGCGCCAGCTTCTGTGAGAACTCCTCCGCCTCGGGCGTGCTGATGTGGTCGGTGAGGGCGAAGAACCAGGGCTTCTCGTCGATGACCATCCAGGTGTCGCGGTCGCGGGGCAGCGCCTCGATGACACCCCTGTCGTCGAAGCGCAGCGTGCGCTCCGGGACCGCGCTCCACATCTCTGAGCCGGTGAGGTCGAAGAACGTCACGCCGTCGACGCCTTCGCCGCTGATCACGTACTCCCATTGCGGATCGACGACGTCGGCGACGATCACCGTGTGCGGCGTCGGGGTCTGGGCCGACGAACTAGCGTGCCGGGGCGTGAAAGAGCCGCGGCCGGCGAATAATTCGGCCTGCTCGGCGGCGAACTCGCGCACCGAGCTGTAGACCATCCGGGCGTTGCCCGCGGCGTCCTGGCGGCGCGGGTCGCCGAAGTGGGGCAGCCACTTCACCCAGTCCCATTCGTCGACGTCGGAGGTGACCACGATCATGCGCATGTGATCGGGACCGTGGGAGAACGCCAGCTGACAGATGATCGCCCGCATCAGTCCCAGCGCCTGCTCGCGGTCTCCGGTCAGCGAGTACCAGGGCTCGACCAGTACCGAGATCATCTTCGGCAGGTTGTAGACGACGCTCTGATAGCGACCGAACTCCTGCAGCGCCTTACCGGTCACCGGCTCGAGCTCGATGTCGGTCGGCATGTTCTGGGGCTCACCCCAGGTCACCTCGGGACGCGTCATACCGACGCCGACGCGGACCACGCCGAAGTTCAGGTCTTTCCCGTCGGGCTTGCGTTCCCACATCCGCTGCGACCCGACCGCGGCGGCCAGCGTGGTGGGCGCCGGGTGGAACCACCGGTAGTTGGCGTCCATGCTGTCGGCCGACTCGTGGGCGGTCTCCCGCAGCATGTCCAGCATCAGCATGAACTGGGCGCGCATCGAGTCCAGCTTGGGCCGGCTCATCTGCTGCTGGCCGCCGAACCGGCCGCCGAACATCATCATTGCGACGCCACCGATCATGAAGATCGGGAAGATCGAGCCGGCGCCGCCGAACACACGCGAGCCGCTGGCGAACGTCATCGCGACCATTCCGATCAGCAGTCCGACCACCAGGACGCCGACCACGATCAGCCACCAAGGCTTGCCTTCCGGCGGCGGAATGCTCAGCGGCGTCGGGAGGACGATGTTCTCCGGCTTGATTACCGGGGGCTTCTCCGGCGTCGGCCGCGCAAATCCACGTTTCACTTCGGTACCGCCAACTCTCCTGGGGACATATCCATCGGTAGCGTGTCGTGCTCCACCAGCGCATCGGCACGCGACAACGTCGGACCTTGCGGGAGGAGCCGCAGCGCCACCCACGGCGCCAGGCCCGGTTTTGTCTTCAGGCCCAACGCTTCTCGTACCTCGCGGGTGTCGTCGACCCCGAACCGGGCACCCGCGTCCGTCAGCCACCACAGCGATTCGGTGGTCTTGGAGCCGGGGTCGTTTCCGGTGACGGCCACGAAGTTGGCGTAGTCGGGCCCGAACAGGACCTGGTCGGCTTCGCGTCCGGTGGTGTCGGCCTTGACCAGCGATACCACCCTGTTGGCGTCCTTCGACTGCACGGGAATGGTCGCGCCGGAGATGACCTGGACGCGGGCCCGGTTTTCACCGGAGGTCTTCTGCCACCACCAGCAGGTCGCCGGGTTCTCGCGGATGTCCATCACGTTGAGGGGCGCGTCCGGGTAGGACGACAGATCCAGCTTGTTGACCACCGGCATCTTCGCCAGCGCGGACGGTTCCACTGTCACCGGCCTGGTGTTGCCCGGCCCGGCGTTCTGCAGAATCTGAGCCACCAGCGGCGGCAGCGTCTGCACGCCGTCGGCCAATACCAATGAATACTGTTGCGGCCCACTGATTTGCGGGGTGACGATCACCGTGCCGATGGGGCCTGGCGCATTGGGGAACGACGCCCCGGCGCCGGCATTCTGAATCTGCGGCACTGTCAGTTCCGGACCCACCGGCAGCGCGTCGTACAGGGCGCGACTCATCGGCTTGGCCATACTCACCTGTTCCGGGGTCAGACCCAGCGGCAGCAGCACGGACCGGTTCACCGCGTCGATCCGGGAGCGGCGCCCCTCCCGGATCACCCAGGGGTCCCCGCCGTAGTTCAGCACCACCGCGTCCGACCCGGTCAGCAGCCGCCGGTGATTGCCCAGATCGGGAGTGCCGTCGATCACCGTCACCGTCACCCCCGACGGCGACCCGCCGGTCGAGTTCGCCACGGTGTCGCAGACCAACCAGGACGACGAGGCCGGGCTGGTCGGGTGGAAGCTCGACGGCGCACCCGGGATGCCCACCATCGGACCGCGCGGCAGGGTGGAGATCTGGTTGGACTTGACCAGGTGCGGGTTGTCCGGGCGGCCGGTGATCAGGCGCGCCGACGCCAGGTTCAGGGCCGGGTACAACCTGTCGCCGACGCGGACATACAACGCACCCGAGTCGCGGTCGGCGATGATCGGCGAATCCCCGACTTGGCCCGCCGGGCTGAGGAACGAGTACAGCAGGGCACCCAGGCAGATCACCAGTGCCGCCGAGATCGATGCGACCACGGCCAGGTTCTGGCGGCGGCCGGGCTCGATCTCCATCCGGACACGCCACCGAGTCAGGGCCATCGCGGTCCGGCGAGCGAGGAACTGATAGCCACTCACCTGGGTCCGCGTCGACAACCCGAGGCCGTACCCCGACCCGCGCTGCCCGCGACTCTCTTCCGCCACTTATTCACCGTCCGGTCTGCTGAAGCGCCTGGATATCGTCCCTGGTGAGCTGATCTGGCGCGAATTACATGACAACGTTAAGGCACCTGCACGGACCTCGCCATGCGGCGCCGAAGCCATTAACTCCCACATCTCTATATGCACCCGAATCCGGTAGCGGCGGCCGCCGGCCAGGAAATGGCGACATGCCCCCTGAACTGGCAGTTTCTTCTCCCCACAGATGAGCTGAAGAGACCTTTCGTCTCCCCGAAGCATCCCAAAGCATGGTAGTGGCCACCCGGCCACTCGTCCTGTCGAAAGCGGCAAGTCGTTTGCCGTCAGACGGCACCAACTGTTGGCGCCCAGCGAAGAGTGCGCGCACGTGCGCCGGGTCCGAGTCGGCGATCCGAGAATCCTGGCAGCAAGATGGCCGTATGACTGAACTCGCGCCGTCGCTGATCGAACTCGCCCGCAGATACGGCATCGCGACGGACTACGAGGACTGGACGGGCCGGCGGGTGCGAGTTTCCGAGGCCACGTTGCAGGCCGTGCTGGGTGCCCTGGGCGTCGCGGCCGACACCGAGCAGGAGCGCAACGTCGCGCTGACCGCCAAGCAGCGGTCGCACTGGGCGCGCAGGCTGCCGGCGACCATTGTCGGGCGTACCGGCGAGCCGATCCGGTTCTGGGCTCATGTCACCCACGGCGACCCCGCGGACGTGTGGTTGCAGCTCGAAGACGGCACGGTGCGCGGCGGGGTCGAGCAGGTCGACAACTTCACCCCGCCGTTCGACCTGGACGGTCGCTGGGTCGGCGAGGCCAGCTTCGTGCTGCCCGCCCACCTGCCGCTGGGCTATCACCGGGTGCACCTGCGCTCCGGTGACTCTGAGACCAGCACCGCGCTGATCGTGACGCCGGACTGGCTCGGGCTGCCCGACCGGCTCGGCGCCCGCCGCGCGTGGGGCCTGGCCGCGCAGCTCTACAGCGTGCGGTCGCGGCAGTCGTGGGGCGTCGGCGATCTGACCGACCTGACCGACCTGGCGGTGTGGTCGGCGTCGCGCCACGGGGCCGACTATCTCCTGGTCAATCCGCTGCACGCGGCGGCCCCGACGAGGCCGATGGAGCCTTCGCCGTACCTGCCGACGTCGCGGCGTTTCGTCAACCCGATCTACCTGCACGTCGAGGCCGTCCCCGAATTCGCCGACCTGACCAAACGCAACCGGGTCCGTCGGCTGCGCTCCGAGGTGCAGGAGCGCGCCACCGGTGTGGACACCATCGACCGCGACGCGTCGTGGGCGGCGAAGCGGGCGGCGCTGTGGCTGCTGCACCAAGAACCACGGTCGGCGGGACGGGAGCTGTCCTACGCCGCGTTTCGCGACCGGGAGGGACGCGCGCTGGACGACTTCGCCACCTGGTGCGCGCTGGCCGAGAAGTACGGCGCCGACTGGCATTCCTGGCCCGAGGCGTTGCAGCACCCGGATGCGCCCGGAATCGCGAACTTCGTCGAAAAGAATTCGGACACCGTCGATTTCCACCGCTGGCTGCAGTGGCAGCTCGACGAGCAGCTTGCCGCGGCGCAGTCGCAGGCGATCCGGGCCGGCATGGCGCTGGGCGTCATGCATGACCTGGCCGTCGGCGTGCATCCCAATGGCGCCGACGCCTGGGCGCTGCAGGACGTGATGGCGCTGGGCGTGACGGCGGGCGCACCCCCGGACGAGTTCAACCAGCTCGGCCAGGATTGGTCCCAACCGCCGTGGCGCCCGGACCGGTTGGACGAGCACGAGTATCGGCCCTTCCGCGCGCTGATCCGTGCGGTGTTACGGCATGCAGGTGGGGTGCGCATCGACCACATCATCGGTTTGTTCCGGCTCTGGTGGATCCCGCGGGGCACCTCACCCACCCAAGGCACCTACGTTCGGTACGACCATGACGCCATGATCGGCATCGTCGCGCTGGAGGCGCACCGCGCCGGCGCGGTCGTCGTCGGCGAGGACCTCGGCACGGTCGAGCCATGGGTGCGCGACTACCTCTTGTTGCGGGGGCTGCTGGGCACCTCGATCCTCTGGTTCGAGCTGGACCGCGACGGCAACGGTGGCCCGCTGCCCGCCGAGCGTTGGCGCGAGTACTGCCTGTCTTCGGTCACCACGCACGACCTGCCGCCCACCGCCGGTTACCTGGCAGGCGATCATGTGCGGCTGCGCGATTCGCTCGGTCTGCTGACCCGTCCCGTCGAAGAGGAGCTGGAGTCCGACCGCACCGAGCTGGCGGCGTGGATGGCCGAGCTGCGCCGGGTCGGGCTGCTCGACGAGGGCGAAGAGGAACCCGAGCAGGTCGTGGTGGCCCTGTACCGCTATCTGGGCAGGACGCCGTCGCGGCTGCTGGGCGTGGCGCTGACCGACGCCGTCGGTGACCGGCGCACCCAGAACCAGCCCGGCACCACCGACGAATATCCCAACTGGCGGGTCCCGCTGACCGGTCCCGACGGGCGCCCGGTGATGCTCGAGGACGTGTTCGCCGATAACCGCGCCGCCGCGCTCGCCGAGGCGGTGCGTGCCGCCATCGCGCCGGCCGAGGCAAAAACAGCGGCCCGCCGCTCGCCCCAGCGGGCGCCTTGTTAGCTTCGAAAACCATGAAGGTCTCGGTCGTGGCCCCAGTCGCCGAGGGTGTCACCGCGGACCCGGACTGGATGGTGGCCTTCGCGCGGCACCTCGAGGCCTGCGGGTTCGAATCGATCGTCGCGGTCGAACACACGGTGTTGCTCACCCGCTACGACAGCGTCTATCCCTACGACAATTCGGGGCGCGTCGGGCTGGCGCCGGACTGTCCCATCCCGGATCCGCTTGACCTGCTTGCCTTTCTGGCGGGCCACACCGACAACCTGGGGCTGGCCACCGGCGTGCTGGTGCTGCCCAACCACCATCCGGTAGTGCTGGCCAAGCGGGCCGCCACCGTCGACGCCCTGTCGGGCGGCAGACTGCGGCTGTGCGTGGGGGTGGGCTGGCTGCAGGAGGAGCTGGCCGCCTGCGACGTCGAATTCGACAGCCGGGGGCGCCGGGCCGACGAGCAGCTGGCAGTCCTGCGCGAGTTGTGGGCGCACCGGCCCGGCGGGGCGTCATTCACCGGCGAATTCTTCGACTTCGACAACGTCATGTGCTATCCGAAACCGGTTGCGGCGGAGCGTCTTCCGATTCACATCGGCGGGCACAGCCGGGCCGCCGCGCGGCGCGCCGGCCGGCTCGGTGACGGGTTTCAGCCGCTCGGGGTGACCGGGGACCGGCTCGCCTCGCTGCTCGCGCTCATGCGCGACGAGGCCGCGTCGGCCGGCCGTGATCCGGTGGCCCTGGAGGTGTCACTGGGCCACGCGGTCACCAAGATCGACGCCGAGCGCGCGGCCGCCCTCGCCGATCAGGGCGCCGACCGGCTGGTGCTGGCGATGCCGCCGACCGCCGATATCGAGCAGGCGAAGGATCTGTTGTCGGCGTGCGCGCAACGGCTGTCGTTGAACTCATGACGCTTTCGGTCGAACAGCGGTCCGCGCTCAGCGACGTGGTGCACCGGTACGCCGCGTATGTCGATGACCGCGAATTCAATGCTGCTGCAGAGCTTTTCACTGATGACGCCGAACTGTTGGTGCCGGCACCGCCCGCCGACCTGCAACCGGTCCGGTCCCACCGCGGCCGGCGGGCCATCGGCATGGCGGTCGCGGCCGTCGCCACGGTCGCGCGCACCGAGCACGCGATCATCGGCGAGGTGTACGACGCGGCCGCGGCCGACACCGCGCGCGGCCGGATCGCGGGCGTGGCGCACCACTGGAACGAGCGCGACGGCGAGCTGGTGGACGTGGCATGGCACCTGCGCTACGACGACGAGTACGTGCTGACCGGCGCGGGCTGGCGGATCGGCCGCCGGGCATTGACGGTCCATGCCATCGAGACGCGCCCGGTACGCCGGCTGCTGCCGCCCGACGCCTCCTAGCGCGCCGGCGCCAGGTCATCCGCACAGACCTGCGCGGCATCGTTTGTCCGATCGGCCTTTCGGGTAGCACCAACAGATCGGCCGAAACGGATAGCAGAGGAGAAGCCCATGAGGCACAGCCCTGTCGACAACGATCGGACCGCTGACCGGCACCCGCAGGAGTGGGCGCTCGCCGTGTCACCCGGGTTCCTCGTGATCGCCGCGGCCGCACTGGCGTTCGTCGTGTGCGTGGCCGATTTCGCCCTGGGTCACGGCGGTGCGGGAGTCGCCGCCGCCATCGTCTCTATGCTCGCGTTCGGGGCGGGCTTGTCCTGGCTTGCGATGGACCGCAGGCGAATTCGCGATGCCGAGCGGGAATGGGTGCCCGGCCGGCCGGTCAGGTAGCGCCGCTACCGCAGCGACGCGAGGTTGTTCACCGACTTCTTCACGTCGGAGCGCAGCACCCGGGCGACCAATCCCCCGACCGGCCCGCTGAGCAGACCGCCGCCGAGGTCGGCGGTGAGGTGGAACGTCGATCCCGGGTGGTCATCGCTGACGTCCATCGCCACCGTGAGGCGGATGCCGCCGCGGCCGCGCCCCTGCAGCTCGATCGCCTTCGGCTCGTCGTAGCGGGTTACCTCCCAGTGGATCACGTTGCGGAAGCCCTTGACCTTCACGCACGACGAGACCCGCGTGCCCTTCTTGATCGTGTCGGGCACCGGCCCCCGCCACCCGGCGAAGATCGTCATCCACTCGTCGAACCGATCCAGGTCGGATGCCAGCTTCCAGGCCGCCTCCGGCTCCACCTGTGACGACACCGAGACATCTACGCGAGCCAACGTCTATCCTCCCTTGGCTGACCGTCGTCGCCCGCCGCGCGGGCGACTCGCACAATCTCGGCTGGGTACCCCGACACCTTCGCGGCTATTCCTGGGTCGGTCAGGGCCAGGCCTGCTCCAGCTGGTGGGCCACGTCGATGATCTGGGCCGCCTGCGATTGGGGCGCGTCGATCTCGGTGGCCACATACTGCGCGATGAACCGCCGGATCTCTCCGTCGACGCCGGCCAGGATGCGCAGAACCTCGCCACGGATCGACTTGGACGAGACGTTGACGGTGATGTCGGACGGCCGGGGTTTGGCGACGTCGACGATCAGCAATAGCGGTTCGGCCGCTCGGGCGGTCGCGCGCAGTTGGATATCCCCGGAGACCACGAAGCGCTGCTTGTCGACCCACAGGTCGACCAGCAGGTCGATCGAGAGCGGAATGTGGATGACGAACGTGATGTCGTCGCCGAGCCGCCGCGTGACCCGGGGGTCTTCGATCTTGACGTTGGCACTGACTTTGGCGATCTTGCCGGGCCCCTGCGCGATCGGCTCCATGGCGAACTCGCTGCCTGCGATGTCGGCGAATGCAGCAGCGACCCGCTCCGGGGTGACCGCGACCTCGAAGAACCTGCGGCCGAACTCTTCGTAGGTGACGTATTCGTGGGTCGTCATAGGCTTATACCGTCTCATGTCACCTGCCAATACGGTCGCTGATCTGTTCGCGTCGCGGGAAATCTGCTCGTGGGAGGCATACCCGGGGTGCCGGGCGGCAGATCTGCGCCGATTCGCGGATTGTGAAGCGCGCCACAGGCGGGGCGCCTCGATTCGATGTGTCGGGGCCTCGCCTGCGAGGCTTGACGGTGGAGGTGCTCTCAATCTCATGCCCCAGGAAGTAACTGAACGGCGCGCGGGTCTGTCCGATGTGCTCATCTGGCTCGGCGGCGGTCATCGGCGCGAGCTGGCTGAGCGGCACGAACGATCCACCCACGCCGTTGCCGGCGCGATCACGGTACTGGGTGCGCTGCTGGCCTGGCTGGTCGCGACCCTGGCGGTCAGCGGGTCGGTCCGCTGGCCGCTGCCGGCCGTCGCGGCGCTCGCCCTGGTCTTCGGCCTGCTGGTCGGCGCGATCACCCGCGGCACCGTCCCCGGGCCGCAACGGAGCCGCCCCGGTCTGGCGGCCCGCGCCGCGGTGGCGGCGGCGCTGGGCGTCGTCGTCGGCGAGCTCGTGGCGCTGGTCCTGCTTTCGGGTTCGATCGGGCACCGCCTCGACGCGCGGGCGTTGCGCGACGCCGAGTCGGCTCCCGCCGTCGCGCGGGCATCGGCGTCCCTGCAGCAGTCCAGGGATGGCCGCGCCGCGCTCGACGGCGCGGTCGCGCAGGCCCGTGACCGCCAGGACAAGGCCCTGGTGGTCGCCCGCTGCGAGTACCACCCGACGCCCGGCTGCCCGCAGACCCAGATCACCGGGGTCCCCGGCGCCGGGCCCGAAACCCGCACGGCCAATGAGCTTCTCGCCGATGCCCAACAGGAATTGGACACCGCCCTGGCGGCCCGGGACAGCCGCGCACCAGATCTGGACGCCACGATCTTGCGGCAGGAGGTAGCGCTGAGCGACGCGCGGGACGCTGTGGTGGCGGACGCCGGACGCGGCCTGGGCGCGCGCTGGGTCGCGATGAATGACCTCACTTTGGCCGATGCCGGGGCGATGGCCCTGCGGCTGTTGACGATCGCGCTGTGCGTGCTGCTCTACCTGGCACCGCTGATCCTGGGGTTGTGGCGCGGTGAGACGACCCATGATCGCCGCGCCGCCTCACGCGCCGAGCGCGACCGCGCCGAACTCGACGCGGACACCGCCATCGCGGTCAAGCGCGCCGAGGTGCGCCGGGAGGCCGAAATGCTTTGGGCCGAACACCAACTGACGCAGGCGCGGCTGGCCGTCGAGGCCCAGATCGAGATCGACCGCGAGCGGCAACGCCGCCGCGTCTTTGAAGCGCTGGACAGTCCGGTGCCCGCGCCGTCGCAGCGCCCCGTAGAGCCGGCCGACGACGACGTGTATCTGCCGATCGCCGCGGCGGCCGAGGCGGCCAGCCTGGCGATCGCCCCGGCGCCCGCGCCGGAAGCGCCCCCCGGCCGGGACGTGCCTGAGAACCTGCCCGCTCCCCTGCCGCGAGCCGGTGAGGTCGAGGCCCACCAGGAACGCACCGCCCCGTTCATCCCGTCGATCCCGGACGCCACCAAGACCGCGGCCCGCTGGATTCGCCCGCTGGTGCCGCCGTTCGTGGCCAAGGTGATCGACACCACCACCGCGCCGCTGCGCACGGCGCGCCAGGTGTTCGAAGGCGTGCTCGAAGAGACCGAGGAGATCACGTTCACGCTCAAGCGCACCCGCAAGGTGACGGTCAACTCCGAGGCCTCCGACACCCGACTGTCCGGGCAGCCCGAGGGCGACGAAACCGGCTCAACGGCAACCGAATTCGTCACCTCCTCGCGACACCGGCCCAGCGATCGGGCGCGCCGACGGGTCGCGGGCAGTGAGTCCCACCCGGCCCTGCCGCGGCGGGCTGACGATGATGCGGGCCGCCTGCCGGTGGAGTCCGCGGAAAGCGCCCGTCGGCGGGCGCTGACGAAGCGGGACGGGCCACCCGAACTGGGTCCGCCCGACGGCCCGCGCCGGCTACCGCCGCCGAAATAGGCACCGGGCCCGGGGCCGGTCGTGGACGACCGCGGCTCCGGTGGCGTTCAGCGGAAAAGCATGATCCCGTAGTCGATCTCGGACGCGGGCAGGGGCACCGCGCGACCCCTGCGCCGGCGCCTGCCGGCGCGCTCCCGCGTCGGCCACCGCAACCGGAACCCGAAAGCATCACTCTGCGAGCGTGTTTTCGGGCCGGGGTTGTCATCGATGTGGTTGGAGTTGGAGGCGGCCGGTCTACCCCTCGAAAGCTCGGCCGCCCCAACGTCTTGGCGCGCGCTCAACAGGTCAGGGCGGCGGGGGTGAACAGCGGGCCCCACTCGTGGCGCGCCGCGGACTGTGCATCGACGAAGCTGGGAGTCGTCTCGCCATCGCCCGCCAGGTGGACCAGTGCCCACGCCATGGCGAACACCGGCACCTTGTGCCGTATTGCCGCGCTGTGCAATTCGTCCAGGGCGGCGTCGGACGCACACCGGCGCAGGCCGATGAGGATGCCCCGGGCGGTGTCGAGAATGCGGCCGGAATTGGGGCCGCATGAAGTTTGGGCCGGGACCCAGTTCGACGTCATGCTGTTGCTACCTCCTGCTGCGCCCGCGAAACCGCTACTCGCGTAGCGGCAGGAATGCGCGGGCTTCGCTTCGTTGCGGCCGCAATCCCCAAAAGGCGCCCTGTGCAATGATTTGCGCATCCGCCGCGTTGTGCCAGTCGATCATCGACATTGATATGCGGCCGTGACCGTTTCGCGATCGGTTGCTCGCCGAGAAATTCGCTACACGTGGTATCGAAACAGGCTGGCACACGGCGCCGTCACGGGCCGACCTGGCGCGCTACAGAATCGCCCTGGTGTCTTTCGCCTTAGCGATGTCGTCCCAGTCGACGTCGAGTTCCAGCAGGATCTCTTCGGTGTGTTGCCCGTGCTCCGGAGCGCGGGCGGGAGCCGGGGGTGTCTCGTTGAATTGCACTGGCGCGGCGACGATCCGGTATTTCTCGCCGTAATCGTCGACGTTGGTCACCACGTATCCGTTGGGCTCGACCTGCGGATCGTTGAGGGTTTCCCGTGGCGTCGCCAGCGCGCCCCACACGCCCGGCTCGTCCGCCAGGACCGCCTGCCAGTGCGCGAGGTCGTGCCGGGCGAAGGTGTTCGCGAACAGCTCGGTGGCCGCGGCCGCATTGGCGATCAGGTTGGCCGACGGCACGAATCGCTCGTCGTCGGCCAGTTCGGCCAGACCAACGCGCCGGCAGAAACCCGCCCAGAACTTGTCGGGCTGCAGGAACACCAGCTGTATCCACCTGCCGTCCTTGGTCTTGTACCGGTTGACGAGCGGATTGATCGCCAGGCCCGGCGGTGCGCCGGGGATTCCGTCGATGTCGAAGAAGTCGGCCGCCGAAATCGACGGCGCGATCGACCACATCGCCTGCGCCAGCAGCGACGAGTCGACGATCGTCGGCTCGCCGGTGCGTTCCCGGTGAAACAGCGCGGCGCACACGCCGCCGGCCAGCGTCGCGCCCCCCTGCAGGTCACCGAAGCCGGGCCCCTGGACGGCCGGCGTCTCGGTGCCGAACGGCGTGAGCGTGTAGGCGACTCCGCCCCGCGCCAGATACGTCGCGGCATCGAATCCGCCGCGGTCGCGATCGGGACCGCGGACGCCCAGGCCGGTGCCGCGCGCGATGATGATCTTCGGGTTGAACGAGCGGATATCGTCGACGGTCAGCCGGGCCCGTTCCAGCGCCCCCGGCAGCCAATTGGTCAAGAACACGTCGGCGCTGGCCAGCAGCCGCCCGAAGAGCTCGCGACCCGTCTGCGACTTGATGTCTACGGCGATGCTGCGCTTGCCGCGGTTGCCCAGCTCGAGAATGAAGTCGGCATCGGGGCGGGCCGCTTGCCGGGTGAAGCCGCCGACGACCAGCGCGCGCCCCGGATCGCCGGTGGCGACGCCCTCCACCTTGATGACATCGGCGCCCCAGTCCGACAGCGCGGCACCGGCGGAGGGCACATAAGTCCACGACGCCAGCTCGACCACCCGCACACCCTGAAGGACCCCGCCGCGCCCGTCCGGCATCGTCAACTCCTTCGTCGCCGCGATTCCTTGCTATTTTAGATATTCTAGCTAGCCTTGGGCGTAGTGATAGCCCATCTGCAGGTCAGCGCAGTTTTTCGGGGAAGAGATGCGATGGAGCCGATTCCGGCGCTCACCGCGGTGACCGCGACCCTCGGCACGGCGCGGACGGATGAGACGCCGATTCCTTCCCGCTGCGGCCTTCGTGGTGACGGCAAATGGCCTTGGGCCCCAATGCGGTCGTGATGTAGACGCACGGATGAGGGGCGGGCGATGGGCAGAGTGACGGGCAAGGTGGCCGTGATCAGTGGCGCGGCGCGCGGTCAGGGCCGTTCCCACGCGCGGATGCTGGCGGCCGAGGGTGCGGACATCATCGCCGTGGACCTGTGCGCCGACATCGACACCAACGAGTATCCGCTGGCCCGCCCGGAGGACCTGGACGAGACGGCGCGCCTGGTGGAGAAGGAGGGGCAGCGCGCGTACACCGCGATCGCGGACGTGCGTGACCGCGTCGCGCTGTCCGCGGCCATCGACGAGGGCGTCGCCGAGTTCGGCCACCTCGACGTCGTGGTGGCCAACGCCGGCATCTGCCCGCTCACCGCGGGCCTGCCGCCGAAGGCCTTCGCCGACGCCGTGGACGTGGACCTGGTCGGCGTGCTCAACCTCGTGCACGCCAGCCTCAAACACCTGCAGGCCGGCGCGTCGATCGTCGTCATCGGTTCCAACGCCGCCTTCATGTCGTCGATGAACACCACCGGCATCGACGGCGGGCCCGGCGGGGCCGGCTATGCGTTCGCGAAACTGGCTGCCTCGCACTACGTCAACGACTTCGCCCGGGCACTCGCTCCGTTCTCCATCCGGATGAACGCGGTGCACCCGACCAACGTCAACACCGACATGTTGCACAGCCCGCCGATGTACCGGGCCTTCCGGCCCGACCTGAAGGAGCCCACCCGCGAGGACGCCGAGCCCATCTTCCCGTTCGTCCAGGCGATGCCGATCCCCTACGTCGAGCCCGAGGACATCAGCGAGGCGGTGCTGTTCCTCGCGTCCGACGCCGCCCGCTATATCACCGGCCAGCAGCTGCGCGTCGACGGTGGCGGCTTCCTGAAGGTCAAGCCATGGTCGGGCGCGTGACGTCGGTGGCACCAATCGTGCTGCACCGCACCGGAAGCGCGCGATGACCGACACGCCCTCCCCCGACGTCCAGCGTCGCCTCTACGCGCTCATGGTGCTGATGAAGGCGGCCGACGACCGGCTGTCCAAGGGCATCGGCACCGGGGAATTCATGTGCGTGTACTGGCCGTCGCGGGGGCAGGAGGCCATCGCCGCGGCGATGGGTGTCGCGCTGCGGCCCGACGATCGGCTGGTGACCACCTACCGCGGGCTGCACGACCTGATCGGCAAGGGTGTGCCGCTCGAGGAGATCTACGGCGAGATGATGGGCCGGACCGTCGGCGCGAGCCGCGGCAAGGGCGGCACCATGCACATCGCCAAACCGGATGCCGGCGTGATGCTTTCGACCGGCATCGTCGGGGCCGGCCCCCCGGTGGCGGTGGGCCTGGCGATGGCCGCCAAGCGCCAGGGGCTCGATCGGGTCACCGTGGTCAGCTTCGGTGACGGCGCCACCAACACCGGCTCCTTTCACGAGGCGGCCAACATGGCCGCGCTCTGGGACCTGCCCGTCGTGTTCGTCTGCCAGAACAACCTCTACGCCGAGATGACACCGACCGGCGACACCATGAAGATCGAGCGGGTCGCCGACCGGGCCGCCGGGTACGGAATGCCGGGTGTGCGCGTCGACGGCAACGACCCGCTGGCGGTGAACGGCGTTTTGGACGAGGCACTTCAGCGCGCCCGCACCGGCGCCGGCCCCACCTTCGTCGAGTGCGTGACTTTCCGTTTCCGCGGCCACTATTTCGGCGACCGGATGCCCTACATCCCCGCCGGGCAACTCGAGGCGGCGATCGCCGCCGACCCGGTGCCGCGCTTTCGCAGGCACCTCGTCGACGCGGGCGTGTGCGGCGAAGACGAACTCACTCGGATGGACGACGAGGCGGCGGCGGCGGTGGAATTCGCCCTGGAGGCCGTGATGAGCGCGGACGCGCCGACGGCGGCGGAACTCGACCGGGACGTGTATGCCACCCCGATTCGGTTCCCGGTCTGAGGATTTGGTGATGGACGACGCGGAGATGACGATGCGCGAGGCGCTGAACCTCGCGCTGGATCAGGCGCTGGCGGCCGACGAGCGGGTGTTCCTGCTCGGTGAGGACATCGCCGACCCGGGCGCGTCCGGCCCGACCGCGGGGTTGTCGACGAAATACGGCCACGAACGTGTCCTCGACACGCCGATTTCGGAGGCCGCAATCCTGGGTGCGGCCATCGGTGCCGCCATTGACGGGCTGCTGCCGGTGGCCGAGATCATGATCATGGACTTCATCGGCATCGCCGCCGACCAACTGATCAACAACGCCGCCAAACTGCGGTTCATGACCGCGGGACGCACCTCGGCGCCGATCACCGTCCGCACCCAGGTGTACGCCGGGCTGGCCACCGGCGCGACGCACTCGCAAAGCCTGGAGGCGTGGTTCATGCACATCCCCGGAATGAAGGTGATCGTGCCGTCCACGCCGCGCGACGGGAAGGGACTGCTGACGTCGGCGATCTTCGACCCCGACCCCTGCCTGTTCATCGAGACCATCCGATTGCAGGGCAAGAAGGGACCGGTGCCCGTGGACCCGGGCTTCTCGATTCCGCTGGGCCAGGCCGACATCAAGCGGTCCGGCACCGACGTGAGCCTGATCGGTTACGGACGCTGCGTGCACGACGCGCTCGCGGCCGCGGCCACCCTGGGCGAGCAGGGCATCAGCGCCGAGGTCGTCGACCTGCGCACCCTGGTGCCCCTGGACGTCGAGACCATCGTCGAGTCTGTCCGGCGCACCCGCCGGGCGGTCGTCGTGCACGACGCGGTCCAATTCGCCGGTCCCGGAGCCGAAGTCGCGGCGATACTGTCCGGCGAGTTGTTCGGCGAGCTCGCCGCGCCCGTCGAGCGGGTCGCGGCGCGGTTCGTGCCCAACCCGGCCGCGCCGTCGCTCGAGGCGCAGGTGTACCCCTCACAGGCACGCATCGTGGAGGCGGCTCAGCGCACCATGAAGAGGGCCGACGCGGGTGGCTGACTTCATCATTCGCATCCCCCGGGTTTCGGTCGCGGTCTCCGAGGCCGAACTCACCGGCCTGCTGGTTGGCGCCGGCGAGCACGTCGAGTCCGGCACGCCCATCTACGTGATCGCCACCGAGAAGGTGGAACAGGAGATCGAAGCGGGAGCCTCTGGCACGGTGTCCTGGACGGGCCAGGTCGGTACCACCTACGACATCGGCGCAGAAATCGGCGTCATCACTTCCTAGAAAGGGTGTAACTGTATGGACCTCAACGAGACTCGTGAACGGATCATCTACCAGAAGGACGGTCCGATCGCGAAGATCACCCTGAACTGGCCGGAGAAGGCCAACGCCCAGGACCAGAAGCTCGCCGAAGAGGTCGACGCCGCGCTGCTGGACGCCGACCGCGACTACGACATCAAGGTGTTGGTGCTCAAAGCCAACGGCAAGGGCTTCTGCTCCGGGCACGCGATCGGCAACAACGCCGTCGACTACCCGGAGTTCGTCGCGAACGCCATGGTGACCGGGCACCCGTGGAAAGCGCAGTCGGATCTGTTCGTCAAGCCGACCCTCAACCTGTGGGAGTTCTCCAAGCCCACCATCGCGCAGGTGCACGGCTACTGCGTCGGGGGCGGCACCCACATGGGCCTGACCACCGACATCGTCATCGCCTCCGAGGACGCGTACTTCTCCTACCCACCGCTACAGGGTTTCGGTATGCCCTCCGGTGAATGTTCCATCGAGCCTTGGGTGTTCATGAATTGGCGCCGCGCCGCCTACTACCTGTTCACCGCGGAGGTGATCGACGCCAAGAAGGCGTTGGAGGTCGGCCTCGTCAACGAGGTGGTCAAGCGCGAAGACCTGGACGCCCGGGTGGACGCGATCGCCCGCCACATCGCCCAGGCGCCGCTGACGACCCTGATGCTCACCAAGGCCAACCTCAAACGCGCCTGGGAGCTGATGGGCATGCGGGTGCACTGGCAGAGCTCCAACGACCTCGTCGCCCTCGCGTCGATCAGCAAGGACGTGCAGCAGCTGATCCAGACGGTCTTCAAGGACAAGGTGCTGCCGTCCGAGCACGCCCGCCGCCAGGCGGCAGCCGCCGCCCAGACCGACGGCGCCGCAGCGACATAGGACCCCAGGTGAACATCGCCGATCACGCGATCGCGGCCGCGCAGTCGCCGGCGCTGCTGATCGAGGGCGCCGCGATCACGTTCGGCGAACTGCACGCCCGGAGCACGCGGGTCGCCGCCGCCCTGCACGACGCGGGGCTGCGCCGCGGCGACGGCGTGGCGCTGGTGCTACCGAACCGGCCCGAATTCCTCGAAATCGCCTGGGGTGCACAGCGTTCCGGGCTCTACTACACCCCGGTCAACACGCACTTCCTGCCCGACGAGGCCAGCTACATCATCGACGACGCCGAGGCCAAGGCCGTCTTCGTCGACGCCTCGATGCCCGACCTGGCAGCGCACATCCGCGCCGCCAACGCCTCGGTGGTCGCCCACGTCTGCGTCGGCGGCCCCCTGCCCGGCTGGCGCTCCTACGAGGACGCGTTGGCCATGGCGGGCGACGCGCCGCCGGCATCGGACGGATCGGAGATGCTCTACTCGTCGGGCACCACGGGACGGCCCAAGGCGGTACGACGGGCACTTCCCGTCGACGGCAACGGATCCTGGGCACAGTCGGTGCTCGAGATGGCGCTGATTCACAAGTACGGCATGAGCCCCTCGAGCGTGTACCTGTCCCCCGCGCCGCTGTATCACGCGGCCGGGGTGAACTACACCATGGCGGCGAACCGGGTGGGCGCCGCGTCGATCATCATGAAGAAGTTCGACGCCGAGGCGGTGTTGCGGCTGATCGAGACCCACCGCGTGACCCACGCACAGTTCGTGCCGACGATGTTCGTCCGAATGCTCAAGTTGCCCGCGGCGGTCCGGGAACGCTATGACGTGTCGAGTCTGCGATGCGTCATCCACGCCGCGGCGCCGTGCCCGGTTGACGTCAAGCACCGGATGATGGAGTGGTTCGGGCCGATCATTCACGAATACTATGGCGGCACAGAAGGTTTCGCCGGAACTACGATCGGGCCGCAGGAGTGGCTGGCGCATCCCGGCTCTGTGGGCGTGCCGATGGCGCCGGTGCACGTGGTCGGCGAGGACGGGCGGGAACTTCCCGTCGGCGAGTCCGGCGAGCTCTACTTCGAAGGCGGGCCGGAGTTCGAATACTTCAAGGATCCCGCCAAGACCGCGTCGGTGTACAACGACCGCGGCTGGCGGTCGCTCGGCGACATGGGCTACGTCGATCGCGACGGGTTCCTGTATCTCACCGACCGGTCGACGTTCACGATCGTCTCCGGCGGCGTCAACATCTATCCGCAAGAGGCGGAGAATCTGCTCGTCATGCATCCGAAGCTGCTCGACGCGGCGGTCTTCGGGGTTCCCAACGACGAATTCGGCGAAGAGGTGAAGGCCGTCGTGCAGCCGGCCGACGGCGTGGTGCCCGGGCCCGGGCTCGAGGCCGAACTCATCGAGTACTGCCGGGCCCGCCTGGCCGCGTACAAGTGTCCACGCACCATCGAATTCGACGACGACCTGCCGCGCGACCCGAACGGAAAGCTGTACAAGAGGCGCATCCGCGACCGCTACTGGCGGGGACGGGTTTCGCGGATCTTGTGATGCGACGCAAGGAATGACGAGATGGCTGTAGGAATGGGCAACGAGATCTCCGGCGCGCACGGCCGGGCGGGGGTGAATTGGACGCCGCTACCGGTGCCGTGGGCGGTCCAGGTCGCCGACCGAATCCCCAAGCAGCGCTACTACGACCCGGAATTCTACGCGCTGGAGGCGGAGATGTTCTGGCCGCGGGTGTGGCAGATGGCGTGCCGGCTCGAGGAGATCCCCAAGCCCGGCGATTTCGTCGAATACACCATCCTCGACGAGTCGGTGATCGTGGTGCGGCTGGACGCCGACAACGTCCGCGCCTACCACAACGCGTGCCGGCATCGTGGCGTGAAGCTGGTGGAAGGCAACGGGAATCGGCGCACCTTCGTGTGCCCCTTCCACGGCTGGTGCTGGGGCATCGACGGCCGCAACACCTTCGTCCTGCGCCCCGAGGCGTTCGCCGCGGAGAACATGGCCGACGACGACCTGCAGCTGGTGGCCGTACGCTGCGAGCTGTGGGGCGGGTGCGCGTGGATCAACCTCGACGACGACGCTCCGGCGTTGCGCGACTGGATGGAGCCGTTCGCCTCGATCTACGACGCGTGGCAGGTGGACTCGCTGCGCGTGGAGTGGTGGCAATCGTGCCTGCTGCCGGTGAATTGGAAGCTGGCGACGGCGGCGTTCATGGAGGGCTACCACGTCCCGCAGACCCACCCCCAGCTGCTGCCGTCCGCGCAGACCGGCGCCCCCGCCGCGACGGTGCATCCCGTCGTCGCGAGCAGCCTGTATTTCATGCGCACGCTCGGTGACGGCATGGGCGGCATGACGCACGAAAACGACATCCGCATCGCCGAGGGCCTGCAGAACATCGAGTTGCCCGCCGATCCGGCTGCGGCGATGGCGGCGTGGCGCAGCGCGCTGAACGACGCCGTCGTCAGCTGGCACCGCGCGCGCGGCAGCGGCATGCCCGACCTCAACGACCTGGTCCGCCGCGGCATCACCGACGCCATCGGATTCGCCTTCCCGCACCACTTCATCCTGCCGACGTACAGCAGCGCGTCCTCGTATCGCATCCGTCCGCTCGGACCCGAGGAGACGCTGTTCGAGATCTGGTCTCTCACCAGGCTTCCGGCGGACGCGTCGGCCGGCAAGCCCACCCCTCCACAACCGATGGCGCCCGACGACCCGCGCTGGCCGCCCATCCCCGCCCAGGATTTCTCCAACCTGCCGCGACAGCAGAAAGGCCTGCACTCCAAGGGCTTTGAATTCATGCGGCTGTCCGACCAGATCGAGGGCCTGATCTCGAACTTCGAGCGAGTCATCGACGGTTTCCTGGCCGGCCTGCCCTACGCCACCCTGCTGCCCGCCATCCAGAAGACGAACACCACGATCGACGTACCGGCCGTCGACCTCGGCTTCGGCCCGGAGGCGCCATGAGCACCGGGTGGGATCACTCTGCGGACCTGGTGATCGCGGGCAGCGGCGGGGGCGGCATGGTCGCTGGGCTGGCCGCGCTGGACTGCGGTCTCGAACCGCTGATCATCGAAAAGCAGCCGCTGGTCGGCGGTTCGACGGGGCTGTCGGGCGGCATCGTCTGGCTGCCGAACAACCCCCTGATGCGCGCCGACGGCATCGCGGATTCGCACGAGGACGGCCTGGCCTATCTGGCCGACGTGGTCGGTGACATCGGTGCGCCGTCCTCACCCGAGCGCCGCGAGATGTTCCTGACCGCGGGTTTCGAGATGATCAACTTCCTCACCCGCAAGGGCGTCGAACTGATCCGGTGTGCGGGCTGGAGCGACTACTACCCGAACCACAAGGGCGGCAACGCATCCGGCCGCGCCGTCGAGTGCGTCCCGTTCGACGCCGCGCGGCTCGGCAGCTACCGCGACAAGGTGCAGCCGCCGCTGGCGAAGAACTACGGGTACGTGGTCCTGACCAACGAGTTGCGGTCCGTCCAGTATTTCAACCGCGCGCCGCGCGCCTTCGCCGTCGCATCGCGGGTCTTCCTGCGCACCGCGATCGCGCGGGCCCGGCGGCGCCAGATCCTCACCAACGGCGCGTCGCTGATCGGTCAGATGCTCAAGGCGCTGCTGGATCTCAGCGACGGGCATCCCCCGCTGTGGACCGACGCCGCGATGACGGACCTGGTCGTCGAGAACGGCCGGGTGGTCGGTGTGTGCGTCGTCCGCGACGGGAAGCCGCTGCGGGTCGAGGCCCGCAAAGGGGTGCTGCTGGCCGCCGGCGGCTTCGGCCACAACCCGGAGATGCGCCGCCGCTACAGCGGCGATCAGCCCAACGAGGGAAAGTGGTCCATCGCCAACGCCGGCGACACCGGCGAGGTGCTCGAGGCGGCCATGCGGCTGGGCGCCAGGACCGATCTGCTCGACGAGGCGTGGTGGCTGCCTTCGGTTTTCATCGCCAACGGCGGTGCGGCCGCCGCCTCCCTGGGTTCGGGGCGCCAGCGTCCCGGCGCCATCTACGTCGACTCGACCGGCAGCAGGTTCTGCAACGAGTCCAACTCCTACGTCGAGGTCGGCAAGGCGATGTATGCGAACAAGGCCGTGCCGTGCTGGATGATCTTCGACGAGGGATACGTGCGCCGATACGTCACGAGTGCGAGCCCCCTGAAAAGCCTGAAACGGAATCAGCCGCTGCCCCCCGAGCTGATCGAGTCCGGCGCCGTCAAACGGGCCGGTACGATTTCGGGCCTCGCCCGCGAAATCGGCCTCCCCGCCGACGAATTGGCGAGCACGATCCGGCGCTTCAACCAGTTCGCGGCCAAGGGGCTGGACCCCGACTTCGGCCGCGGCCAGTCTGCCTACAACGACTGCCTCGGCGATCCCGGGTACCGTCCCAACGCCGCCATCGGCCCGCTCGACACCGCGCCGTACTACGCCACCCGGGTGCTGCCGGCCGACGTCGGGACGTGCGGCGGCGTCATCACCAACGAGCACGCACAGGTTCTCGACGAACAGGATCGGGTGATCGAGGGCTTGTACGCCACCGGCAACACCACCGCGACGGTGATGGGGCGGACATATCCGGGTGCGGGGGCGAGCATCGCCAGCTCCATGGTGTTCGGTTACGTCGCGGCCCGCCACGCGGCGGGACGCAAGATCGCCGGCGAGATGAGCCGCTAGGCCACGCGCCCCGGAACCCTGATCGCCCTTCACGCCCAGTGTGCGGCCAGCCGCACACTCGAACTCGAGTGTGCGGCCAGCTTCACATTGGAGGGCCCGGCTGTTCGTCGCGGTCGACGAATTCGCGCGGCTTCATGCCCGACTGCATCAGCTCGGCCCGCCGCGCCTGCACATCGGACGCGGCGCCGACCATGTTCGTCAGGATGTGGCTGACCTGTAGATGCACTCGCATGCCCATCAGTTCCCATGCGCGCTTCACGTTGTTCTTGACGGCCATGAGCGTGGTCAGCGGAATCTGGGCGATCTTGCGCGCCATCTCCTCGACCGTGTCCTCGAGGTCGTCGCGCGGCACCACCCTGTTGAGCAGGCCCCAGTCCAAGGCCTGCTGCGCGGACAACGTCGGCGCCAGCAGCAGCCAGTCCATGGTGCGATGCCAGTTCATCAACAACCACGGCTCGATCATCGTGTGCCCGCCGGGTTCGCCGAGGCTTTGGGCAAGGGGCATCTGGAAATACGCGTCGTCGGAGGCCACGCAGAAGTCGGTCAGTAAGCCGAGATAGATCCCCCCGCCCATGCAGTAGCCATGGATTTGCGAGATGGTCGGCTTGGGGAACTCCCACAGATACAGCGTCGGCCACAAAAACAGGTCAGCGGTGCCCTTGTAGAGGTCCTCGAACGTGTCCCCGAAATCCGGATAGGGGTTTTCCTCGGGGCCCCACCGGGCCACGTGGCCCCCGCAGAATCCTTTGCCGTTCGCCTTGAGGATGACGACCTTGATGTCCTTGTCGCGGTCGGCCTCGTGCAGGCAGCTGTCGACCTCGCCGACCAGGACTGCGTCTTTGGTGTTGGCCTTGTCCACCCGATTCAGGATGATCCGGGCGATCGGCGGTTCCCGTTCGTAGATGACCGCCTCCAGGACGCGCCGCTCCATCCCGGTGACATTACCGGAGGCCTCGTGGCCGGTTAGAGCGTTTTGCGTACCGTACGGTAGGCTGGCGGCAACGTTGGCGTCATGACACCACGTGCCAACACCGTCGTGGAACACTTCCTCATCCCCCTGGTGACAGCCAAGAAGATCGCGCTCGTCACCTGGATGATCCGTGCATCCCGCACTGACTTGTCTCGCGGCGATCGATTTTGCCATCCGGCAATCTCGCCCGTGTGCCGCCGGCCGCGCGACATCGATGTCGCTGCCCCGGCACCACCGATGCCTGAAAGGCACGAAAAGTGACTTCCGACAAGACTTTCGCCGACCTTGGCGTGCGCACCGACCTGGTCGCCGCGCTCGCCGGGCGCGGCCTCACCCATCCGTTTCCGATTCAGGTCGAGACGCTGCCCGACACCCTCGCCGGCCGGGACGTGCTCGGCCGCGGAAAGACGGGCAGCGGCAAGACGCTGGCCTTCTCGATCCCGCTGGTCAGCCGCCTGGCGGAGGGAAAGCGGCACCCCTCGCGACCGTCCGGCCTGGTGCTCGCGCCGACCCGAGAGCTGGCGACGCAGATCACAGCGACGCTCGAGCCGCTGGCGACGGCCTGCGGTCTGCGCATCACCACCATCTTCGGCGGCGTGTCGCAAAGCCGTCAGGTCGCGGCGCTCAAGTCCGGAGTCGACATCGTGGTCGCCTGCCCGGGCCGGCTCGAGGACCTGATGCGGCAGCGTTTGGCCAGCCTCGAGGCGATCGAGATCACGGTCATCGACGAGGCCGATCACATGGCCGATCTCGGCTTCCTGCCCGCGGTCACCAGGATCCTGGCCGCCACCCCGAATGGTGGTCAGCGCCTGCTGTTTTCGGCGACCCTGGACAACGGGGTCGACAAGCTGGTCCGGCGATTCCTGCGAAACGAAGTACTGCACTCGGTCGACGAGGCGAACTCGCCGGTATCGGAGATGACCCATCACGTGTTCCACGTCGCCAACACCGAGGCCAAGAAAGAGGTGGTGCACCGGCTCGCCTCGGGCACCGGGCGCCGAATCCTGTTCCTGCGCACCAAGCATCAGGCGCGCAAGCTCGCCAGGCAGCTCACCGCGTCGGGCATCCCGTCAGTTGACCTGCACGGCAACCTGTCTCAGCCCGCCCGCGAGCGAAACCTGGCGATGTTCGCCTCGGGTGGCGCCCGGGTGCTGGTGGCGACCGACATCGCCGCGCGGGGTGTGCACGTCGACGAGGTCGAGCTCGTCGTGCACATCGACCCGCCCAGTGAGCACAAGTCCTACCTGCACCGGTCGGGGCGCACCGCGCGGGCCGGGAGCGCGGGTGACGTCGTCACGGTGGTGCTGCCCGATGAGCGGGATCACACCCGTGCGCTGATGCGCAAGGCCGGCATCAGGGTCGCCCCCGAGCAGGTGACCGCCGGGTCGGAGTCGGTGCAGGCGCTCGTCGGAGAGGTCGCTCCCTACCAGGCTCCCGCCCCGGCCCCGGCGTCGGCGCCCACCCGCGCGCCGCAGCAGCATCGGAGTGCTTCCGGCGGACAGCGGCGCCACAGGACCAGCAGGTCGCCCCGGACGACTCCGACACCCACCGAATCCGCGATGTCGCACCGCGGCGGCGGGCCGGCGCGACGACAGGATCGTCGCCGCTCGAGCCGCGCGCAAGGCAGCTCCACCTAGCCCACGAAGGGTTCGAACGCGTCAGCGCCGGGCCAGCAGCCACGCCCGTCCGTCACCCTCGTCCGCGTCGATCAGGTGCAGGCCAGCGAAGGCCGCGGGCAGCTCGCCCGCCACCGCGCGCCACGCACCGGGGCTCGCCCCGACCTCGCTCAACACGGCGATTGCCAGCAGACCGCCCCGCGCGAGGCGTTCGGCGACCACCCGGTGCAGGCGCAGGTCCCGGAACCTGCAGCACAGGATGACGTCCACCCGCGCCCCCGCGGGCAGCCCGCCGTCGAGGTCGACGACGTCGAAGCGACAGCGACTGCCCACCGCGGCGCGTTGGGCGAGTTCGCGTGCGTGGCCGATGGCCACCGGGGAGACGTCGAGCCCCGTCACCCGCAGGCCGCGCGAGGCCAACCACACGGAGCCGGTTCCCTGCCCGCAGGCGACGTCGAGGGCCGTGCCTGCCGTGGGAAAAAGATCGGCGTGGCCGGCGAAGATGTCCGGCGGCGCAACCGAACTCAACGGTGGTGGCCCCTGCGCCGCGTACCGTTCGTCCCAGCGCCGCCGATCCGCTTCGCTCATGCGCGCCCCTATGTCAAGCCGCTGCCGATGGGCAAGGCTTTGTTCGGGTGTCGTGGTCGGTGTGGAGGTGATGAAAGACCACGC
>NZ_JAPIYN010000034.1:0-24930 GCF_035617725.1 Mycobacterium sp. 94-17
CACTCACAACCCGAAGCTATCGGAGCCCACCGACAAGAATCCGTGGACAGTGACTCCTGAAACATAAGTGACACAAGTTTTTTGAGAAGCCTGTGTTAAGAACAGCGCCATTCAGCGCTGACCGGGCCGCCATCCGAGCTGAAGCAACAATCCCAAATCGTCACGCACGGCGCGGTGACGGGTGATCTGCCCGTCCGCCACCGTGAAGATGTGCACTTGTTTGTGGTTGATCTGTTTGCCGGTGGGCTTTATGCCGTTGAACTCTCCGGTGTGTTCGCCGGTCATTATTGCCGCGACCATCACCAGCCCATCTTCTGAGACCGCCTCCTGCAGTTGGAAGCGCAGATCGGAAAACGCCTCGCGCAGCCATTGGCTGGTCGCGAGAAATCCGGCGGGTCCGGGGAGTTGACGTTCCAGGTCGTCGTCGTCGGCGGCCTCCAAGTTCACGAAGTCGGCGGCAATGATCCGCTGGGCCAAGCTTGCGTCGCCCTTTTTGATCAGCCGGAAAGACTCGAGCGCAACAGCTTTCGGGTTAGTCATTGCCGAAGACTAAGGTGCCGCATCCGCTCAAGTATTGGAGGAAACGGACACCCCCGCACCGCCTCCGGGAAGCGCGACCGGAGACATGCCCGCCAGCGCGCGGCACTCATTGATCATGTGCGATTGGTCGGTGTAGTCGGCTTCGACGGCCAGTTCGGCCCACCGGACCCCGGTGCCGCGCGCGTGGATCAGATCCAGCAACCGCTGGAATCGAACGATCCGGCCAAAGCGCTTGGGGCCGTAGCCGACAGCGGCCACGAATCGCCGGCGGAGCTGGCGCTCGCTGAGGTCGACGGAGGCCGCGAGGCTGGAAACCGGCAGATCCGGATCTCGCTGGACCGTCCTGATCGCTCTTGTGACCGCGGCATCCGGCAGCGGCTCGCTGGCGGCGAGATAACCCGTCAACAATTCCTGCAGCGCCGCGACGCGTTGACCGGCAGACGTTGCGGCGACCACCCTCTCACCTATCCCGGAGCCGCGAGTGCCCAAGATCGCATCAATCGTGACCCGGTGGTCAGTGAAGTCGCTGATCGGCTGCCCGAGGATGGCGCTCGCCGCGCCCGGGCGCAGTCGAACCCCGGCAAGCAGGCACGACCCGTCGGGGTAGAGGTCGTAGAAAGTGGTGGCGGGCCCCGCGACCATGGCCTCGCCTCGTGAGTTGACGAAGAGGTCGACACAGCCGTCTGGCATCACCCGAAGGGGATCCGTCGCTGAGTTTGACCGCGCCCAGCCGCATTCCACCAACGGCGCAAGCCGCCCGGACGGGCGAAATTCCTGGTACATCGCGATCACCACGCTACGGTCCTGTGCTGGTATCAAATCAGCCGCGGCCGCCGCCGTCCAGGCAAGCCCGAAGGCATGCCGACCAGCATCCCCGGAGTTGTCGGTGCGCAGACCTAGACTCGCGATGCCCGATAAACACGCACTTCGAAAGGGGGACGCCGGCATGCGATTCCTGCATACCGCGGACTGGCAGCTGGGCATGACCCGGCACTTCCTCGCCGGCGACGCGCAGCCGCGCTATTCAGCGGCCCGCCGCGATGCGGTTTCCGGCCTGGCTGCGCTGGCGGCGGAAACCGGCGCCGAGTTCGTCGTCGTGTCGGGAGATGTCTTCGAACACAATCAGCTTCCGCCCACCGTGATCGGGCAGTCACTGGAAGCCATGCGCGCCATCGGAATTCCGGTGTACCTGCTGCCGGGCAACCACGATCCCCTGGACGCCTCATCGGTGTACACCGGCGCGCTGTTTGCCGCCGAGCGCCCCGACAATGTGGTGGTGCTCGATCGGGCCGGCGTGCATCGGGTGCGGCCCGGGCTGGAGATCGTGGCCGCGCCGTGGCGGTCGAAGGTACCGACCACCGATCTGGTCGCCGACGTCTTGGAGGGCCTGCCGGCCGCCCCGGGCACCCGGATCCTCGTCGCGCACGGTGGCGTCGACGTCCTGGATCCCGCTCGGGACAAGCCCTCGTTGATCCGGCTCGCCACGGTCGACGACGCGCTGAACCGCGGCGCGGTGCACTATGTGGCGCTGGGGGACAAGCACTCGCTCACCCACGTCGGTGCCAGCGGCCGGGTGTGGTATTCCGGATCGCCCGAAGTCACCAATTTCGATGACGTCGAATCTGACCCCGGCCATGTCCTGGTCGTCGACATCGACGAAGCCGACCCGCTGCGCGCGGTAAGCGTGACAGCGCGCCGCGTCGGAACCTGGCGTTTCGTCACCCTGCACCAGCAGGTCGACACCAGCCGCGACATCGCCGACCTCGACCTGAACCTGGATCTGATGACCGAGAAGGACCGAACCGTGGTGCGCCTGGCCCTGACCGGTTCGTTGACCGTCACCGACCGCGCGGCGCTGGACGCATGCCTGGACAAATACTCACGGTTGTTCGCGTGGCTGGGCCTGTGGGAACGCCACACCGAGTTGGCGGTGATTCCGGCCGACGGAGAATTCAGCGATCTCGGCATCGGCGGCTTCGCCGCCGCGGCGGTGGAAGAACTGGTCGCGACCGCGCGGGCGGACGATTGCGCGGACGCCGGCGACGCGCAGGCGGCGCTCGCGCTGCTGCTGCGCCTCACCAACCGGGGCGCGGCATGAAGCTGCACCGGCTGATCCTGACCAACTACCGCGGGATCTCGCATCGCGAACTCGAGTTCCCCGACCACGGAGTGGTGGTGGTGTGCGGCGCTAACGAGATCGGCAAGTCGTCGATGATCGAAGCCCTGGACCTGCTCCTGGAAGCTCGGGACCGCTCTACGAAAAAGGAAGTCAAGCAGGTCAAGCCGACCAACAGTGACGTGGGATCAGAAGTATCCGCCGAAATCAGCTGCGGCCCTTATCATTTCGTCTACCGCAAGCAGTTCCATAAGAAGTGCGAGACGGAGCTGACGGTGATCCGGCCGTACCGCGAACAGCTCACGGGTGACGAAGCCCACGAACGCGTCCGCGCGATGCTGGCCGAGACGGTGGACAGCGACCTGTGGCACGCCCAGCGGGTGCTGCAGGCGGCATCGACCGCCGCGGTGAACTTGTCCGGGTGCGACGCGCTGTCTCGCGCGCTCGATGTCGCCGCCGGCGACAACGGGGGACTGTGTGGCACCGAACCCCTGCTCATCGAGCGCATCGACGCCGAATACGGGCGTTACTTCACCCCGACCGGACGTGCGACGGGCGAGTGGGCCGCCGCGATCGCCCGGCTGGAGAAGGCCGAGTCCGAGGCCGCCGAGTGTGCCGCGGCGGTTGCCGAGGTCGACGAGCGGGTGGCTCGTCATGCCCTGTTGACCGAGCAGGTGGCCGAGTTCTCGCAACGCCGAATCACCGCCGCGCCGCGGATGGCCGCCGCGCAGCAAGCCGCCGACCAGATCGCCGCGCTGACCGCGCAACGGCGAGAAGCCGAGCTGATCGCCGGGGCCGCCGACGCCACCGCCGCCGCGGCGGACGGTGCCCACACCGCCCGACGGCAACTGCTCGCCGAAATCGACGCTCGCGCCCGCTCCGTCGCCGAAACACAAACGCAGACACAAGAAGCCGCAGCCGCCCACGCGGCGGCGCAGGCGGGGGCCGAAGTGTCCGAGGCCGCGCTGCAGCACGCCACCGAGGCGCTCGCCGAGCTGCAGCGTCGCGCCGAATCCGCGCGGGCCACGGTCGACGAACTCGCCAACCGCGAAGAGGCCAACCGGTTGACCGCCCGGCTGGCCAAGGTTGACGCCATCGAGCGGGATCGCGAGCGGATCGGCGCCGAACTCGGCACGATCGCCGTTACCGAGACCGTGCTGCGCCGCGTCGAGGACGCGGCCGCCGCCGTCGACCGCACCGGTGACCAGTTGGCACTGACATCGGCGGCCATCGAATTCACTGCGGCCGCGGACATACAGCTGGTGGCCGGCGGCCGGCGGATCTCGCTGCCGGCCGGGCAGAGCTGGTCGATCACCGCCGCCGGACCCACCGCGGTGGAGGTCTCCGGTGTCCTGACCGCCACGGTCACCCCCGGGGCGACCACCCTGGACATTCACGCCAAACATGCTGCGGCACAGGAAGAGTTGGCGGCGGCCCTGGCGGGCGGTGGGGTGGCCGACCTTGCCGAGGCGCGGTCGGCCGACAAGCGTCGCCGCGAACTGCAGAGCACCGCCGACCAATTCGCCGCAACGCTGGCCGGCCTGTGCGGTGACGAAGAGATCGACGAGCTGCGGTTGCGGCTGACGCAGCTGCGTGCCGACCACGCTGCCGGGGCCGAACCCGTCCTCGCCGACATCGGCGCCGCACGCGCCGAACTCGCGGCGGTTCAGGAGGCCCGCGTAGCCGCATCCAGCGAATGCGATGCCCTCCGGCAGGCCACTGTCGCCGCGGCGGCCGTGCTGGCCGAGTCATCCACGCGGGCAACGGTTCTGCAGAACACCCTGCAGGCTCAGCGTGCCGAGCTGGACGCCGCTACCGGCCGGCTCGCTGCCGAGCGCGCGTCGGCCGGCGATGACGAGCTCGCTGCTGCTGCGGCCGCGGCGCTGGACGCGGCGCAAGCGGCGCAGCGCCAGGTCACCGACGTCGCCGGCGCCCTGGCCGCGGCGGCACCCGAAGCGGTGGCGGCCGGGCTGGCCGATGCCACAAGTGAAGCCGATGCGCTGCGCGAGCGCTACGAAGAAGCCGCCCGCGCACTGCGTGAGATCACGATCGAACTCTCGGTGTTCGGCAGCGAGGGACGCCAGGGCAAGCTCGACGCCGCGGAAACAGAACGCGAGCACGCCGCGGCCGAACACAGCCAGGTGGCCGGCCGCGCGCGGGCGGCCCAGCTACTGCGCTCGGTGATGACGCGCCACCGCGACACCACCCGGCGCCGTTACGTCGAGCCCTACCGCGCGGAACTGCAGCGGCTCGGCCGTCCGGTGTTCGGACCGAGTTTCGAAGTCGACGTCGACAGCGACTTGTGCATCCGCAGTCGCACGCTGAACGGGATCACGGTGCCATACGAATCGCTGTCCGGCGGCGCCAAAGAGCAACTCGGCATCCTCGCGCGGCTGGCAGGCGCGGCCCTGGTCGCCAAGGAGGACGCCGTCCCGGTGGTGGTCGACGACGCGCTCGGCTTCACCGACCCCGACCGGTTGGCCCAGATGGGAGAGCTGTTCGACACGGTGGGAACCCACGGACAGGTGATTGTGCTCACCTGCAGCCCCGACCGCTACGACGGTGTCAAGGGCGCACACCGCATCGTGCTCAGCGCCTAGTCCGGCGGGCGATCCACAGCCGATCCCGCTGGTCAGCGCCGTTGAATACCGTGTATGCGCCGCGCCTGCAGAATGGGTTCATGGTGGGCCCACACGAATGACGATGAACGCGAAGCGTAACCGGATACAGGAGAAGCTGGCGAAACTGCCGGGCATACGGCCCGTGCGCCGGCCGATCTCACCGCACAGCGCCGAAGAGTTCGATCTCTACTACGTTCGCGCGGGCCGCAAATCCGCCCATCCGGCGGTCATCATCCCCGGCGGGCCGGGAGTCGCGTCGGTGCAGATGTACCGGGGGCTGCGACGGCGCGCCGCGGCGGCGGGCCTCGACGTCATCATGATCGAACACCGCGGGGTGGGGATGTCGCGCCACGACGATTCGGGCGACGATCTGCCCCCAGAGTCGATGACCGTCAATCAGGTGGTCGACGATGTCGCGGCGGTGCTCGACGACGCCCAGGCCGAGTCGGCCGTCATCTACGGGGCGTCATACGGCACGTACATCGCGTCGGGCGTCGGGGTGCGCCATCCACAGCGGGTGCACGGCATGGTGCTCGATTCACCGCTGCTGTCCCGGCACGACATCGTCATCGTGCGGCGCGCGATCCGCCGGTTGCTGCTCAAGGGTGACAACCCTGAAACCGCTTCGGTGGCACCGAAAATGCGCAAGCTCGTCGACGCCGGCGTGATGAACGCGACGGCGACTCAGGTCATCGCGACGATCTACGGCTACGGCGGAACGGACCTGCTCGAACGGCAGCTCGACCTGCTGCTTGATGGCCGAAAGTTGCTGTGGTGGGGGCTATCCCGGTTCACCAACCTGGGCAACCTGCCGTACCGCTACGAGGAAGACCTGGTGAGTCGCATTGCGTTCCGCGAGCTCGACTACGCGGCGCAACCCGACGGCCTGCCGCTCGACCCCGCAATCGCCGAGAGTCGAACACGCACGCAGCGAGTGACGTTCGAGGACGAACCCTACGACCTGACGGCCGAAATGCCGAAATTCGACTGGCCCACCGCGGTGGTCTCCGGGGGCCGTGATCTGATCACCCCGCCGGCCGTCGCGCAACGGGTCGCGGTGCTGCTCCCCAATGCGGCGCTCCTGAGCTTGCCGAGCATGGCGCACAGCGCGCTGGACTTCCGTGAGCCCGTCGCGCTCGCCAGTACCGACGCGGTTCGGCGCGGCGACCTGAACGGCCTTGCGGCTCAAGCATCGGCGCTGGATGCGCTCCCGCCGCGCCCGGAGGTGCGGCTGCTGTGGAAGGCGCTCGGCGCGGCGGCCGTGGCCGAGGGCGCCCTGCCGATCCCGAATCGGGTGCTGCGGCAGCTCAGCTCCGCGTGAACCCAATGGCGGTGTAGTCGAGGTCGGCGAGGCCGGCCGCACCGAAGTTGGCCAGCGTGCTGCGCACCGCGGCGTCCCCGGGTGACTGGGTCAGCGGAAGGCTGAACGCCTCCGCCCAGATCATCTTGTCGAGGTCGTTGGCCAACCTTCGCGCCTTTGCCGGGTCGAGCTCTTCGAGAGTGCCTTCGATCGCGGCGTCGATCTGCGCGCTGCCGATCTTGCCGAAATTGCTCTCGCCATCGGACTTGTAGATCTGGGTCAGCGCCGAGAGCGGGAAAGCGTCTCCGAGCCAGCCGAATTGGGCCATGTCGAATGCACCGACGTTGATATAGTTGGTGAAAAAGCCGCTGCCCGAACGCGAGACGAGTTCGAGCTTGACGCCGATCTGAGCGAGACTGTGCTGGGCGATCTGGGCGAACTGGCGGCTGCCCTGGGCGTCGTAGAACAAGTCGCGGATGACCAGCTGCCTGCCGTCCTTCTCACGAAATCGCCCGGCCAGCTTCCAGCCCAACGCGTCCAGCTCGCGGCCGGCGGCGGCCGGGGCGTAGGGCAGCACCGAGCTGTTGTCCTGATAGCCCTGCTGACCGGCAACATAGATGTGGTTGCCCAGCGCGACCGGGTCGCTGGTAAGCCCGTATTGCACGACCTTGGCGATGGTCTGCCGATCGATCCCCTTGGCCACCGCGACGCGCAGCGCCTTGTCGGCCAGGATCGAGCCCGGGGCGCCGTTGAAAGTGAAGTGCGACCAGGCCGGGGCCGGCGCACGCCGGATCGAGATCCCCTTGGTGCGCTGCGCGATGGTCAGCTGGTCCACCGTGCCGACCCCGGTGGCGTCTATCGTGTTGTTCTGCAACGCCGGGAGCCGCGCGGCGTCGTCGAGCACCAGGTAGGTGATGCTGTCCAGGCGGGGCCGCCGCCCCCACCATTTCGGGTTGCGGCTCAACACGATCCGCTGGGCGGTCCGGTCCAGCGACGAGACGACGAACGGCCCGGCCGACGGACCCGGCCCCTCCAGCTGTCCTTTGTTGAACGCCTCCGGGTTGGCCGTCATGCTCTTGGGCAGCAGCATTCCGTTGCCGGCGAACATGCCCCGCCATTCGGCGTAGGGCTTGGCGAAGGTCATGATCGCCTGCCGGTCGTCGACCCCCCGGGTCACCGACGCGACGCGGTCGGCGCCGCCGGACCCGGCGATCTCGAAGGCCTTGTCGGCGCCGCTGAGCGCGTGGATCTGGCTGGCGATGTCCTCATAGGTGATCGGTGTCCCGTCGGACCACATCGCCTTGGGGTTGATCGTGTACGTAACCACCTGTGGCGCAGTGCCGGTGAGCTCCACACTGGTGAAGTAGTCGGTGTCGACGGTCGTCGAGCCGTCCGGCCCGATGATGAAGGCCCGCGGCAGAGTGGCCTTCATCATCGCGGCGACGTCGGCCGAATTGCCGTCGATGTGCAAGATGTTGAAGTTCGGCGGGAAGTCGGTCAGCGCGAGTCGCAGATCGCCGCCGTCCCGCAGGGTGGCCGGATCGTGCGGGTTGATGTCGCTCGTCGAGCCGACCTGCGCGCTCTGGCCGCTCTCGGGAATCAGGTTGATGCTCGGCGAGCAGCCCGAGAGCGCCAGCGCGATAGCGAAAAACAGCGCTGCGCCCCGGATGTCGCGGCCCGCCCTGACCACGCCGCTAGCCACGTCTGCCCGGATCCGGTTGCGGCACCGCGTTCAGCAGCGCCCGGGTGTATTCGTGTTGCGGATCGGCGAACACCCGGCGGCTGTCGCCCTGCTCCACGATCGCGCCGTCGTGCATCACGACTACCTGGTGCGCCAAATGCTTCACCACCGAAAGATCATGGGAAACAAACAGATAGGACAGACCAAGCCGGTCTTGCAGGTCGAGCAGCAGGTTGATGATCCCGGCCTGGATGGACACGTCGAGCGCGGAGACCGGCTCGTCGAGCGCCAGGATCTTCGGTTGCAGTGCCAGCGCACGGGCGATGCCGATGCGCTGCTTTTGGCCGCCGGAGAATTCGGCGGGGTAGCGGACCGCATCCGCGCGGCGCAGTCCCACGATGTCCAGCAGCCCGGCAACGCGCGTGTTGGTGTGGACCTTGTCAAACCCATTGGCCCGCAACGGCTCCGCGAGCAGCTCGAATACCGGCAGCCGCGGGTCCAGGGACGCCACCGGGTCTTGGAACACCACCTGGATGTCGCGCCGCAGCGCGCGCCTGCTCGCGGCGCTGAGGGTGGCGACATCGGTGCCCAGCACCTCGATCGACCCCGATTGCGGCGCAACCAGTTCCAGGATCTCGTGCAAGGTGGTCGACTTGCCCGAACCGGACTCGCCGACGATGCCGAGGGTGCGGCCCTGCCGCAGTTCGAAACTGACGCTGTCGACGGCGCGGACCGTGCCGGCGCTGCGGCGCAGCACGCCCTTGGTCAGCCGGTAGGTCTTGGTCAGGTCGCGTATTCGGACGACGACCGACGTGTCGGCGGATTCCGCGTGCGGGGCTTCGGTGCTCACCCCGTAGATGTCCGCGGCGCTGCGCCCGTCGACCTCGTCGGTGCGGATGCAGGCCGCCCGGTGATCGGTGCCGACGGACAGCAATGCCGGCTCCGCGAGCCGGCATTCGTCGATGGCCAGCGGGCAGCGCGGAGCGAAGGGGCACCCGGCGTCCAAGCCGGCCAGCGACGGCGGTGCGCCGGGGATCGGCACCAGCCGGGTGCCCTGGGCGGCGTCGAGCCGCGGGACCGAGCCCAGCAGCCCGACGGTGTAGGGCATTCGGCGATCCCGGTAAAGCGTCGTCACGTCCGCGGATTCGACTACCCGTCCGGCGTACATGACCACGGCACGGTCGGCGAACTCCGCGACCACACCGAGGTCGTGCGTGATGATGAGCACGCCCGCGCCGGTGATGTCGCGCGCTTTTTTGAGTACCTCGAGAATCTGCGCCTGCACCGTGACGTCCAGCGCGGTAGTCGGCTCGTCGCAGATCAGCAGGTCCGGGTCGTTCGCGATGGCGATCGCGATGACCACCCGTTGCCGCTCGCCCCCGGACAGCTCGTGCGGAAATGCGCGGGCACGCCGTTGCGCTTGCGAGATCCCCACCAGGTCGAGCAATTCCACGGCGCGCCCGCGGGCGGCCTTCCTACCCACCCGCGGCTGGTGGATCTCGATCGCTTCGGCGATCTGGTCGCCGACGGTGTAGACCGGCGTCAGCGCCGACATCGGATCCTGGAACACCATGCCGACCGTCTTGCCGCGGAATCGCGACATCGCGTCGTCGCCGAGGCCCAGCAGTTCGGTGCCGTGCAACCGCACCGAGCCGCGCACCTGTGCGTACTCGGGCAGCAGGCCGATGGTCGCCATCGCCGAAACGGACTTCCCCGAACCGGATTCGCCGACCATGGCGACCACTTCTCCCGGTTCGATGCGGTAGCTGATACCGCGCACCGCGGCCACCGGCGCGTCGCCGGACGGGAAGGTGACCGCCAAGTCGGTCACCTCGAGCAGCGGGCTCATCGGGCGCCACCCCCCAGCCCCGCACTGCCGGGGTCGAGCGCATCACGCAGGCCGTCGCCGGTGAGGTTGGCGCACACCAAGATCAGCACCAGCACGCCCGCGGGAAACAGGAACACCCAGGGGAAGGTGGTCGCGGACAGGGTGCCGTTGGCGATCAACGTTCCCAGCGACACGTCCGGCGGCTGGATGCCGAAGCCGAGAAAGCTCAAGCCGGTTTCGGCCAGGATGGCCGAGGCGACGTTGAGCGCCGCGTCGATGATCAAGATCGACGCGACGTTGGGTACCACGTGGCCGACGATGATGCGACGACTCGACACGCCCATATACTTTGCGGCGAGGATGAATTCGCGTTCACGCAAACTCATGGTCATGCCGCGCACCATGCGCGAACTGACCATCCAGCCGAATCCGGCCAGCAGCAGGACCAGCATCAAGACATTGGCCGAGTTCCTGATTCGCGGCGTCACGATGGCGATGAGGATGAAGCCGGGTACCACCAGGAGCAGGTCGACCACCCACATCAGCACGCGGTCCCGCCAGCCGCCGAAGTAGCCCGCGATCGACCCGACGGTGGCGGCGATGCCAGTGGAGATCACCGCGACGCAGACACCGATCAGCATCGACTTCTGCATCCCGCGCAGGATTTGCGCCAGCAGGTCTTGACCCAGCGAGTTGGTGCCCAGCCAGTGCCGCGCGTTCGGCGGCTGCAGCAGCGCGCCGAAATCGAGGTCTTCGTAGGAATAGGGCAGCGCCGCGGGCAGTGTGTAGCAGCCGACGAACAGCAGCACCAGCAACGTCAGCGACGCCACCGCGATCCTGTTGCGGGCGAACCTGCGCAGCACCAGGGTTCGGCGTGAGGCGAAATCCGCACTGCCGGGACCCGAAATACCATGTGCGGCATCGGTGTTCGCCTCGGATGTCATGACACCCGCACCCGCGGGTCGAGGGCGGCGTAGAACACGTCCGACAGCAGGCCGGCCAGCAACACCACCGCGCCGGAGAACAAGGTGATCGCCGCGATGATGTTGGTGTCCTGGGTCGCGATCCCCTGCACCAGCCATTCGCCCATGCCGTGCCAGCCGAAGATCTTCTCCACGAACACCGCGCCGGTGACCAGGCCGGCCACTCCGTAGGCGAACAGGGTGGCCAGCGGGATCAGCGCGGTGCGCAGCCCGTGCTTGACCAGCGCCCGCCGCCGGGTGAGTCCCTTGGCCCGCGCCGTGCGAATGAAGTCCTGGCCCAGCACGTCGAGCATCGCGTTGCGTTGGTAGCGGCTGTATCCCGCCGCGGCGGCCAGCGCCAGGGTCAGCGACGGCAACACCAGATGCCGCAACCGGTCGAGCAGTCGCGCGCCGGCCCCGTCGATCACGCCGGGTGAGGTCTCGCCGGTGTAGTCGAAGACGTGCATGCCCAGCGCCCAGTTCACCCGCAGCGCGGCGAGGATCAAGAGGCTGGCGATCACGAAAGTCGGCGTGCTGAGCAGCAGCAGGGCCACCATGGTGACCACCCGGTCGCTGAGTCGGTACTGACGAATGGCGCCCCATGCCCCGGCCGCGATGCCCAGCACGGTGCCGACCAGCGAACCGATAACCAGCAGGCGCAGGGTTACCCCGACGCGACGCGACAGCGTGGTCCCGACGGGCTGCCCGGTGATGGTCTTGCCGAAGTCGCCGCGCACGGCGTGCGACGCCCAATGCGCGTAGCGGACCGGTATCGGCTCATCCAGCCCGAGCGAGTGGGCCTTGGCGTCGATCACGGCTTGTGGCGGGCGCGGGTTGCGCTGCAGCAGGCTGTCCAGTGGCCTGAAGGCCACCGATGTCAGGCAAAACGTCAGAAAAGATGCCAGCGCCAGCAGCACGACGTAGTTGAGCAACCGGCGCGCCAGAAACCGAGTCATGCCCCTCCGCACACCCCACGCCGCATGTGGACAGGCTATCGACCCGGCAGCACGGCGTCGTCCCGCAGCGCCCGGCGCGTTGGATCACCTTCGGATCCGGTTGATTCTCAGGGGTGAATCGCGTGTGATCGGTTGTTAGGATCCACCGCGGTGCCAGGCGCGCGGCAAACGCGCACGGCTCAGTCCGCGACACTGTCAAGGAGGCTGGCGTGACGGTTACCGATGATTACCTGGCTAACAACGCCGAATATGCGGGCAGCTTCGAAGGTCCGCTGCCACTGCCGCCGGGCAAACACGTCGCCATCGTCGCGTGCATGGACGCCCGGCTCGACGTCTACCGCGTCCTCGGGCTCAACGAGGGGGACGCCCACGTCATCCGCAACGCCGGCGGAGTCGTCACCGACGACGTCATCCGCTCCCTGGCGATCAGCCAGCGCCTGTTGGGGACGCGGGAGATCATCCTGATTCACCACACTGACTGCGGCATGCTCACGTTCACCGACGACGACTTCAAGCGCAGCATCCAGGAGGAGACCGGGATCAAACCGCCGTGGGCGGCGGAGGCTTTCGGTGACGTCGCCGAGGATGTCCGGCAATCGCTGCGCCGCATCGAGGGCAGCACGTTCGTCACCAAGCATGTCTCCGCACGCGGATTCGTCTTCGACGTGGCCACCGGCCGGCTCGAGGAAATCACGCTCTGATCCGTCGGCGGCGACGCAGAACAGATCACCCCACCTTGTAGGTCGCCAGCGCCTTGGCGACCAGGGTGCCCTGCGGGTCGATGATCTCGGCCTCACAGTTGACCAGCGACCGGCCGCGCCGCAACACCCGGCCGACCCCGATCACGTCGGTGGCCCTGGCCGGGGCCATGAAGTCCAGCGCCATCGACACCGTCACACCCCGCAATTCGGGCGGCGCCTGCGCGCCGCACCACGCCGCCGCCATCACGGTGAGATCGGCGAGCGTGGCGATCGCCCCGCCGTGCACCATCTCGCCGATGGTCACGTTGGACGGGTCCCAGGGCAGCCGCAGCCGGACTTCGTCGTCCTCGAGCCGCTCGGCGACGATGCCCAGCTTCACGACGAACGGGGATTGGGGAAGGAATTGCGCGATCACGTCGCGACCGCTCGGCGCGGATGGGTCGGCGGCTTCAGGGGAGGCAGTCATCTGCCCATGCTTATCGCATCCCAACCGAACGCGAAACCGTCGCCGCGACTGGTGACCCGGTTGACAGCGGCGGGCCGGGATGGTGTCATATATCACTAATATGCCAAATCTGGTCAATTCTGCCAGGTTTACCACGAAGGAAGCCATGACCGGTGATCTGAAGGTGGCCCCGGCCCCCGGGCAGTACGAATTGAGTCATCTGCGCTCGCTGGAGGCAGAGGCGATCCACATCATCCGCGAGGTGGCTGCGGAATTCGAGCGGCCCGTGCTGCTGTTCTCCGGCGGCAAAGACTCCATCGTCATGCTGCACCTGGCGCTGCGGGCGTTCCGCCCGGGCCGGCTGCCCTTCCCGGTGATGCACGTCGACACCGGGCACAACTTCGACGAGGTGATCGCGACGCGCGACGAGTTGGTGGCCGAGCACGGGCTGCGTCTGGTGATCGCCTCGGTTCAGGAGGACATCGACGCCGGGCGCGTCGTCGAGCCGCGCCAGGGCCGCAACTCGATTCAGACCGTGCCGCTGCTGCGGGCCATCGGGGAGAACAAGTTCGACGCCGCATTCGGGGGAGCGCGCCGCGACGAAGAGAAGGCCCGCGCCAAGGAACGGGTGTTCAGCTTCCGCGACGAGTTCGGTCAGTGGGATCCCAAGGCGCAGCGGCCCGAGCTGTGGAACCTCTACAACGGCCGTCATCATAAGGGCGAGCACATCCGGGTGTTCCCGTTGTCCAACTGGACCGAATTCGACATCTGGTCCTACATCGGCGCCGAGAACATCGCTCTGCCGTCGATCTACTACGCGCACCGGCGCAAGGTGTTTCGCCGCGACGGCATGCTGCTGGCGGTCGACCGCAACATGCGGCCTGCGGCCGACGAGCCGGTGTTCGAAACGACGGTGCGGTTCCGCACCGTCGGCGACGTCACGTGCACCGGATGCGTGGAATCACAGGCCGCGACCGTCGACGAGGTCATCGCCGAGACCGCGGTGTCGCGGCTGACCGAACGCGGGGCCACCAGAGCCGACGACCGGATCTCGGAAGCCGGCATGGAAGACCGTAAACGGCAAGGATACTTCTGATGACGACGCTATTGCGTTTGGCGACTGCGGGTTCCGTCGACGACGGCAAGTCGACCCTGATCGGCCGCCTGCTCTATGACTCCAAGGCCGTGATGGAAGACCAGTGGGCCGCGGTGCAGCAGACGTCGAAGGATCGCGGACACGACTACACCGACCTGGCGCTGGTGACCGACGGCCTGCGGGCCGAGCGTGAGCAGGGCATCACGATCGACGTCGCGTACCGCTACTTCGCCACTCCCAAACGGAAATTCATCATTGCCGACACCCCCGGCCACATCCAGTACACCCGCAACATGGTGACCGGGGCGTCGACCGCGCAACTGGTGATCGTGTTGGTCGACGCACGGCACGGCTTGCTCGAGCAGTCACGCAGGCACGCCTTCCTGGCGTCTCTGCTGGGCATCCGGCACATCGTGCTCGCGGTCAACAAGATGGACCTGATCGGCTGGGACAGAGAGAAATTCGAGGCGATCCGGGACGAATTCCACGCGTTCGCCGCACGCTTGGACGTGCACGACGTGGCCACCATCCCGCTGTCGGCGCTGCACGGCGACAACGTGGTGACCAAGTCGGACCAGACACCGTGGTACGAGGGCCCGGCGCTGTTGTCGCACCTCGAAGGGGTGTACATCGCGGGCGACCGCAACATGGTCGACGTGCGGTTCCCCGTGCAGTACGTGATCCGCCCACACACCCGCGAGCACCAGGACCACCGCGGCTACGCCGGCACCGTGGCCAGCGGGGTGATGCGTCCCGGCGATGAAGTGGTGGTGCTTCCGGTCGGCAAGCGCACCCACATCACCGCGATCGATGGGCCGAATGGTCCGGTGGACGAAGCCTTCCCGCCGATGGCGGTGTCGCTGACCCTGGCCGACGAGATCGACATCTCGCGCGGCGACCTGATCGCACGCATCCACAACCAGCCCCGGGTCGCGCAGCAGTTCGACGCGACGGTGTGCTGGATGGCCGACAACGCCGCACTCGAGCCCGGGCGCGACTACGTCATCAAACACACCACCCGCACCACCCATGCCAAGGTGACCGCGCTCGACTACCGGCTCGACGTGAACACCCTGCATCGCGACACGACGGCAACGGCGTTGAAGCTCAACGAGCTCGGCCGCATCTCGTTGCGCACCCAGGTGCCGCTGCTGCTCGACGAATACACCCGCAACCCCAGCACCGGGTCGTTCATCCTCATCGACCCGCACACCAACGGAACGGTGGCGGCCGGGATGGTGCTGCGCGATGCTTCGGCACAGGCCGCGAGCCCGAACACGGTGCGGCACAAGTCATCCGCCATCGCCGAGGCGCGGCCTCGGGGCAAGACGGTGTGGTTCACCGGTCTGTCGGGTTCCGGCAAGTCGTCGGTGGCCATGCTGGTCGAGCAGAAGCTCCTCGAAAAGGGTTCCGCGGCTTACGTTCTCGACGGTGACAACCTCAGGCACGGCTTGAACGCCGACTTGGGCTTCAGCATGGCCGACCGGGCCGAGAACCTGCGCAGGCTGGCGCACGTGGCCGCACTGCTCGCCGACTGCGGCAACGTCGTGCTGGTGCCGGCGATCAGTCCGCTGGTAGAGCAACGCGAACTGGCCCGCCGGGTGCACGCCGACGCCGGCTTCGATTTCATCGAGGTGTTCTGCGACACCCCGATCGAGGAATGCGAGAAGCGTGATCCCAAGGGTTTGTACGCCAGGGCGCGGGCGGGGGAGATCACCCAGTTAACCGGGATCGACAGCCCGTACCAGGCGCCGGCGGACCCCGATCTGCGCCTCACCCCGGACGGGACCGTCGGGGAGCAGGCGCAGCGGGTCATCGACCTGCTCGAATCCCGCGGGTAGCCGCCGCATCAGCCAGGCTGCACGGATATCGACGCGCCGGGTGGCACAATCCTGTTCGTGCGCATGTCGGCGAAGGCGGAGTATGCCGTGCGGGCGATGATTCAGCTCGCCACGGTGCCCGACGGAACGCTGGTGAAGACCGACGACCTGGCCCACGCCCAGGGCATTCCGCCGCAATTTCTCGTCGACATCCTGACCAACCTGCGTACCGACCGGCTGGTGCGAAGCCATCGCGGCCGCGAGGGTGGTTACGAATTGGCACGTCCCGGAAAAGACATCAGCATTGCCGACGTGCTGCGGTGTATCGATGGACCGCTGGCCAGCGTTCGTGACATCGGGCTCGGCGACCTGCCGTACTCGGGCCCGACGGCCGCGCTCACCGACGTCTGGCGCGCGTTGCGGGCCAGCATGCGCTCGGTGCTGGAGGAAACGACGCTGGCCGACGTCGCCACCGGCGGCCTGCCCAAGCACGTCGCGCAGCTGGCCGACGAGTATCGCAGGCAGGAAAGCCAGCGGCACGGCACAGCGCGCACCGGAGACTAGGCTCGCTCAGCCCGCCGATCCGTACGGGCTGGTGAGGATTTCCATGGCGTGGCCGGACGGATCCGGGAAGTACACTCCGCGCCCACCGTGGTTGTGGTTGATTTCGCCGGGACGTTTGCGGCCCGGATCGGCCCAGTGCTGCAGCCCGCGTGCGGAGATCTTCGCGTAGATGGTGTCGAACTCCTGCTCGGACACCAGGAACGCGTAGTGCTGCCGCGGGATGTCCGCGCCTTCGGGGGCATCGGCGTAGTCGAGACTGGCGCCGTGGTCGAGCTCGACAACCATGAAGTGGCCGAAGGGCTTCGGGCCGGGCAGACCGAGCAGCTCGGTGAGAAACTCGGCGGATTCGCGCTTGTCGCGTGACGCGACGATGGTGTGGTTGAAACTGACGGTCATAGTTCTGTCCAGTCAACCATCGGGTGTCCCGCGCGACAACGCCGCGTCACTTCGGCGCGGTCAGCTCCAGGGCGATGTTATCGGGGTCGCGGAATTCCAGAATGTAGGACGGCCCGATGTCTTTGATCGGTTCGTGGGCGACACCGAGTTCGTCGAGATGTGTTGCTGCAGAATCTAATTCATCTTTGCCGGCGAGCCGGAAGGCGATGTGGTCGAGCCCGACGCGGTCTTCGTCGAAGCGGTCCGCGGCGACCGGCCGCAGCCCGAGTAGCGTGCCGCCGAGGTCGTAGACGACGCCGCCGAACAAGAAGCCCAGCTGGTTGCGGGTGGACTCGTCAGCGTTGTCGGGGATTTCCAGCAGTACCGGCCAGCCGAACACGCTCTCGTAGAACTGCCGGGACCGCTCGATATCGGTCACGGTCAGCCGGACATGCGCGATGGAACTACTGGTGAACGCCACTCGCTTCATGGTTCCACCCGAAGGCCGCATGTTAAACATGCCAGAATCGCCGTCGTGCGGATTGCGATGACCATGCCGGTGATGGAGCCTGACCTGGACGCGACGGTGCTCGAGTCGTGGGCGCGCGCGATCGACGAGGGCCCGTTCTCGTCGCTGTGCTGGGGCGAGCGCATCGCCTTCGACAACCCGGACAACCTGACGTTGCTGGGGGCGCTGGCCGCCTGGACCGACCGGGTGCGGCTGTTGACGACCGTCATCGTGCCGCAGCTGCACGACCCCGTCATGCTCGCGAAGGGCTTGGCGACCGGCGACCTGCTCAGCGGCGGCCGGTTGACCGTGGGTATCGGGGTGGGCGGCCGGCACGAGGACTACCACGCCGTCAGCGCCGATCCGGCGTCACAGACCATGCGCGGCCTGGCCGAGCGCGTCGCGGTGATGAGGCGAGTCTGGGCGGGGGAGAAGACCACCGACTCGGTGCTGCCGGTCGGGCCGGCGCCGGTCCAGCCGGGCGGCCCGCCGCTGTTCGTCGGCAGCATCGGGCCGAAGACCATCCGCAGCGCGGCCGCGTGGGCCGAGGGGCTGGCCGGCACCACCCTGGACCTCGACGTCGCCAAGCAGAGCGAGCTGTTCGACGTGACCCGAACGGCCTGGGCCGAGGCCGGCAAGCGCCAACCCCACCTGATCACGTCGTTCTGGTTCGCGTTCGGGTCACCCGAGGCGTCTCGCGACCAGGTGCACCGTCATCTGCGGCGCTACATGAACTGGATACCGGCCGAATATGTCGACGCGATGGCGCCGACGACGGGCTGGGCCGGCGACGAAGACGAGCTGCTGGACGTGCTGCGCAGGTTCGATGAGATCGGCACCGACGAGGTTCAGCTCATACCGACGAGCTCGGATGTCGATCAGCTTCGCCGCGCCGCGGACGTGGCGGCGCGGCTGTAGTCTCGGCGGGCTCCTGGGGCGGCTGTCCCTTGCGCAGCGTTTCCAGCAGCTCGCGGTACGGCCCCACCAGGTAGACGGTGTCGCCGCCGCCGAGCCACGCGTCCCGGCGCGGGTGCAGCTCGGTCGGCGTATCCCGGCGGGTGATCGCGATGACGCGGGTCTGGGTGGACATCTCGAACATCCGCAGCCCGTCGAGTTCGCTGCCGTCCGCCACGTGCATGGCGCCGAGCATGAACGAGCGCTGTCCGACCGAGAACGTTCCCAGCACCTGCAGGCCCATCGCGGCGCCGATGAACCAGGGCGCAGCGAGGTCGACGATCGAACGAACGTTCTCGAAACCGAACCGCTTTGCCACCGCGTCGCCGAGCTCGCGGTCGTAGATACGCAGCACTATCGGCACGTCGGGCCGGACGACCTCGGGCATCACCCGGGGACCGAGCATTTCGCGCAGCACGATCCCTGTCTCGATGTTGACCATGTCGTCCTGGGTCAGCACCGCGACGGCGCGGGCACGGTCGACGCGCGCGGACTTCAACGTCTGGCGCAGGGTGGCGTCGCCGAAGATCACCGGCACGTCGAGTTCGGCCGCCGTCGACAGGAAGCGGTTGTTCTCGTCGCGCTCGATCACGGCGACGTCGTAGCCGGCGGCGGTCAGGTCGCCGACGACGCGGCTGCCGAACGAACCCAGCCCCACCACGATGATGTGGTTGCGCAAGTGGCGTGCCCGCCGGACTCCTGCCGAGTGCACGAAGCGGCGTGACAGCAGCAGGTCCGCCACGAACGCGACAAGGAGCGCGGTTGTCGTCACGCCGCCGAACATCATGGCGACAGCGAACACTCGTAGCCACGGCACTTGCCGCGCGAAGCTGAATTCGCCGTAGCCGACCGTGGTGAGGGTCTCTGAGGTGAAGTACAACGCGTCCAGCCACGACAACCGTGGCCTCCGGTAGGAGTAATGCATCACGGTCGTGGACCCGAGCAGCAAGACGAACGCGGCGATCAGCGCCGGGAAGATCAGCGGGTTCACGTCGTCGCGCACCGCGCGGGCAGCATCGGACCCGCGTCGCAACCACGATTGGTGAGAACGCGTCGCAGTCGATCGGGGAACGCTGATGCCGCGGGCGGCCAGGTCGTCGACGGTGCCGATCATGGCCGTCCAGTCACCGGCGCGGACCTGATGATCCCGGCCGGGGCAGGGCACCACCTCGCCGGGATTTTCGGAGTTCTCGCCGTGAATGACGGCTACCGGCGCCAGGTCGCCGTAGATGTCGCGCAGGCTGGCGCTGTATGGCGCCTCGGTCCCCGACACCAGAAATTGGATGCCGGCCGCCTCGATCGGGTGTGTACGGCTCGACAGGCAGGCCTCGACGACCGATGGTGCCGCGAGGTCGGCGACGTCCAGGATCGCGCCGGGACCGTTGTCGGCGGCCACGGCCGCCCGCAGCACGTCGTTGCCCAAACGGGCGACGACCCGCACATGGGGATTGGCTTTCCTTGCCAGCAAGGCGATTTCGAGATTCCTCGCATCGTCGTCCCCCGCGCACACGATGGCGCTCGCGCGGGCAAGGTTGGCGCCTGTCAGCTCCTCGCTGTGCAGCTTGGCGACGGTGGCGCCCGCGCGGTTCAGTTCCTCGGCAATCGTGGTCGCCAGCGCGTCCTCACCGCTGACGATGATGCGGCGGCGCGTGCTCATGTATCCCCACTCTGACGACATTGGCCCTGAGCTGTTCTATGACTATCGGGCACTGGTTGGATCGGATCAACCTGCTGATCGACATGGTGCGCGATGTCGATCTGGGTGGGGCGGTCACGCTATCCGCGGCCGGATTCCAAGTAGCCTGTGGGCCAACAAAATCGGCGAGGCGACCGGCCGCCTTACAGGACCTGAACGTCGGCGGGTGACCAGAACGCGCGCATCGATGTGATCTTCGCGTGCTCATCGAACGACATCGCCGAGATCGGTGAGATTCTGGTGCGGCTGTCGCCGGCCTCGAGCGTCAGGTGCCAGAAGAAGGCGGCCTCGCTGCCGGAGACGCGCAATTCGGCGAGTTCGGTGTCCTTGTTCGCGTCTTGGAACGCGGCATAGAACGCCCGGATGGAGTCATGCCCGCGGCGGATGTCGGATCCGATCGGGTCCTCGATGGTGGCGTCGGCGGCATAGAGGGACACGATGTCGTCAGCGGTGCCGGCGGCGACCAGCGCGAGGTATCGATTGACGGTCTCGGTGACGGCTTCTGGGGTCGGCATAGCTTGGGACGCTACTCCTCGCCGCGCCACGGCCATACTGGCGACGTGACTTTCATCGAATGCCTCGCGAGTCGTGAGATCTACCGGAATTCGTGGATGGTGCTGCGGGAGGATGACATCCGCCGTCCCGACGGCAGCGCGGGCATCTACAGCGTGGTCGACAAGCCGGCCTATGCGCTCGTGATGCCCTATGACGGGCACGGTTTCCGATTGGTCGAGCAGTTCCGCTATCCCCTCGGTGCGCGGCGCTGGGAGTTTCCGCAAGGCACCGCTCCCGATCTGGCCGACACCGAACCGGCAGAGCTGGCCGAGCGCGAGTTGCGTGAGGAAACAGGTTTGCGCGCAACCTCGTTCGAGGCGCTGGGCCGGCTCGACACCGCGCCGGGCATGACCAGCCAGCGTGGCTGGGTGTTTCTGGCCACGGGTATCGCCGAAGGGAAAGCCGACCGCGAGCACGAGGAGCAGGACATGTGCAGTGCATGGTTCTCGCGTGACGACGTCGAACAGATGATTCGCGAAGGAGTGATCGCCGACGCGCAATCGGTTGCCGCCTACGGGTTGTTTCTGCTGCGGGGGCGATGAGCGTGGCGACAACGCCGCGATCGTGTCCGCACCGAGACCACACCGCGTCGTCGACCACCCACCATTGACGCAATGCGGCCGGGGTCTCGGGTAGTCGGCGTGCTTGCGGCCGTCGCCGCATGTGTCGCCGGCGCACCCGTCATGTGCGCGACGGCGACGCCGCCATCGTGGAACGGGAAATACTCACTGGTGAGGTACGCGGCCGACAAGACCGGCTCCAGCGTCGCCGCCACGCAGGCCGAACCGACCTTCAGCGCGGACTACGTCTTCACCACCGCGTGCTCGTCGGGCCAGTGTGTGGCCACCGCCACGAACGGGCCCACGCCCAAAAACCCGACGCTGCCCCAGCCCTCGCATTACACCTGGGACGGAACGAGGTGGGTCGAGCGGTTCGACTTCCAATGGGATTGTTATATGGGCGAAGGGATTTCGAAGGTGTGGGCGCCCGCGAGATCATGGGCGTTTTACACACCGCAACCCGATGGTTCGCTGCGCGGGACATGGCACACCGACATCACCAGCGGTCCCTGCAAGGGGAGCGTCGAAATGCCGGTGGCGGCGTTCGCCGCGGCATGACGGATCAGTCCGGCGGGGCAGGGGTCATCGAGGCGATGTAATAGGTTTCCCGTCCGGTGGGGTAGCCCCCGCCGCCGGTGGCGATGTGAACGTGGTCGTAATGGTCGGCGGTCTCTGAGCCCAGGTCCGCCATCCAGTTGCCGCCGCCGACGCCCGGGTAGATCTTCTGCCGCCAGATCACGTGGTTGATGCCCCATCGTTTCGCGTTCGCCAGGGCATAACCGGCGATCTGGTTGCCCAGCTCGATGCCTTCGAGGCTGTGGTAGTTCGGGATCATCACGTCGATCGCCAGGCCGTTGGGATGCCAAGGCAACGCGTCCTGGCGGTATCCGCCGATGGTCTTGATCTGGGGGAAGAGCACGCTGATGACGCGTGCCGCCCAAATGGTCTTGACCTGCAATCGTTCCTCAGACCCGATGCTGTGCGGCAATGGGAGCTGAAATTGCTTGCCGGCGGAGGGGGCGGGTGGTGCCAGCGCCGTCAACGATTCGACCTCGGCCGGAGTGGCGGCGCGAACCGCGCCGGTGGGCGGCGGCGGCTTCGCCGCCGCGCTGGTGGTGGGAATCGCCGCGGGCGTCTCGACGCAGCAGCGCGTCTTGGTGCCCTGCGCGTGGATCATCGCGGCGGAGACGACGAGCGATGCCGCGATCGCCAGCCATCGGCCACGGCCCTTAGCGAACACCTTCACGCGCACGACCAGCAGCTTAATGTCGTGTGAGCACCGTGGGGCGCGTTTTGGAATTGCTTGTTCGGAACGCGCGCAGCAACCACAATGGCACCATGACCGGGCGATCGTTTGGCGATGCGAATGTCTTTCATCGGACGATGCGGCGCTTCGCCTCCACGCCAATTGGCGCGGCGCTTCTTCGTCCGACCGCCCACCACCTCGACCGCCTCATCAGCAAAGCCACCGGCGGTAGGAGCAGCTTCGCCGAGGTCGCGACCGGGATCCCCGTGGTCATGCTCACCACCACGGGCGCGAAATCCGGTGAGCCACGCACCGTCGCGGTGTACGGCATCCCGCATCCGGACGGCGTGAGCCTGATCGCGTCGAACTTCGGTGGCGCCAAGCACCCGGCCTGGTACCACAATCTGAAGGCCAACCCGCAGGCGACGGTCACCATCGGCCGCGATACGTGGAATGCCACTGCGCGGCTCGCGGTGCCGAGCGAGCGCGACGAGATCTGGGCCAAAGGTGTCGAGCTGTATCCGGGCTGGTGCAAGTACGAAGTGCGGGCCGGGGATCGACGCATCGAGGCGTTCATCCTGGCGCGAAGCTGAGGTCGTTCGATGCCATTGCCAAAGCGACGTGCCAACCAAGTATGTGTGATGCTTACGCCCGGATGGCAGGCAGTGGCCGGAAGAATCGACGGCTGGCTCACAACGCGAGGCTATGAAAGTGACCGGACCCACCCCCGGTGAGCAAGGGGTGGCCCGACAACGATTCAGACGCGGACTAGGGCGATTCGGTTCCAGGAAATCGCCAAAGCCGACGGCTCGATGTGGCTACATCGATGGCCTCGGGCATCGGGGGTACATTTCCGCACGAAAACACCGGAGTTGCCTCGTCAATGTCTAGATGGAAACACCCACCCGGCACTTTTTGGCAGGCGATTGGTCTAGATACAGGTTCAGTCGATGGTGTGGACGATCAGCACGTCGGTCTTGGCCTTGCGGGAGACTTCGGACGGGACTGATCCCAGCAGCCGCCCGGCGACGCTGCTGAGTCCGACGTTGCCGATGACCAGCAGGTCGGCACCGACCTCCTCGGCCAGGTGCACCAGCGCGGTGATGGGGGCGCCGACGACCGACTTCTCCTCCACGTTCTTGGCCCCGGCGTTGCGCGCCCGCTCCCTGGCGTCCCGCAGGATCGCGTAGAAGGGGGCCTCGCCTACGGTCCGGTAGTCCTGGCCGTGGTCGCTCCCCGGCGGGATGGCGTAGCGGCCCTTTTCCTCGGGGACGGGCAGATGCGCCGTCGCAACGATCAATCTTGCCCCGTGATCCGCAGCGATCGCGGCTGCGCGGTCCACCGCACGCAGCGACGACTCCGAGCCGTCAGTACCGACTACGACCGTCTGATAGGCGCTCATATCCCAGCAGCGTAAACCCGACGGCGACTCATTGGAGCGGCCTTGGCGGCTATTTCTGCAATGGACGCCGCGGCGGCGCTGTGGACAACTGAACGAGCCTGGCGCCGACCGCTGGCACAGTCAGGATTCATGCCGCCGGCCGCGCCTGTTGTCTATGCGCTGGATCCGGCGATGCCGGTGTTGCTGCGCCCCGACGGTGCGGTCCAGGTGGGCTGGGATCGTGCCATCGCCCGATCACACGCCAAGCAACCTTAACGACGGTGACGGGACAAACAGTCACTCCCAACACAGGCAAGGGTCGGGCTCGTGGCACGGCGGCACCGGCAAGTCCAAGTAGCTGGTTTGTGGTGTCCCAGAACCAATCTGGTTCCGGCGACTTTCAGGCACCAGTCTCAACACCGCCAGAGCTTGGTCCGTGGGTGCACACGATCGGCGACTACCAGCCTGAGTAGTTCGACTTATCCTCAGTTCCCCACGGGGACGTTCGTCGTCCGCGTTACCCACAGTTGGGTTCCTGAGCCCACGTGCACGCGATGATCAACGATCGCAAACGGTGTAGGGACCTACAGCCTCGCCGGCGCACCAAACTCGCGACAGCGACGGTCTAGAGGGCAGAAGCGCAGCCCCACTTACTCTCTTGGCCGGCATCCTCGTCCTCGATGATTGCGTCGGGTCCGATCACGTCGCCGTCCGGGTTCTTATCGTCATCGTCGGTTTCAGAAAGCGGAGGCGATCACCAGACGACTACCTCGGCGTTGTCGCCGCCGTGACAGTGTGTGCCTGGGTTGGGATAATGGGTGCAGACATTTGGTTCCTTCCGTTGGTTGTGCCCGTCGCGGGCAAACCATGGGAGAGGAACCGAATCACAGCTAGATAGCATCGAGGCTGTCTGTTAAGGTCAAAAAACACGTCTGACCTGCGTAATCCGGCTCTTCGGATCTTGCCGGGGTGCTGTGTTCATCGGACGACGATGGATGTGAGGACCCGCCAGTTGGGCTTGCCGG
>NZ_JAPIYN010000035.1:0-22289 GCF_035617725.1 Mycobacterium sp. 94-17
GTGCTTGAGGAGATGGTGGGTGATCCCGGGCTGCGGCTTTCGGGTATTGGGGTGCTTGGGGCCGGTGAGCGCGCCGGTGTGGAGGCGATGGGGAATCGGGGTGTGTTGGACCAGCCCGCGATGGTGGGGGTGTCGATTCCGGTGTTGTTCGGTGTGCATGTGGCGGCCACCCCGGAGGCGGTGGCGGTCAGTTTCGCGGACCAGACTCTGACGTATCAGGAGTTGGATGAGGCGTCGAATCGGTTGGCGCACTTCCTGGTTGGTGCGGGTGCGGGGGCGGGTGAGTGTGTGGCGTTGTTGGTGGAGCGGTCGGCGCAGGCGGTCGTGGCGATGCTGGCCGTCCTGAAGTCGGGGGCGGCGTATGTGGCGCTGGATCCGGCGTTGCCTGATTCGCGGGTCGCGTTCATGCTCGAGGACGCCGCCCCGTGCGCGGTGATCACCACCGCCATGCTGGCTGGGCGGCTGGACGGCCACGACGTCGCGGTGATCGATCTCAATGATCCCCAGATCACGGCCTGCCCCGACGCGGCGCTACCGGCGCCGGCGCCCGAGGACATCGCTTATCTGATCTACACCTCGGGCACCACCGGCACACCCAAAGGCGTGGCCATCACCCACCGCAACGTGACCCAACTGCTGGAGGACCTCGGCGCTGAATCGCAGGAGGGACGGGCGTGGGCGCAGTGTCATTCCCTGTCGTTCGACTTCTCGGTGTGGGAGGTCTTCGGCGCGCTCCTGTGCGGGGGACGGTTGGTGATCGTGCCCGATTCGGTGACCCGTTCGCCGGAGGACCTGCACGCCTTGCTGGTGAGGGAGCGGGTCAGCGTCCTGAGCCAGACCCCCTCGGCGTTCTACGCGCTGCAAAGCGCCGACGCACTCGCACCCGAGCTGGCAGATCAGCTCAAGCTCGAGACGGTGGTGTTCGGTGGAGAGGCGCTGGAACCGCAGCGCCTGAGGCCCTGGCTAGAACACCACCGGGGATCGCGGCTGATCAACATGTATGGCATCACCGAGACGACGGTGCACGCCTCGGTGCACGAGATCGTCGACGCAGATCTCGACAGCAATGCCAGCCCGATCGGGGTCCCACTGGAACACCTGGCGTTGTTCGTTCTGGACGACTGTCTGCATCCGGTCCCCGCGGGGGTGGTCGGGGAGTTGTATGTGGCCGGGGCCGGCGTCGCCTGCGGGTATGTGGGTCGGGCGGGGTTGACTGCGTCGCGGTTCGTGGCGTGTCCGTTCGGCGGCTTGGGTGCGCGGATGTATCGGACGGGGGACCTGGTGTCGTGGGGTGCCGATGGGCAGTTGGCGTACGTGGGGCGCGCCGATGAGCAGGTCAAGATCCGTGGGTACCGCATCGAACTCGGCGAGGTCCAGGCGGCGCTGAGTGCACTACCCCGGGTCGAGCAGGCGGCGGTGATCGCCCGCGAAGACTCCCCGGGTGATAAGCGCCTGGTGGGCTACATCACCGGCACCGCCGACCCGGCTGGGGCGCGCACCGCGCTGGCCGAGCGGCTGCCCGCCTACATGGTGCCGGCCGCGATCGTCGCCATTAAGGACCTGCCGTTGACGATCAACGGCAAGCTCGACAAACGCGCCCTGCCCGCACCCGAATATACCGACGACGAGCGCTACCGGGCCCCGGGCACTGCCACCGAGGAGATCCTGGCCGGCATCTACGCCGAGGTCCTCGGTGTGGAGCGGGTCGGTGTCGATGATTCCTTCTTCGATTTGGGCGGCGACAGCATCTTGGCCATCCAGGTGGTCGTGCGCGCCCGCATTGCCGGGGTGCGGTGTCGGCCACGCGATATTTTCGTGGAGCAGACGGTGGCCCGGTTGGCGGCGGTGGCCGGGGTCGCCAGCGGCACTGACGATGTGATCGATGCCGACGCCGATACCGATCCAGTGGTCGCGACGCCGATCATGCGGTGGTTGGCCGGTGTGGATGGACCGGTGGACCAGTTCAACCAGGCCATGGTGGTGCAGGCCCCGGCAGGGGTGACCGAGGCCGATGCGGTGGTGCTGGTGCAGGCATTGCTGGATCGGCATGCGATGTTGCGGATGCGTGTGGGTGAGGATTGGTCGTTGAAGGTGGGTGAAGTGGGGTCGGTGGACGCGCGGGGGTGTGTGCAGGCGGTGGAGGAGTTGTCGGAGGCGGCGGTGGTGGCGGCGCGGTCGGGGTTGGATCCGGCGGCCGGGGCGATGGTGCGCGCGGTGTGGGCGCGGGCGACGGGCGAGTTGGCGTTGATCATTCACCACCTGGCCGTCGACGGGGTCTCGTGGCGAATCCTGTTGGAAGACCTCAATATTGGGTGGGCACAGCATCACAGCGGTCAACCGGTGGTGTTGCCGGCGGTGGGGACGTCGTTTGCGCGGTGGTCGTCGTTGTTGGCTGAGTACGCCTATGACCAGCGGGTGCTGGCGCAGGCGGGCGCGTGGCGGGAGGTCGCGGCGACGCCGGCTGTGTTGGCGGATGTGGAGCCTGGGGTGGATACGTTTGCTGCTGCTGGGCATGTGTCGGCGCGGTTGGATGTGGCGACGACTCGGTCGTTGTTGGGGCGGGTCCCAGCGGCGTTTCATGCTGGGGTGCAAGACATTTTGGTGATTGCGTTTGGCGTGGCGTGGGCGCAGTTTGTGGGCGACCCCGCGGCCGTGGTGGGGATTGATGTCGAGGGACATGGGCGTGAGGAGGGGGTGGCCGACGGGGTGGATCTGTCCCGCACGGTGGGGTGGTTTACCGCGAAGTATCCGGTGGCGTTGCGGGTGGGACGTTTGTCGTGGGCGCAGGTGCTGGCGGGGGAGGCGGCATTGGGTGCGGCGGTCAAGGACGCCAAGGAGCAGTTGCGTGCGGTGCCGGATGGGCTGACGTACGGGTTGTTGCGGTATCTGAACGGTGAGGTGGAGTTGGGTGGGGCGGATCCGGTGATCGGGTTCAACTATTTGGGGCGCCTCGGTGGTGCGGGGGTGCGGGGCGATCAGTTGTGGCGGGTGAGTGAGCAGGGTTTGTCGCTGGTGGGTGTGGCGGGTGCGATCGGGATGCCGTTGGCGCACACTGTGGAGCTCAACGCCGCCACGGTGGATGGCGAGGATGGGCCGTCTCTGCAGGCGAATTGGATGTGGGCGCCCTCGGTGCTCGATGAGGCGCAGGTCGAGCGATTGAGTCGGTTGTGGTTTGAGGCTCTGGCCGGTATTTGTGCGCATGTCGAGCGTGGTGGGGGTGGATTGACGCCGTCCGATGTCGTGCCTGCCCGGTTGAGTCAGCAGCACCTTGAGAAGATGCAGCAGCGGTACCAGATCGCGGATGTGTTGCCGCTGACCCCCTTACAGCACGGGTTGCTGTTCCACGCACGGGCGGCGCGAAGCTCGGGCGACGACGCTTATGCGGTGCAGTTGGGTATCGCGGTCAGTGGCCCGCTGGACGCGCCCCGGTTGGGTGAGGCCGTGCGCGTGGTGGTGGGTCGTCATCCCAACCTGGTGGCATGGTTTAGCGAGCAATACGACGAGCCGGTACAGATCATCCCGGCCGACCCGGTGGCGCCGTGGCGCTATCTCGAACTCGACAGCGTCAACGGTGTTGATATCGAGGAGCGGATCGAGCAGGTGTGCGCGGCCGAGCGCGCCGCGGTGTGTGCGTTGGGGGAGCAGCCGGCGTTCCGGGTAGCGGTGATCCGCACCGCACCCGAGAGCTACCGAATTGTGTTGACCAATCACCACATTGCGCTTGACGGGTGGTCGTTGCCGATTTTGTTGGCCGAGATCTTCGCCGGCTACCAGGGCCGGCGGCTGCCCGCACCGATCCCGTATCGCCGGTTCGTCACGTGGCTGGCCGAGCGAGATCTGGAGGCTGCCCGCGCGGCCTGGCACTCGGTGCTGGCCGGGTTTGAGGCCCCCACACTGGTCGGCCCGCCGGATCGGCTGGGTCTCGGGCCGCGAGGCATCGCGTCGTTTACGGTGCCCGAGCAGACCACCCGTGCCGTTGGCGAACTGGCCCGTTCGTGCCACACCACCGTCAACACGGTCTTGCAGGCCGGCTGGGCGTTATTGCTGGCCTCGCTGACCGGCCGGCACGATGTGGCCTTCGGTGCCGTGGTCTCGGGGCGGCCAGCCGAGGTGCCCGGGGCGGAGTCGATGGTGGGGTTGTTGATCAACACGGTGCCGGTCCCCGCCCACCTCACGGCCGCGACCACCGCCACCGACCTGATCGACCAGCTGCAGCGGACGCATCAGCACACGCTCGAGCACCAGCACCTGGGGCTGAGCGAGATCCACCGCATCACCGGCCACGACCGGCTGTTCGACACCGTTTTCGTCTACGAGAACTACCCGACCGACACCGTCACGTCGATGGGCGTCGACGGGCTCAACATCACCGCGTTCGCCAACCGCGACTGCTATCACTATCCGCTGACGATCCAAGCGGGGCCGGGCCGCGAACTGCAACTGCGAGTGCAACACCGCACCGACATTTTCGGCATGGCCGACATCGAAGAACTGATCGAGCGGTATACCCGAGTGCTGGCCGCCATGACCGCCGGACCGGCGCGGCCGCTGTCGGCGCTGGCCGCGCTCAACACTGGTGAGCACGCCTGGGGCAATCGGGTAGCGAGAACCCGCGCCTCGACCACACCGGTGCCGAACCATCACGACACCGGCAACGGCCACAGCGCCCCGGCTGCCCCGATCGAGGAGATCGTTGCCGGCATCTTCGCCCAAGTGCTGGGGATCGACCGTGTCGGCATCGACGAGTCGTTTTTCGACCTGGGCGGGGACTCGCTGTCAGGGCTACGAGCGATCGTCGTGATCAATACGGCCCTGGGCATCGACCTCTCGGTGTCCGCCCTCTTCGACGCGCCCTCGGCGCGAAGCCTGAGTCGGCAGCCGAGCTTCCCGGGCGCGATCACCACATAAACGGCACGGGCCGGTAGCGAACCGTCGGCCGCGCGCGACGACGCCCGGTATGACGAAGGCGCGTCTCACATCAGGAACGCCACGACGATGATCTGCTGCAACGCTTTGGGTTTCCGCCGTCCGCTCACCAGGCGTACGTCTCTGAATCGCAACGTGATTCGTGCGCATCAAGTAGATGCCGGGCATCCGTGTCGGGAGGGAGGACACACCGCCAGAAAAGACCCATCCGTGCATGCCAGAAATTGAAAGTGCCGCTGTCGAAAACAGCATCGACTTTGACTTGCTGGGATGCCGGCTCGTCAAGGAATCTGGGCAGAGCGGGCGGCCGTCCCGGTGGCGTCCACCAAGGTGGTGATCTCCGTCGATCACCAAGTCTGTGTTGGTGTGTGCGCTCAGGGGCGCTGGGAACCGGCTCGCAATGCCGGCCGGGACTGTGAGCTGGTTCACACCCGTAAGCAGACGCGATAGCATCAGCCTTCAAGCCGTCCGCTCGCTGCCACGGCTTGTCTCATCAGCAGAAGGGTGTGACCGATGACCGTGAAGGCCACCAAAAAGACGCTGAGGGCTCTCTCACTTGCCGTAGTTGCGGTCGGTGTGATGCTGGGGTCCTCGGGATGCCTAGTGATCCAAGGCATTCCCTTTATTCCCAGCATAGGTCTTTAGCCGTGCCGGCTCGGGGATAGCGCTTGCTCTCGGGCTCGATTTAAATACCGGATCGCCTCACTGAGACGTTCCTGGGGCGAAACTGTCGCGCACCACTCCCGTCGTGCACCGGCCAGGTGGGCAGAGCGGGCCTGCGCCTCGTCGCGGCGCGTGTCGGTTCGGCGCTGCGCTTCGGGGGAAGCCGTCGCCGTGCGGCGCCGGGACATCAAGAACAAGACGGTCGATGCTCACGAATCGGCCACCGACGTGCCCGGCACGGGCCAGCTCAAGGGGAGCGCCAAGACTCACCGGACCCGTCACGCCCCGACGAAACGCGTAGGACTTGGGTCTCAGTTAACGACTATTAAGTGGCTGCAAACCGTTGACGTGAGATTTCCTGGTGCCCTCGGTGAGATTCGAACTCACACTGGACGGGTTTTGAATCCGTGCTTCTCGCGGTATACCGCCCAGGTCACGGAGGGTGGCTAAGGGAAACCGCAGGTCAAAGATCCTGCCGCCATCGCAGCCATCGGAGCCATTGAAACCAACTGCGGACTGACTGCGGACTGGGATGATTTACGGCCGTTTCGGTCGGTGCCCCTCGGTAGGGTCTGTACCGCATGAGTCAGCGACGGCTGAGGAGACCGCGATGCCTACTACCGATTGGCAGCCAACGGACGAACTGTGTGAGCTGTGCGAGCAACCCAAGTGGGGTCAATTGACCACCCTCCCGACCGCCCAGTCGCCACGGTCCTCGCGCAACGACTGGTACACACGGTGCTTCAATCCCGAATGCGCACTGGGCCGGCTTCCTCAGTAGACAACCTAAACAGCGATCCTGCATCGTCCGTCCAGACCAGGCGAACTAGCGTCGGCACCCGGGCCGCGCCTGAACTTTCAGGAACTAGGGTCGCCCGGTTCTAGTCAGCGGCGGGCGGCGTTGGTTGTGACCGGTCCTCATACATCCACTTCACGGCGTTCCACTGGGCGTCGGTGAGAGGGGCGTCCCACTGCTCGTCCCACACATCGTCGGCGGGGATCACTCGCTGGACCCTGCGGATGGGCGGGGGACCGCGAACTCGACGGGGTCGGCCTCGTTGAGGACCACGTCGGGTGTGTCGTCACGGAACGAGACCGTTAACGCCTCAACGAACGGCTGGGTGGTGTCCGTGCGGAAGCCGTGATTGCTGATGGTGTGGACCGGGTGCCAGGTGGCGGGATCCTCGGAGTCGCCGTCGATACGCAGCCACATCGACCAGCCTTTGAGGCAGGGGTGTGTGAGGTTCTGGGCGGCGCAACGGAACGCATCGAGGATCACGAGGTTCAGGTTACGGCGCACGTACGACACTTAATGACGCGACAGGTCAATGCTGGACCGGTATACCAGGGGCAACGCCCAGGAACGGGCGATGGCCGAGGCGCAACGGCTCAACTTGGGGAATTTGTAGAAGCAGAATTGTTCGGGGTGTCCATCCCTGCCAGGGCGGTCATTGGTCAGTCTGCAGCACGGATTTTGACGCCAGCCACTGCAATTGCAAGGGCAGCTACCCAGCCTAAAAGCGTCCAACCGAGGAACAGGTTGATCACTGCCACCGACAGCGCATTAGGGATGCCTCTAAGTGCGGCGATGATCGTCGGCAGAAAGTAGAAAGCGAGCGCCAGCAGCACTCCGACGACCCAAAGCAGAACAACTCCAAAACCGGGCCAGGTCATGACCCAGTCGCCGCCGAATATCGCGACGTACAGCATGACTGCCCAGATCGCGCCCAGCGCGGCAATTGCCGTACCAACGATGTCGCCTGTCTTGCCCATCGTCTCACCCCCTGCGCCCGGCTCGGACGGCAGCTTATCGGGCCGCTGTGCGTTTTACATGAATTCGTCAGAAGCTCATCGCAGTCCGGCAACGCAACCGGAGCCTAGGTCCTCGTCCGGCGTTTCAGCTTTGCGTCACACTGCTCGCATGCGAATGTCGACTCGCTCTGTGGGACTGTCTGGACATGTTGGCACTGGTGGCACCGCACCTTGCTGGATGTGCCACGCGGAATCATCGTCTCGTGTGCGACGGGAAGAGGGAAGCGGTAGCCGCAATGCTTGCAGACCTTGGCGGCAGCGAGGATTGTTTCGGCGCAGTCTGGGCATTGTTTGGTTGGCGCTTGGACCGCGGCCTTGGCGGTGCCGCCATTGACTGCGCGCGCCGGCAAGTCGGCCCATTCTCTGCCATTCCAGAAAAATCGCTGGCTGCTACTGCCATCTGGGTCGGGGTACCAACCGGACGGCGGAAGACCGGGAGGTTGAGCCCGCAGGAACAGTTCAATGATCACACCGATCACGCCGAGCAAGCCGCCCAGCAGCAGGCCCTCGGTCCAGCGGCGATTCTTCGACTTGGCGATTGCCGCCCCGATGGCTACGCAGAACAGCCACACCAAGATTGCAGTTTCCAAGTCCACTGACCCCCTTGTCGCCAAACGGGAAGCGGAGGCAACTGGCTGCTGCCGCTTGGCAATTCGCAGCGTATGTGCCTGACGGAATACTCACATCGTGAATGGTGAAAATCGCCTGCGAACAGTCCAGGTCACCGACTAATCTGTCAGCGCGCTGGGGCAATGCCTCGTCGAGGGTGGGACTGAGGTCTGCATTCGGGGCAGCCAGGGCAGCCACTTCGACTTCGGAATCGAAGGCACAGCCGCAGGCCCACGACGGGGGCCAGACCGAACAGGAGCAGGACCATGACGATTCGTAGGCCCTTGGTGATGATTGGTGTCGCGGCGGCTGCCGCTGCCCTCAGCGCCTGTGTACCCATCGCCGACAAGAACTATCACGGCAGCGTGGGTGACACTGGGGCACCCAGTAGTGTTTCCACCCCGTCAGTGCCGGCCTACCCGGTCACACTTAGCGGCACCGGTGAGCAGGTCAAAACAGCCGACCTGGTAGCTCATGGTTACACCGTCACCTACCAGGCATCCAGTTGGACAATGATCGTGTCGCCGGTGCAAGCCGACGGCAGCGACGGCAGCGCGCTTATCAACGCCTTCGGGCAGGACTCATCCTCTGGCGTTACCGGCACCACCACATACCGCGCCACCGGGCGCACCACCTTGCATATATCCAACACCCAGGGGCCCTGGAGCCTGACCTTCACGCCGCTGTCATAGCTGACGGTCAGCTCAAATCTTCGACCTTCGCCGTGGGAGCGTTGGTCTTAACCGACTCGATGCCCTTCTCCGCACCACCCTTAGTGTCGTAAGCCTGACTTGCGGCGATGATCTCGCCGTTGGCTGCTTTGAGGTGGAACCAGAATTTGCCGGCTTTGTCCTTGCTGATCTCGAACTTGGCCGCCATCGCAGTTCTCCTTGTCCGTCGGGGAGTCCACTCTGGGGATCTTTCCCGGTATGGGGTGAGTCCTGCAACGGGTTCGTTTGACGGTGAGCCCCGCACCGGAGACCGTGGTGCGGGGCGCGGGCCGCGTTCCACTGCTGGTGGCGCTTTCGCAGAGGTCGAACACCCCGCTAGTGGTCATTGCTCGAAAGGTCGTTTGAAATCGACCATCCCAGGACCTGACGAGCCCCCTCAAAGTCGTGGGCGGACACCTAATAGGCCGATGGCGTAGATGAGGCCGGGCCATGGTTTTGGGTATGTATAGGTCAGCTCACCCAGCCCCCAGCGAGGAGAAGCGCCCATGGCCAACGTCTATGTCGAACCTCGACCTAAAGGCCGCGATGGAGACCCCATGACACATCACGTCGTCGAAGACCACGCCGACAGCGAACTCCACCGCGCCCAGACGCAGCAGGCGGCTATCGACTGGGCAAAACAGCGGGGCCATTCACCGCTCGTGGCCCGCGTTCGACACCTCAGTGACAAAAAGAAACCGGATCAGTGGCGGCCCGCCTAGCGGCGGGGCGTAGGTAGGTAGGTGCGTCCCCAGACGCGGGCCAAGCTGGCGTTGGTTCCTCGGCGTTCTGAGCGCGTATCTTTACTTACGTGCTGCCTTTTGGAGCTGCTGTCGATGGGTTACCAGCGGGCTCGGCGCTCCTGGTCGTGAAACGGGGTTCCAACGCCGGAGCCCGATTCCTGCTGGATCGCCCGATCACGTCGGCGGGACGACATTCCAAAAGCGACATCGTCCTAGACGACGCCTCAGTGAGCGGCCGACACGCGGAATTCCGTTGGGAGAACGACGAACTGCACGTAGTTGATTTCGGTAGCCCCAATGGCACCTATGTCAACCGGGAGCTGGTGGAGACGGCCACGCTGGCCAACGGGGACGAAGTCTGTATTGGCAGCTTTCGCCTGGTTGTGTTGAAATCCCGCTAGGACAGAGAGCGCGCAGCGACAACAGCGACCAGCTCAGGGGCAAAGGTCCTGCTGTGCGTACGTCACCACCGTGCCGGCTTCGGCATTGCTTGCCTGGTAGCCAGCGTGACCGAGATGAGCGACGAGCCAATCACGTGCAGCATCATGGGTTGCGCCACCATGTAATTTGGCGCAGACATCGTTCCCGACAGCAATCAGACCCGAGTCCGGTATCGCCGGATGCACCATGCCCGGCGCGTGAAGATCGGCCAGATATTGGTTGTCATCCGCGTGGCCCGTCGGTGCCTGCAATGCTGATATGCCCAGCGCAACGGCGAGAACTGTGAACGATGAGCCGAAGAGCTTCCTTACGTCACGGGTCATGGTCTATCACGCTAGTGGAATGAGAGGGATCGCCGCGTAGAAGTCGCTCCCGTCGCGGAGACTGGTGCGACGGGGGCCAAGGCCGCAAGTCAACATGCGGGGATGGTGCGTCAATGGGAGCATCAACTGCTGCTTGGTCGTCGGGGGTGACCGGGGCCGCGCGAGGAGGACGGTTAGTCACCGCGATACGGTGCGTCGGAGAGTTCAATCCAGACACGGTCCAAGTCGTATCCGTTGACGGCTAAGAAGGCACGCAATGCGCGTTTATCGTGAATCGTCCCGCCCGGCCCGATGTAAACCCAGGCGACCGCTTCCGGATTGAATTTCAGATTCAGATAAGGGACCAGGCGAGTTCCCTCCCGAAAGTGAAGGAAGTTCGCGTACCACTTGACGTATCTGGAAACGATTGCGCGCCACTCTTTCTCTTCGACAAACGCGCCGTGTTTCACGGTAGCCAGTTTGGGAAAAATGAATTTGAATGAGCCGGTGAGGCCGCTTGTGCCTATGGATGAGGTCGGCAGGCCAGCGAAGTAGTCGTGTACTTCTTTTTCGAGTTGTTGGAGCGCCGGCTCACCGTAACCCACCTGGATGATGTTCCCTACCGGCATTTCATCACCCTCGGTTATTAGTTGGTTGAGGCCCTCTCTGGTGAAGCCGATTGAGTAGCCGCGCCCGCCGTAGCCGCGCCACTGACTGAGTTGATCGGGCTTCTCCGTAAAGCAGGCGACGTACGTCGCGCCCTCGAATACAGTACGGGCATTACCTTCGAGGTTGTAGTCCGCCTTGTTGAACCTGTGCAAAGCGGATTTTGCCTCATCCATCAAACCCATTCGTCGGCGCTCCGGTGAACCCGCCGGGTGGTTTTGTATCTCATGCTCCTTGACCCGGTTCTCCAAAAAGACTTCGACTCTGCCCGCTGCGTAAGTTATTTCCGATGAGTCGTTGAGGAACGCAGAGTCGGTCGCTCGAATACAGCGGTTTTCTAGGATTCCTTGAAGCCCGGCGGTGGTTGTGTAGTGAAAAAGGCAATCTTCGAGTTGGGGATGGTTTGGCACCGTCATCGCAGGCCGGCACCGTTCAGCAGTCGGCAGGTCTGGCCCAGCGGCGGCCCGTAGGCCGTGACGTCGCATCGTCGACACGTCCATGTCATGTGCCCGCCGCGCTGACCACACCCGCAGGGGGCATGTCCGACGAGCACTTGGCCCGGGCCGAGTGGGTGGCCATGCGGGCAGCACTCCGGCGGCAACGCCATCCATTCACCATCGACGCTGCGGACGATGCTGCCGACCGGTGGGCTCATAACCCCATTGTGCCGGTGATCTTCTACGCGGTGTTCTTCACTACTCGGGGTTGTGTAGTCGGAGCCGGGTTTGGTGTTCGGGTGCGGGGGTGCCATCGGGCCGGACACCTTTGAGGTAGTCCAGCTGGTAGCCGGATCGCGGCGGGTTGGTTTTGACGCCGTCGCGCCAGTTCTCAAACTGTCGACGGAGGTCGGGGTCGGCCTCGGCGAGGGGCCGGATGCGGGGTCGGAATTGTTCGAGTTCACCGCGGCGCTGGGGGACGACCATGCAAATCGGTTCACCCTGTTCGAAGGTGACCCACTTGTTGGGTTTGGTGATCTTCCAGTTCATGGTGAACGGTGCCGGCGTCCAGTCGGTCTCCACGACACCTTCGAGTGGGGTGATCCCATGTTTGGGGTGGTTGGCTGGCCCGCGCACCAGCAGGTTGTAGCCGGGTGGGGTGCGGAACAGGAATGGCAGCGTCCAGGTCAGCACGCCTTGCCCGAACGTGGATTTCGGGAAGGCGGGTTGGCCGGGGATCACGCCGCTGCCGGTGGTGAGGGCCTGGGTGTAGACGTCGGCGATCTGCTGGTCTCGGAATTCGAAGTTCAGGCCGTAGTTGTCGTCGCCGCCATTCCACCGCACGCGGAACCAGGCGTTGTTAATGATCGTCCAGCCGCTCTGGTTGGCGATCAGCATCGGAAGACAGTGGTTGGCGTGCGAGCCCATCCATTCGCGGCCGGGCGCGGCGGGGACGATCTGCAACCCGTGGTTGTCCCACAGTTCGTAGCAGGTGAGTTCCACGGTGGTGATCCTCGCATGGTGGGGTGACTTTTTTGTGGTCGACCCGTTCCGATAGATGCCACCCGACTGGCACGTACATTCGTGTACTACGTTGCGGTGCAAGGGATTTAGTACAACGATGTGTAAGGTGCCACCCGCGTGTCTTGTGGGTGTTTGTACGGCAAACCGGTGAATGCTGATCGTCATGACCAACAGCAAAAACCACACCAACATCGTCTGGCGCACCATGGGCGTCCCAGACGAACTCCACGCGGAGATCGGCGAAATATCCCGCGCCGAAGAGCGAAGCAGGCACGTCGTCGTGAAACGTGCCCTCGCCGCCTACCGCCAGCAGCAGTCTGAAACGGCGGCAGCCCGAACATGAAAACGCCGCCCCTTGGTAGTTGGGGCGGCGGTTCCGGCGAAGTTGTGTGGAGACGCCTTCGCCATAAGGTTAGCACGAACCCCGCTGCCCCCCAAACATTTCCGTTATTCCGGTCAAGCATGTCGCGGCGCTGGAACGAAACCGGATGCACCCCGAGAGAAGCAGGGGAGCGATGAGCACGGTTATCGAGTTGCCGACCGCAGACCGGGATTACGGGCAGCTGCTGCAGGATGAGTTAGCCGAACAGGCGGTACTCGGCTCGATGATGATGAGCCCAGCGGCCATTACCGATGTGCAAGGGCTGCTGCTGTCCGACGACTTTTATCGCCCCGCACACCAGAACATCTACGCCGCGATCATGGCGGTGCATGGGCGCGGTGAACTGGCCGATGCGATCCTGGTGGCCAAAGAGTTGGGCCGGCGGAAACTGTTGCGCCGGGTCGGCGGTGCCCCGTATCTGCACACGCTGATCGAGATGGTCCCCACCGCCACCAACGCCAACTCCTACGCCGAGATGGTGGCCGAGAAAGCGCTGCTGCGGCGGTTAGTCGAGACCGGTACCAGGCTCACGCAATACGGCTACGCGGGTGCAGATGGCAGCGACGTCGCCGAGGTGCTCAACCTGGTGCAGGCCGAAGTTCAGACGCTGATGGACAGTCGGCGACAGGTCGGCGAGCCGCCGGTGGATAGCTGGGCACCGATCAACCTGGAACCCTGGCTATCCGGTGATCTACAGCCACCCGAACCGACACTCGGGATCTCCCGAACTGACGGGCTGCGGCTGCTTTACGAGGGCCGTGAACACGCGGTCCTCGGTGAAACCGAGTCTGGGAAAACATGGTTCGCGGCCGGATGTGTGGCCGCCGAACTACTCGCCGGCAATCACGTCGTCTATATCCACTACGAGGAGAGCGACCCGGCAAGCACCCTCGAACGGCTACGCCTGCTCGACGTAGACCCCACGGTGCTGCTGGCGCGTCTCCACTTCTACGGACCCGACAAGCCGCCGCTGCCCCAGCACGTCAACGCCATGCTGACACCGACACCGACGCTGGTGATCCACGACGGCGTCAACGAAGCCATGTCGATGATGGGTGCCGAAATCAAGGAGGCCGAAGGCGCTTCCAGTTTCCGGCGGCAGCTCATCACGCCGTTCCGCCGCATGGGAGCCGCTGTGCTGGTTTGTGACCACCTACCGCTCGCTCACGACCCGAGCCGACGAGACGCCTTCGGCTCCGTCCACAAAGGCAACGCGTTGGACGGCGCGAGGATCATGCTGACGAACACCGAGCCGTTCGGACGGAACATGCGCGGTTCCTCCAAAGTCATGGTGACCAAAGACAGGCCGGGGCAACTCCGCGCCAACGGCGAGGCGACGCAACATCCCGGCATCACCTTCATGGGCCAGTTGGTCATCGACGACGCGGTCAACGGCCCAGATTTCATGATGCGGTTCTACGCACCCAGGGCCGGTGCCGCCGCTGACGCCGACCCGGTCAACGAGTTGGCCGAACTGGCTGAGTTGATCTACGTGGTGGTCGCTTCGCTGCCCGACCAGACCGTCAGTTCGTTGGAGATGCTCTATAGCCACGTACGCGCAGCCAAAATTCAAGCTCGGGAAAAGAACATTAAGCAGGCCGCTACAGATCTTGTTCGGGACAACCGGTTCGTCGAAGTGTCCGGCAAACGCGGCGCATCTGGTTTCCGCGCTGTTGGACCTCCGCCCGAGGAATCCGACGAATGACCGTCTACGACCCCTGCCCGGACCCCCGCCCAGACCTCCGCCCGTCTAAAGACAGGGCGGGAGGGCGGAGGTCTGGACGGGGGACCTCCGCCGTCCGCCGGGCGGAGGTGGGCGGAGGTGGGCGGAGGTCGCGACAGGCAGACAACAGATCAAAGACAGCAAACAGGGAGGAAACACCACGGATGATCAGCACGCCTCAGGAGATGACCGTCACCGAAATCTCCGGGGCAGGCGTCTTGTCCGTGATTGTCCGTGACCCCGAATTTCGCTGCCCCGGGTGCGGTCGTGCGCCGTGGCCCTGCTATCCCGGTTGTTCCCCAATCCGAGACCGGCAGCGGATAGTTCAGCGACGGATCGCAGAGTTCGACGAAGGAAAGACACAATGATCGCCCACCGCGGCGGCTACCTCCCGCGCCCCGTGTGCGCGAGTTGCGGCGCACGCCTTGCATCACCGGCTGCCAGGAACGCTCAACTTTGCTACCGCTGCCGGTCGAAACTGCCTGAGCCCGAACAGATCACATGCGAAACGAGGAGTGCCGATGGGGTTGCCTGACAAGTGCCGGGTGGTTGGCTGCGGCCGGCCGCAGCAAGGCGAGCCACTCTGCGAAACGCACTGGCGTCACTTCTTTGGGGGCTACTGCATGGTCGATGCGTGCGACATCAAGCCGCGCGGCGACGATGCCTTTGCCTGCCAGCGACACGTGTGGACATGGCAGCGGGCGGACGATCGGGTTACCCCGACCGCCGAGACCGCAGAACCAGTGCCTCCGACCGGAAGCGAAGCCAGCGGGCGCGGATGCACGATGGCCAACTGCCACCACTCTCATTACGCACGCGGTTTTTGCCAGATGCACTACCGGCGCTGGAACATTCATGGTGATCCGACGATCGTACTGAAGTCGGGACGCAAGCCGGGTGCCCCATGAGTGACGCCCCGATGGTCACCGCCCGACAGGTTCGCCTGCTTCTGATTCTGTTCTCTGAGGCTGGAATTCGTGACCGCGATCAACGCCTGGCCGTCACGTCCCGTCTGGTTGGCCGCCAAGTGCATAGCAGCAACGACCTCACCATCGCCGAAGCCAGCGCGCTCATCGACGAGTTGAAAGCGGCGGTGGACCACCGCGATAGGGAAACACGATGAAGCTTGCGGGTCGGGTCAAACTCACCGCCTGGTCGTCATCCATGGCACAGGATTGCCGGAATGCAAGGAGCGTCAAGATCCGCACTCTACGGGGAGCGCCACCTGCCTGGCCCGCACCACAACCACAACCACAACCAGGAGTTCTTGTTCAAGGAGTTCTTATGCATAGGGAGCAGCACTACCTCGATCAGGCAGCGCGCATGTACGCCGACTACACAAGCGGCTTGGTGATCACCGAGATTGCCGCGAAATGGGGCGTCTCCATCTCTACCGTCTATTCGCGGTTGCAGCGTGCAGGGCTACCGTTGACACGGAACGACCTCGCCGGACCCCGTCAGCGTCCAGGCAAAACACGTGACCAAAAAAGATACGAGCCGTGCGGATGGTGCAAGAAGCGCACGGCGCTATCCGAACTCGGCGCGGATCGGCTATGTGACGATTGTGCGGGTCGCCACGAAAAGTCAGGGGTGGTGGGGGTGACGTGGCATGAGCCGACCGGGAAGTGGCGCGCCCGAGTTAAGCACAACGGCAACAGCATTCATGTTGGTTTGTTCAGCGACCTCGCTGAGGCTGAGGCTGCGGTTACCGCTAAACGCGCTGCGCTGCAGAACTATTCGTCGTCGTCGCCCTAATTCGGCTGATAACCCCGAAAACAGGATCCATAAAGTACCGCTCGCCTTGCCATGTCATGCCCTGGCAACCGCATAGCCCGCTCGACCGCTCCGACTGGCGATACACCGGTCGTCCAGTATTCTTTCCCACCTCGACCGGTGTATCACCGTGCCGGCATTCGTTGCGGCTGTGGCGAAAAGCGTAGTGCTGGCATGACTCGCAGACCCCGACCGGTGTCATATCGTCTGCGGCTGCCTCTAGGTCGTCACCGACATCGCCATGCAGTGACCGCCAAGAGTCACCGTCGCCTGTCTTCCTCGCCCAGTCGGTCACAGTCCGGCACCTAACGGGTCGGTGTCGTTCGGTAGCGGATCTTCCATGCCTTGAGTGCGCCAGAGGCAACTAGCCTTGAAATGTGACATCGCCACCAACGGATCCGCGGAGGCCACCGCAAGCGAGGTCACCCGCGAGTAGGTGATATACCACGGGCGCTGCAATGAGGGATGAACGAGCATGCTTCCTTGGGCGTTTCCGCCGATCGCGACGGCGCGCATCGCGATGATCTCAGCGAGGCTCTCCTGGTTGTTCGGCGCGTAGGCATGGAGATGTACAACAACGTCGTAGAGGAACCCATCCGGCCGCAGCACACCACCACCAGCCTGGACCCGCAGGAAACCGGAGACCGCCGCGATGTCTTGATCCCGACCAGGTTTCGGCACCCGCGTCGCAACGGGGGTGGGTGCCATGTGTTGGCCGAAGTAGGCGACCGCCAGCCCTTGGACGGGTGGCGGGAACAACGTCGGCCAGGCTGGCTCATTGTTCTGCGCCGACACATACGGCGGGGCGGGCGGGTACGGCCCGTTCGGCGTGGTCATCCCGCCACCGACGCGGTGAGCGCGCCACCACCCGACAAGCAGCCCCATCGGTGATGCGGATAGCCTTTGATACGGACCTCGATGCAACGCTGGCCGACGCGACCACCCTGCGTGCCAACCAGATTCATCACGTCGTAGCGGCAACCCTCGTCCCCACCCGACACCCAAACCGTCGCGCTGGTCGCCGTATAGCCACCGTCACGGATGGTCAGCGCAGCAAGCCCAGCCTCGGGACGCGCCGCCACCACCACCCACGACGAGGTGATGATCGCATCCCCATTCGGAACCCAATCAGACCAATCGTTTTCGTAGTCCAAAACTTCGTAGAGGCCTTGGGTGTACTGCTTCGGGCTCGGCACCAACGGGTAGGGCAGCCCGAGTTTCGCGGCGCGCATCGAGGTCGTCGAGACCGGGTATGGCCACGGGATCGTCATGTGACCCGCCTAATCCGGACAAGCCCGCCAAAGCATTTACTGAACAACGGCCACGGCGAGGTGCCACTGTCGATGGCCATCCCGTCTACGACGAAGCGGTAGCCACTGCCGTCGATCCACTCGCCGTCTTCGTCGAACTCGGGGTAGAGCACCACCACGTCGCCGGTGTTGAAAACCTGGGGCTCCGCTGTGCTCATGTGGAGTTCTGTGTCCACGCGGTCGACAAACTCGGCGCTGTGAATTGTCTTTGATGACCCGCGAATCCGCCCGATTTGACTCAAAGATTGGTATCGCCTTTTAATTGCGGGCAATTCCTCAATCAGATTATTGCCAGTGTCTCGGTCGGTCTCAGCGACCACGACATGCGGCAGGTGAATCACGTCGTACGGCGACGGTATCAGCGATCCCATCAGCTAGTGATCCCGATCCTGAAATTCGCTAACCGGGCGATCTGCTCCTCATTGAGGTTGACCCCGCCGTTCATGCTGGTCTGAACCCTAAACCCGATGGGCGCTTCAACCATCTTGGTATTACCGCGCAGCGCCATCGCGGATTCAGCCAGCTCGAAGGCCACTTCTTTAACGTCGACGGGGAGCTCCATCCACCCGTGACTGAGCGTGATGGAGGCATATCCCGGGCTGGTCACCGGCAGGTAGTACGGGTCGCTGCCGAGCACGTAAGCGCCCTGATACCAGCCGTCATTCCAAAACCATTGGGCCGTCCGCTCGATATATCCGGCTTCGTGCCATAGGAATTCGTCGGGCTGCAAGGTGTGCGGGTGTGCACCGTGATAGATGGTGACCTGTTCAACGTTCGTCACGTGGCGTGACGGCAGCATGATCACACCGTGGTTGCCGATCTTGACCTTGTGCACCGTCTCAGTGCGATTCGGGGCCAGATGCCACCCACAAAAACGCCGTATCAATTCCCCTGCAGCACGCAGGAACCATTCGGGGTCATCCGCTTGGTAGCGACCCCAGTCGGGATCCTTGTCGGTGACGAGCGGCGGCAACGGATCAACACACGGCTCAGTCATTACTCACCCACGAACTCAGCCGCACGACCCGGTCGTACATCTTCGCGTCGAAGATCCGGTAGGCCTCTTTCAAAGCGACTAGGGGTGCCAGTTGCTCTTGGGTGCGTAGAGCGGTTGCGATTGCCGCCAACTCATCTTCACTGATCTCGGTTTTCTTGTCGCTGCACTCGTGGGCCAGGTAATGCAACTCAGCCACCCGATGCCTCGCCCCATTCACCCTCTTCTTGCCCGATTCGATGATCACCTCAAGACCGGTATCGGCCCAGTTAGGAATCACCACACCTGGTTCACGGCTGTCAGTCATGTCGTCTCCGTTCCGTTGTCGTTGCTGCCGCCCTGACCTCTGAGCTTCGCGCGCGCGGCAGCCAACCGTTCAGACGTGAACGCCGGCCGCGCCGCACGCCCCGGCAACGCAGGCATCGACGGCAACAGCCGCTCACTCAAAACCTTCCGATCGACCTGGACCGGCTTCTGCGCATCCGCGACAGCCTGGGCGTTGGCCCGCGCCTCCGCCGCGACCGGCACCGCAGCACGCAGGGCAACAACCAACTCCTCTACATCCATGTGGCGGACATGCGAATTAAGTTGGATCTCGCCTGACGGGTTGACCGACACCTGCGTCCTCTTGTACGTGACGCAATGCCAGTTGCCTTGGAACTCGTGATGGATCACCGGGTGCTCCGTGGTGTCGACGTCCCCACCGCAGTCGGCGCAATGCGCGACCTCACGGGACGGGTTAACGATCTTCACGACTTCACGGTATGGCTAGTTTTCCGGTGCAGCGCAGCGGAACACGCACCAGGACATTGCGTTCAAGCGCGACTACGGCAAACCGTCGGAGACGGGAGGAACTACTCTGCCCGACGGCCTTGGTCAGTCGGTTCCGGTGCGGCCCGCAACCGACATTGCCAAGGCAGCCACCCAGCCTAAGAACGTCCAACCTAGAAAGACGTTGATCACAACCACCGGCCCGATATTAGGGATCTGTCTGTAGGCGGCAACACCTGTCGGCAGAAAGTAGAGGCCGAGGCCAAGAGCAGTGAGCGCCACAAAAACGAAAACACGAGGAGCCGAGATGTCGCCGCTATCGCTAAAAAATATGGCTTTGTACAGGAAGACGGCCCACGCGGCGGCCAGCACGACAAGCACCCAGCCGACAATCGCGACCGCTCTCTCCACACTCACGGAAGCACCCTAGATCCGAACAGCCCCACCCGCAGGGTTTTTCACAAAAAGCCATATGAGAACCACGCCAAGCCCCTACGCTCCGAATCATGAACCGGATGAACGGTATGCCCCGGCGAGTATCACCCATAGCCATGATCGTCGCCGCGACTGTAGCGGCCTGCGTACCGGTACCCGACAAGGACTACCACGGCAGCGTCGGCACCACCGACAGCAGCACTTACCAAACACCTGCGGTGCCGGCCTATCCGGTCGACGTCAGCGGCAGCGGTGAACAGGTAAAAACGGCGGACCTCGTGGCCACCGGCTACACCGTCGCGTATAAGGCGACGAGCAACTGCCTGATCGTGTCACCCGTGCAAGCTGACGGCAGCGACGGCCCCGCCGTGGTCACCCACTGCGCCAGCGGCGACGACCCCGTCAGCGGAACCACCACCTTCCACGCGCGCGGCCGGACCACCCTCCACGTCTGGAACACCGACGGCAACTGGGCACTGCGGTTCACCCCACTCTCGTGAGCCGCGATGCTTTAATCGGCGAGTGGGGGTACCAATGAACTACCAGGGCCAGCCTGAGCGAGTTCTCGCAACAATCGGCGACATCGCGATCTCACCACACTGGGTCATGACACCCACAGGCCCACACCCGCTGCACGGCTCAGTGTGGACCGTCACCGACATGTGGCACTGGCAGGAAAACATCTCGACAACAGGTGTCGTCCTCACAATTATCTTCATCTGGTTTTGCCTACTCGGACTGCTGTTCCTGCTCATGAAAGACAGCCATATGGTGGGCCACATCCAGGTCACCGTCCAAGGACCAGGCTTCTACCACTCGACAACAGTCCCGGTCAGAGACCGTGACTCGGTGGCACAGGTGCACCGGATGGTGAACTACGCGCGAGCAATCACCGCCGCAGCCTGAGCGGTCGCCTGGCGGTTGGTCAGTGAGGTGCCTCGGTTAGATGACGGTCGGAACTGTCGAAGGAGCAGATCATGGCCCAACCGGGCTGGTATCCAAATCCCAATGGGGACAAGCGCAGCGAAGCTTACTGGGACGGTAAGCGGTGGACGACTACTCGGCCATTTTCGCAGCAGCAGACTGTGCAGCCGGGCGCAGCGGCAGCGGGGTGGTATCCAAGCAGCCAAGTTCCCGGGTCGTGGCAGTACTGGGATGGCCAGCGTTGGACGGGCCACCCCGCTCCGGCCAGCCCACCGCCGCAGGGAATTAACCTTAAGCCGTTGCTCTTCGCGATACTGGCGGTGCTTGCGGTCATCGCGGTTGTGCTACTGAGCACTAAGCCTTGGGAGAGTGAAGGATACAAGCACTGTGTGGCCGAACAGAAGGCCCAGGCTGGCGGAAGCTCGAACGTCAACTCACAGCTTAAGAGCGGTATCGAAGACTACTGTCACCGCAACTACGACTAGCCCAGAACTCGGACGCATGTGCGGCCCAGTCTTATCGGCACCCGCTGCACAGCCCGTCAACGTCCAACTGCGGGGCAGGGAAGTCTTCCCAGCACCCACCGCACGACTCGTATAAGACCCGTGGCCGCTTCTGCCCACGAAGCCGCCGCAGCGCCCCAGAAACGCCCTGCTGCGTCATACCCAGATGAGCAGCAATCTGACTCTGCGGCAAGCCACGCCGGTCCAACTTCACAATCAAGGCATCCTGCTGCGCATCGTTCATCCCACGCGCGGCAAATCGAGCCTCAGCATCCATCACCCGACGATAAAAGCCGCCACCACCAAACGATGACAACGCCACGCCGAATGCGCCCAGCGCACCCCAAAAATGCGAATAACCCGAATAATCTCCCAATACAAACAGTTAGCTGAAATACGGCTCATTCACCCGGCCCGAGTTAGCTATAGCCCGAATTAGCCGACACTACGCTGACTTGGCAGTTAAAAGTTAGCTGAGACCACAACCCGCACGTCACACCTGGTTAGCCACCGTGGTAACGGGAAAAGCGTTGGCAGCACTGCCGGGGGGGTATTCCATCCCATCCTGCGGTGCGCCGCGGCGATTTCCATAAGCTTTGCCGGCGTTCGCGGTAGTGGTCGCATGCGTTCCCTATGTGAGCGCGTCTACGTGCATCGCCGCTGGTAATAGCCCTTCTGATGTGTCCTGGCCGGCCTGGCATGGTGGGGCTGGCTGTGTGGACCAGCTGGTGGCGGGGATGTGTACCGCGGGATGTGTCGCGGTCGGGCAGGTGGTCACGGGGAAGTGTTCGGAGCTGTGGCGGGGTTGGTGGCCGCTGGGCATAGCCGGCGGGTTTGTGTGTTTGCTATTGCCCGCTAATTGGTTCTGTTTATTGTTTGCTGATGCTTGCTTCTGGGGGATTTTGGGCGCATAATTTATGTATCGGCTTAACCGGCCGGGAGCGTCGCCCGTCAGAGGGGCATCGGCTCCGCGCGGCAGTGGTGCGGGGCATTGCAAGCGGCTTAATAAAGGTGAGCGCCGCTGAATACTGAGTGTGACTCCACCACACAGCGGAGTTTCTGTGTGGGTTGCGTCCACCAAGGTGGTGTACGAGCCGGGCCGTGAAGTGAGAACCGGCGTGTCGTAGCCGGACGAATGAGGG
>NZ_JAPIYN010000036.1:0-22244 GCF_035617725.1 Mycobacterium sp. 94-17
AGCTGCGCGCCGATGCGGCTGCCGCCGTCGGCAAGCTCGCCGAACTGGGCGCGCTGCCACAGCGTGTAGTCGACGTACTGCACCGGCAGATCGGCCCAGCCGGGCGCGTGCCCCGCGCACCGGCTGGTGTAGGCCAGGCTCAGATCGGCGCCCAGCGGCGCCAGCGACAGGCCGTCCGCGGCGATGTGATGCACCACGATCACCAGCAGATGCTCATCCCCCATGACGGCGAAAACCTGAGCCCGCATGGGGATTTCGGTCGCCAGGTCGAACGTGTGTCGGGTGACCGCCGCGACGGAGTCGTCCAGCTGTGTCGCCGTCCAGTCGGTGGCATCGACGACGTCCCAACCGAAGTCGGCGTGCTCGACGGGCACCACCACTTGGTGGGGAGTGCCCTGCCGCGCGGGGAACAGGGTGCGCAGGCTTTCATGGCGGGCCACCACGTCGGCCAGGGCCGCACCGAGGGCCCTGGTGTCGAGTCGCCCGCGCAGCCGCAGCATCGCGGCCATGTTGTATAGCGGTGAGGGGCCCTGGAATTGGTCGACGAACCACAGCCGGTTCTGCGCGAACGACAAGGGCACCGGATCCGGGCGCTCGCCCGCCGTCAGAGGCTCCAGCCGGCCCGCGCTCTCGGCGATGCGGGGCGCCAGCCGGGCGACGGTGGGCGCCTCGAAGACCGCCCGCACGGGCAGATCGGTGTCGAGCGCGGAGTTGATCGCGGTGACCAACCGCATCGTGGACAGGGAATCGCCGCCCAGGTCGAAGAAGGAGTCGTCGATGCCGACCCGTTCGACACCGAGGATTCGCGCGTAGATGCTCGCCAGGATCTCCTCGACCGCGGTGCCCGGGGCGCGGTAGCGGTCGGCGTCCCGGTAGTCCGGGGCGGGCAGCGCGCGGGTGTCGAGTTTGCCGTTGACCGTCATCGGCAGCGCGTCGAGCACCATTACCGCGGTCGGCACCATGTAGCCCGGCAGCCGCTGCGCCAGCGCCGCGCGCGCCGCGCCCGGATCCGCCGCTCCGGTGACGTAACCGACCAGGCGCCGATCGCTGGGGCGGTCCTCGCGGGCGATCACGACGGCCTGCTCCACCCCGTCGAGCGCGGACAGCGCCGCCTGGATCTCGCCCAGTTCGATGCGGTAGCCACGAATCTTGACCTGCTCGTCGGCGCGGCCGAGGTAGCGCAGCTGTCCGTCGGTGCCCCACCGGACGAGATCGCCGGTGCGGTACATGCGCATTCCGGGCCCGCCGAACGGGCAGGCCGTGAAGCGCGAGGCGGTCAGTCCGGGACGCCGCCAATACCCGACGCCGACGCCCTGGCCGGCCAGGTAGAGCTCGCCGACCACACCGGCGGGCACCGGGCGCAGCCAGTCGTCGAGCACGAAGAACGCCGCCCGCGTCACCGGTGAGCCGATCGGCGGGGATCCCGACCCGGCCTGCAGGGGCTCGCTTTTGCAGGCCCACATGGTGGTTTCGGTGGGGCCGTAGACGTTGACCATCACCCGCCCGGGCGCCCAGCGGTCCACCAGCTCGGGCGGGCAGGGTTCGGCGCCGATCACCAGCGCGGTGGCGTCCAGCCCCGCGGTGGGCAGCATCCCGACCGCCGAGGGGGTTTGGGTGAGCACCGTGACGCCCTCGTCGACCAGCAGGGCGCGGAACTCGTCTGGTGAGCGCGCGGCCATGTCCGGCACCACCACCAGCCGCCCGCCGTGCAGCAGCGCGCCCCAGATCTCCCACACCGAGAAGTCGAAGGCATACGAGTGGAACTGCGTCCACACCTGCTCGTCCGACAATGCGATGCCGATGGCCAGGTCGTCGAACAGCTGGGCGACGTTATGTTGGGTCACCGCAACACCTTTGGGAACCCCGGTGGTGCCCGAAGTGTAGATGATGTGGGCCAGGTCGGTGGGTGCGGGGGGCGCCAACGCGGTGCTGGGTTGCGCCGCCGCAGCCGGGTCGCCGATGTTACTGATGTCGATGACGTCCAGGCCGAAGCCGTCCAGCCGGGCGGCCAGATCCGCGGTGGTGAGCGCGACTTTCGGCGCGGCGTCGGTGAGCATGAACTCGACGCGCGCCGCCGGCAACGCCGGGTCGATCGGCAGATACGCCGCCCCGGACTTGAGCACCGCCACAATCGCCACGATCGCCTCCGGCGAGCGCGAGAACAGCAGCGCGACAGACTGACCCGGGACGGCGCCGCGGCAGGCCAGCAGGTGCGCCAGTCGGTTCGCCGCCTCGTCGAGCTCCCGGTAGGTCATCGACCGGCCCTCGCACGTCACCGCCACCGCGTTGGGGGTGCGAGCCGCCTGCGCGGCGAACAGTCCCGCGACCGTCAGCGGTTTCACCGGCTCGGCCAGCGCCGCCGCGTTGCCCCACTCGGCCAGCCGGGCGTGCTCGGCGGAGTCCAGCAGATCCACCGAGGACAGCCGCCGCCGCGGCTCGGCGGTGACCTCGGTCAGGAGTCGCCGCAGCCGTTCGATCATCGCCGCGACGGTGTCGCCGTCGAACACGTCGGTGCGGTATTCGGCCGTAACGGCGATGCCGGCACGCTGCCCGGAATCGGTGAACCGTTCGGCCAGGGAGAACGTCAGGTCCATGCGAGCGGTGTTGGTGTGCAACGGCATCGGGGTGACCTGCAGGTCGCCCAGGGCCAGTCCGGCGGCCGGCGCGCTGACCTCCCCGGGGAAGTTCTCCCAGCCCAACAGCACCTGGATCAGGGGATGATGGGTCAGGCTGCGGGTGGGGTTGAGCCGCTCCACCAGCAGCTCGAACGGGACGTCCTGGTGCTCGAAGGCGGCCAGGCTGCGCCGGCGCACCTGGGCCAGCAGCTCGGCGAAGGTCGGGTCCCCGGACGCGTCGACGCGCAGCACCAGGGTGTTGACGAAGAACCCGATCAGTTCGTCGAGCGCGGGTTCGGGGCGTCCGGCGATCGGGAAGCCCACGGCCACATCGGGACTCGCGGTGATCTTGGAGAGCAGCGCGGCGAAGGCGGCCTGGATCACCATGAAGCTGGTCGCGTTGTGTTCGCGCGCCACCCGGCGGAGCTGTTGCTGTAGCTCTGCGGGCCAGTCGACCGCCAGCCGGGCGCCGCGGTGGTCGGCAACCTGCGGGTAGGGCCGGTCGGTGGGCAGCTCCAGCCGTTCGGGCAGCCCGGCCAGAGTGTCGGTCCAGAAGTCGAGTTGCGCGGCGATGCGGCTGTCGCTGTCGTCCACGTCGCCCAGATACGCGCGCTGCCAGAGGGTGTAGTCGACATACTGCACCACAGGCGGCGCCCAGTCGGGGGCCCGGCCCGCGCAGCGGGCGGCGTAGGCCACCCCCAGGTCGCGGGCGAACGGTGTGATCGACCAGCCGTCGGCGGCGATGTGGTGCACCGCGACCACCAGCATGTGTTCGTCGTCGCTGACGGCGAAAAGCTCGGTGTGCAAGGGGCTTTCGCTGGACAGGTCGAACGCGTACCGGGCCGCTGCCGACATGCGTTCGCGCAGCCGCTCTTCCGGCCAGCCGCGGGCATCGACGACGTCGCAGGCAAAGCCGATCTGCTCGGCGGGTATCACGATCTGCTGCGGTATCCCGTCGGCCGCCGCGAACACGGTGCGCAGGCTTTCGTGGCGGCCGACCACGTCGGCCAGGGCGGCGGCCAGGGCGCCGGAGTCGAGGTCGCCCCGGAGCCGCAGCGCCACGGTGACGTTGTACATCGGTGAGGGTCCCTGGAATTGGTCGATGAACCAGAGCCGGGTCTGGGCGAACGACAACGGGATCACCGCCGGGCGCTCCCCCGCCACCAGCGGGTCGGGGCGATCGCCGTCGCCGCCGGCCGACAACGCCAGCTCCGCGGCCGTCGGCGCCTCGAACACCGCCCGCACGCCGAGGTCCGAATGCAGGCTCGCGTTGACCGCGGCGATCAGTCGCATGGCGGACAGGGAATCGCCGCCCAGGTCGAAGAACGAGTCGTCGGCGCCCACCCGCTCCAGCCCCAGCACCTGGGCGTAGATACCGACCAGGATCTCCTCGGCCGCGGTGGCCGGAGCGCGGTAGCGGTCGACGTCGGAGTATTCCGGTTCCGGCAGGGCCTTGCGGTCGAGCTTGCCCGACGAGGTCATCGGGAATTCCTCGAGCGCCACGATGTGGGCCGGCACCATGTATTCGGGCAGCCACGCGCTCAGCCGCTCGCGGACCTCGCCGATCTTGGTGTTGGTCCGGGGATCGTTGGCGTGGCGGGTGCGCCGCCCAGACCCGGCGGGCGGCAGGTAGAGATCGGTCAGCGAGATATCATCGACGGCGACGAAAACGGCGCTGAGAGTACCGGTTTGGGCGCCCCAGGTGACCGCCACGCGATACCCGAGCGACTCGCCGACGCGGTGGAGCTCTTCGGGCACGGCGGCGTCGCAGGCGGCCGCGGCCCGGGCGAGCGCGTCGGCGACGGATTGTCCCTCGGCGAGCGCGGTTTCGGCGCGGACGTCGGCGATGACCCCGGCGTGGGGAATGTCGGTGACGCGGACAACGTCGGGGCGTCGGGACGCCAGTGCGTCGCGCAGCCCGTCGGGGCCCGCGCAGTCGCTCCACGCCCAGATGGGCACCTCGCCCACCGAGCGCGCGGGTGCGGGCGTCTTGCGGATGACGACGTCGTACCGGTAGCGGTTCAGCTCATTGTCGGCGAATCCGCGTTTGACTTCGATGTCGATGCCGCCCGCCGACGGGCTGTTCACCGCCCAGGTCGTGAAAAACTCCGGCGCGAGCAGCAATTCGGTTTCCCCGAGCATGGCGTGGCGCACCCGCTGGCGGATCACGGCGCCGTCGATGGTGGCGTCGTCGCCGTGGGCCAGCGCGATCGCGGTCTGGAACGCGCCCTGCAGGGTGTGGTTGCGCACGTCACCGATGAAGACCGAGCCGCCGGGGGCCAGCAGTTCCATCGCCTTGTCGACCACCTCGGCCAGGTATCCCGCGTTGGGGAAGTACTGGACGACCGAGTTGAGGATGATCGTGTCGAAGTGGCCGCACGGCAGCCCGTCGGTGACGTGGGCGGGCTGGGTCCGCAGCACGACGCGGTCGCGCCAGGCCACCCGCAGCTGCCGCAGCGAGCGTTCCAGGTTAGCGATCGCCACCGGCGAAAAGTCGGTGGCCACATACTCTTTGGACTGCGGGGCGAGCTGCGACAGCAGCAGTCCCGAACCCGCGCCGATCTCGAGGACTCGCCGCGGCCGCAGGGCCGTGATCCGGTCCACCGTGGCGGCCCGCCACTCGATCATCTGCTCGAGCGGGATCGGTTCGCCGGTGTAGCTGCTGTTCCAGCCCCGAAAGTCCATGCCGAATCCGGACTCGAGCTCGGCGCCGTAGAGGTCGTCGTAAAGGTGTTGCCACTCTTCGACGTTGCCTTCGTCGTGGTCGGCGCTCAGGGTGTGGTCGAGTGTCACGTAGGCGACCAGGTGCGAGCCGGCGGTGCCGTCGCGAACCGTGACGGCGGCCTGATTGACCTGCGGGCAGGCCAGCAGGGTGTTTTCGATTTCGCCCAACTCGATGCGCTGTCCGCGCAGCTTGATCTGGCTGTCGGCGCGGCCGACGAAGTCCAACCCGCCGTCGCGGGTCCAGCGCACCAGATCGCCAGTGCGGTACATGCGGGTCCCGGCCCCGCCAAATGGGTTGGCCACGAACCGTTCCGCGGTCAGATCCATACGGCCCAGGTAGCCGTGCCCCAGGGCAGGCCCGCTCACATACAGTTCGCCCGCCGCCCCGACCGGGACGGGCTGCAGCCAGGCGTCGAGGACGAACACGCACACGCCCGGCAGTGGGCCGCCGATGCGAATCGGGTCGTCGGCCGCCAGGGGCGCGCTGGAGGTGATCCAGATGGTGGTCTCGCTCGGCCCGTAGACATTGAACAGTCGCCGCCCCGGCGCCCAGGAGGCCACCAATTCCCGCGGGCAGGCCTCGCCGCCGACCATCAGCTTGTCGAAACCGGCCAAGCGGGCGCGATCCAGTGACGACAGCACCGTCGGGGTCAGGAACGCCGCGCTGACGCACCGGCTCTGCAGCAAGGCGGTCAACGGTTCGCCGGCATACACCTGCGGCGGCGCCACCACCAGCGCGGCCCCCGCCGCCGCCGCCAGCAGCATCTCGCCGACCGACGCGTCGAAGGACGGCGAGGCGACCATCAGCACCCGCGCGTCGCTGTCCAGACCACACGAATCACGTTGCGCCGCAGCCCATCCCAATAGGCCGGCGTGGCTCACCAGCACCCCCTTGGGGGTGCCGGTGGAACCCGAGGTGAAGATCACGTACGCGGTGTTGTGGACGGCCAGCGGGGCGGCCCGGTGGGCGTCGGTGATCGGCTCGCCGCTCTGCGCGGACAGATCCAGCCCGTCGATCCGCACGATCGGGCGCGTTCCGGCGCCGGCGACCTCGTCGGCGCCGCACGTCAACACGCACACCGCCTGCGCGGCGTCCAGCACCGACGCGACCCGCTCGACGGGATGGTCGACATCCACCGGCGCGTGGATGCCTCCGGCCTTCGCCACGGCCCACCACGCGACCACCAGTTCGGCGCACCGGCCCGTCGCGACACCCACGGCGCGCTCCGGGCCCACACCCGCGTCGATCAGCGCCCGCCCCAACCTGTTCGACCACTCGTCGAGTTCGCGATACGACAATGCCCGGTCACCGTCGAGGACCGCGAGCGCGTCCGGGGCGGTCGCCAAGGCCGCGTCGAGCAGCCGCGTCGCCACCCCGACCGGCGCCGTGACACCGGCACCCGACAGCCGCGAGAGCACCAGGTCGCGCTCGCCGGGATCCAGCAGCTCGACCGCCGACAGTGGCCGGGCGGGGTCGGTGGTCATCGCCACCAGCACGCGCTGGAACAGTTCGAGCAGCGACGCAATCGCGGCGGCGTCGAACACGTCGGTGTCGTACTCGACGTGCAGGCCGAGCCGGCTGCCGGGCAGCGCCTCGACGGTCAGCGGGTAGTGGTTGTACTCCCGGTTGGCGATGTCGGCGATGGCCAATCCGTCGGCGCCCAGGGTCATCCCGCTCTCGACGGGGTAGTTCTCGTACACGAACAGCGTGTCGAAGAGTTGATCGTGGCCGGTGACCCGGTGGATCTCGCTGAGCGCCAGGTGCTGGTGCTCGAGCGCGTCGTTGTGGCTGTTCTGCAGCTGGGCCAGCAGGTCCGCGGTGGTGGTGGTCACGCCGATGTCGGCCCGCACCGGCACCGTGTTGATCAGCAGCCCGACCATGGATTCGGCGTCGTCGACCTCCAGCTGCCCGACCCGCGACCGCGGGGTGCCGAACACGACATCGTGCTGGCCGCTCAACGACGTCAGCACGACGGCCCAGGCCCCCTGCAGCACGGTGCTGACGGTGGTGTGTCGCGAGCGGGCGAGGTCGGTGAGCGCGGTCGTGAGGTGCTCAGGCACACACGATGTTTCAAATCCGCGCTCCCCATGGCCCAATCGGCCCTGTGGGGCGACGAGGGTGGGGGTGTCGAAGCCGTGCAGCAGTTGTCCCCAGGCCTCGCGGGCGGCGTCGAGGTCGCGGCCGGCCAGCCAGGTGAGGAAGGCCCGATACGAGCCCGCGGCGGGTAGCCGCTCGCCGTAGTAGCTGGTGAAGATCTCCCGCAGCAGGATCGGCAGGGACCAGCCGTCCAGCAGGATGTGGTGATTGGTCAGCACAAACCGGTGCCGGTCCTCGGCGGTGCGGATCAGCGCGGCGCGAAACGCCGCCCGGGCGCTGAGGTCGCGCACCGCGGAACGTTCGGCAGCGCAGAGCCGCTCGATCTCTTCGTCGGCATCGGCGCCGAATTCGGCGTAGCTCCACCCGATGGCCGGATCGACCGGGATGATCTGCACCGGCTCGTCGTATCGTTCGCAGAACACCGCGGCCAGGTGGGGGTGACGGCCGACGACGGTGTGCACCGCGTCGCGCAGGCGGTCGGCGTCAAGGGGTCCGGTCAGGGTGAAAACCAGCTGCACCGCGTACATCTCGTCGCCGCCCTGCGCGGTGCTGGAGTGGAACAACAGCCCCTGTTGCAGCGGGGTCAACGGCAAGATGTCGGCGATGTGATGCTGGCGTTGCAGCTCGTCGATCTGGTGCTGGCTCAGGCGGGCCGGCGCGATATCAGAGGGCGTCAGTCCGCCCCCGCCGGAACGCACATGCGCGCAGATGCCGGCCAGCGCCTCGAACCACAGCCGGCTCAGCCGGGTGATGTGCGACGCGTCGAGAACCGATGGTGCCCAAGTCCACTCGGCATGCAGGTGCGGACCCGCGCCGGTGTCGATGGTGCCGGCGTTGAGCTCGACGGTGTGCACCAGCGGCATCGGCACCGCCGCGGCGGCGCCGATCACCGACAGGCCGTGCCGGCTGATGCGCCAGCTCGCGTCCGGCGAATCGGACGCTGCGCCTTGACGTCCCAGGTAGTTGAACGCGATGGACGGGTCGGGGCCGGCCAGGTCGACGTCGGGATTCAGATAGCGCAGCAGCCCGTAGCTCAGCGGGTCGGGCAGCGTGCGCAGCTGTTCCTTGACAGCTTTGACGACGGCGCCCAGCGCGGCGTCGCCCGCCGTGACCTGCGCCCAGCTCAGCTCCGAAACCGCCAGCGACACGGGATATTTGGTAGTGAACCACCCGACGGTGCGGGACAGGTCGATGTCGGCGGCGAGTTCCTCGTGGCGCCCGTGGCCCTCGACGTCGATGCCGATCGGGGCGTCCCCATCACGCAAAAAGTCGGCGTGACGCGGGAATTCCGCGTCACGCAGGAATTCCGCCCAGGCCAGCGCGAACGCGATCAGCAAGATGTCGTGGATCCCGGCATGGAAAGCGGCAGGCACCGCGCCGATCAGCGTCCCGGTGGTCGCCGCGTCCAGCTCCGCCGACAGGCGCCCCGCGGTGGCATACGTGTCCACTTCGGGCCCCGGCGCGGGCAGGGCGGCGGGAGTCGCCGCCACCCGCTTCCAGGCGTCCAGCCGGTCGGCAACGTCGGGGCGGCGCGCGTGATCGGCCAGCCGTGTCGCCCAGCGGGCAAACGACGTTCCGGCCGGCGCCAGCTCCACCGGCTGCCCGGAGCTGTGCAACGCCCAGCCGATATTGAGGTCTTCCAACAGGATCCACCACGACACCGCGTCGACGGCCAGGTGGTGAATGATCACCGCCAGCCGGCCGGTGGACTCGGCCCACAGCGCGCTCAGCATCACTCCGCCGGCCGGGTTCAGCCGCGCCCGCGCCGCCAGCAGCGCCTCGTCGGACAACACGTCCACCGAGTGCAGGCAATCCTCGGCCCGCACCGATCCGGGTTCGGGTACCCGCAGAGACCAGCCGCCGGCTGCATCGTCGTCGACGCGCAGCCGCAACATGGCGTGCCGATCCACCAAGGCCTGCAACACGATTGCGACGTCGGCCCGGGTGACGCCGGTCGGGGCCTGCACCATCACGGTCTGGTTGAACTGGTCGACGGGGCCGCCGGCGAGTGCGATGCCGTGCAGCCAGCGCATGATCGGGGTGGCGATCACCTGGCCCACACCGTCGTCGACGACGTCCGCCGCCCCGCCGCTCACCGCGGCCACCCGCGCCAGCCGGGCCACCGTCTGCTCCACGAAGACGTCCCGCGGCCGGCAGGTCAGGCCGGCGGCGCGCGCCCGCGCGACCACTTGCAGCGACATGATGCTGTCGCCGCCCAGCTCGAAGAACGACTCGTCGACGCCGACCCGCGCCACCCCGAGCACCTCGGCGTAGATGCCGGCCAGGATCTCCTCGACCGCGCTGCCCGGGGCGCGATATTCGCCCGTGCCGTATTCGGGTGGCGGCAGGGCCCGGATGTCGAGCTTGCCGTTGACCGTCAGGGGAAACGTATCCACGACCACGACGGCGGTCGGCACCATGTAAGGCGGTAGCCGGTCCGCCAGCGCGGCGCGCGCCGCGTCCGGGTCGGCCGTCCCGGTGATGTACCCGACCAGTCGCTTGTCGCCGGGGCGGTCCTCGCGGGCGATCGCCACGGCGGACTCCACCCCGTCCAGCCCGGCCAGCGCCGCACGGATTTCGCCGAGCTCGATGCGGTAGCCGCGGATCTTGACCTGCTGGTCGGCGCGTCCCAGGTAGCGCAGCTGGCCGTCGTCGCCCCAAGAAGCGAGGTCGCCGGTGCGGTACATCCGCGCACCCGGCTCCCCGAACGGGCACGCGGCGAACCGGGACGCCGTCAAACCGGCGCGCCCCAGGTAGCCCGCGGCCACCCCGCGGCCGGCCACGTAGAGTTCGCCGGCCACACCGGCGGGCACCGGGCGCATCCAGCCGTCCAGGACGAACAGCGCCGCTCCCGCCGCCGGGGAACCGATGGGCGGTGTCCCGGATCCCGCCGTCAGCGCCGCGCTGATCGCGACGCACATCGTCGTCTCGGTCGGACCGTAGGCGTTAACCATCACGCGCCCGGGCGCCCACCGGTCCACCACGTCCGGCGGGCAGGCCTCGCCGACCACCGCCAGTGCCATCGAGTCCAATCCCTCGGATGGCAGCGCCGCGACCGCCGACGGGGTCTGGGTCAAGACGCTGACCTCCTCGGCCACCAGGACGTCATGGAGGTCGTCGGGCGAACGGGTCACGTCTTCGGACACCACCACCACGCGTCCGCCGCGCAACAGCGCACCGAATATCTCCCACACCGAGACGTCGAAGGCGTAGGAGTGGCACTGCGACCACACTCCCTCGGCGGGCAGGCCCGCGTCCAGCGCACCCATCAGCTGAGTTACGTTGCGGTGCGTGACCGCAACGCCTTTGGGCGCGCCGGTGGTTCCCGAGGTATAGATCAGGTACGCGATGCCGGCCGCGTCCGGCGCCGGCAGCGCGGTGCCGGGCTGGTCCGCGATGCGCGGATCGGTGACCTCGATGATCGTCGCGCCCCGGCCGTCGAGCCGGTCGGCCAGTTCGGCGGTGGTGATCGCCGCGACCGGCTTCGCGTCGTCGAGCATCAAGGCGATCCGCACCTTCGGTGACGCCGGTTCGATGGGCAGGTAGGCGGCGCCCGTTTTGAGCACCGCCATGATCGACACGACCGCCTCCGCCGAGCGCGGAAAGAGCAGCGCCACAGTCTGTCCCGGACGTGCGCCGCGCGCCGCCAGGTGATGCGCCAGGCGGTTGGATGCCTCGTCCAGCTCCCGGTAGGTCATCGACAGGCCCTCGCACACCAGCGCGACGGCGTCGGGGACGCGGGCCACCTGCGCGGCGAACAACTCCGGGACGGATATCGCCGCGCCCACCGGCGCCGTCAGAGCCGCGGTGTTTCCCACCGCGTCGAGACGGGTGCGCTCCTCGGCACGCAGCATGTCCAACGACGACAGCCGGCGGCCGGGATCGGCCGCCATGGTCGCGAGGATGCGCTGCAGCCGCTCCCCCAGATCCCGGGCGTCGAAATTCGAAAACGGCTGTCCGGTGCCGACGGTACTCAGAAACTGCTGATCGCCGAAGCCGAGGAAGAACAGCCCGAAGTGGCCCACCGGGCCGAAGCTGGTGTATGTCGCCGTTGCCGGCACGTCGCCGAGGCTGAGGGTGAGGCGCGCCGGAACGAAGTTGACGACCACGCGATTAGGGGCTTGCCGCGGTCCGTTGAACTCGCGTCCGCCGTTGAGGATGCGGGTGGGAAACTGCTGATGCCGCAACGCCTCTCGTGATCGCCGGTCGACGTGGCGGCAAAAGTCGGCGAACGTGGTGTCCGGTGACGCGCGCAGTACCAGCGGCACCACCCCGGCGAGCATGCCGGGGTGCTTCTTCGCCTCCGGATCGACTCGCCTGCTCACCGGAAAATCGAGAACGACCTCGTCGGAACCATCGCCGCACCAGCCGCGCACCAGCAGCGCACAGGCGGCCGTGAGAACCGATGATCGACGGATGCCCAGGGTCTTGCACAACTCTTTGACCCTGCCCACCACCGACTCGTCCAATTTCGCCGGCGCCGAGGGCGCATACGGGTCTCGTCCGTCCTCCGTCCGGGCCGACGGATGGTCCGCAGCGTCGCCTGCGGGTTGGTGCACAGCCCAATATTGTTGGTCTTCAATGAATTGCGGTGATGCCTCGTATTCCGATTCGCCGTTGACGAGGTCGTACAGCGAACCGAAGAAGGCCGGCGGTATCGGTTTGCCGGCGGAAAGCGCGGAGTAGACAGCCGCGATCCGCCGTCCGATCAGCGCAAGGCCCATGCCGTCGATGGCGATGTGATGGGCAGTGGTGAACCAGTAGTACTCGTCGGGACGTGTCCTGAACAACGCGAATTTGATCATGGGCCCGGTGAGCGGCATCGGCGTCCGCTGGATCGTCGACGCCGTCTCGCGGACCTCCCGCTCCGGATCGCGCGCGTCAGTCAGGTCGTAGAACACCAGCTCGACGTCGTCGTATTCGACGGCTTTCTGAAAGACCTGACCGTCCACCTCGAAAAACGAAGCGCGAAGGCTCTCAGCCTCATTCACCACGTGTCGCATAGCCTGATGCAACAGGCCGGTATCGATGGCGCCCTCGATGCGAACGAGCACGCCCAACTGCCACGCCACGTCGAAGCGACCCGTCTGCTGCGCCAGCCAGATGTCGAACTGGCCGCGCGTCACCGGAACTGCCCGGTCCCCCCGCTTCACTGAAAGCCCCACCAAACTTTTCCGTACTCCCTCACGCCGGCGCCGGTCTACCGGTGCCGATGGTTGACGTTGGCCAAAGACGACGTTGTTCTTCGTTATTGACTAATGCGAAAATTCGACCACCGTCGGCGGACTGATTCAGCGGCACGTCGGACCTCCTCACACCCAGATGAAAAAGACGAATTGTCATGGCGCTGCAACGTGAGAAACATTGCAGCGCGCAAAGATTGAGCCGCTGGGCTCAGCCGGGATATCGATCGGCTCGCGTGTGGGACAAGAGTCCACGCGAGCTCGGTCGTGACGTTTTACCCCGTGACGCGACGGTCACGACGTCCACCCCGGTCCTTGTCTGGCGTCACGATTCACAAATTCAGGGTACCCAGCCGATGCTGAGGGGAACCTATGAATTGCGTTTGCCCAGAATGGATCCAGCGTTTCCGCCGTTTCTTGCTGCCCGAAACAATTGCGGGGCACCCGGTGGCCCATCGCATCGGCACCCGCGAACGTTCTCCGGACTTTTTCTCATGGTTGCGGCGATACTCGCTGCGCTTGCCGTTGGCCGGGTTCCATTACGTCGCTTACACAATCGATAATATTTGCCTGCGCAGCCGCGTCGGCCCAGGGCCGCCGTGCCGACGGACCGGGTGACCTCTGCGTCATACCGCGGGCCCGCACCGTGCGATGGCGTACGGTCGCTTGCTGGACCGACGCCGGCGTCGCAGCGACCGGAAGGGCGACACCTAGCATGGCCGTAGCTGGCGAGAATCGCCATGCCGCAACGGTGTTGGGGGCAAGCCGGCCGCACCACCGTGGACGGCTTCCGGTGACGCGTTTGCTCGAGACCGTCGACCACCGCACCCCCGGCCGCCCGCCATGTCGCTTCGTTGTGATTGATTTCACCGGCCCAAAGACGCGACGGGCGTTCGTCAGCGCGGCACGCGGCCGGCTGTTGCCCGCAAGTCCGTTTCGCTCGCACCGGCCCCGCTCCGCGCCCCCGGACACTCGGAACTGTTGCGCGCCAGCATGATTAACCGTGTCGCGGCGCCGCGGCGCACGGCCATCGGGCGTTAGCCACACCGCAGGCGCGTACAGTTGCGACCATGTGGGGGTCGGTGCTCGGCTTGGGAATCCTGGCCGCGCTGAATCCGGTTCGCCTCGGCTTGGCTCTGCTGATGATCTCTCGACCGCGGCCCGGGCCGAGTCTGCTCGCCTATTGGTTGGGCGGGCTGACGGTCTGTGCGCCCGAGCTGCTGATCCCGCTGGTGCTGTTGAACTTCACCCCGATGTTCGGACACCGTGCGCATGGTTCGCCCTCCCCGTCGTCGAACTCGATGCTCGGCAACATTCAAATCGGCCTCGGTGTGGTAGGCCTGACGATTGCCGCGTCGCTGATGGTGCGCTTCGTCGCGCGTCAGCGGGCAACCCAACGCGCGCCGGACGATCGGCCGTCAGAGCTGTCGGCGGTCGCGGGTGCGCCGATCGCGATGCCGCGACTCCTGACCCGCGCGCAGGATGTCGCGGACGACGACGGCTCCGTGTTCCGTCGCGCACTGGGCCGCATTCACCACGCGTGGGAGAGCGGTTCCTCGTGGGTCGCGTGGGTGATCGGGATCATCTCGGTGCCCGTGGATGGGGTGCTGTTCATCGTCGCGATCATCGCGGCCTCGGGCGCATCGGTCAGCGCGCAGGCCGGCGCCTCGGTCGCGTTCGTCGTGCTGATGTACGCCGTGGTCGAGGTGATCCTCGTCGGCTATGTGATCACACCGGCCACCACCCAGTCTTTGCTGATCGTGTTGCACGACTGGGTGCGGACCTACCATCGGCAAATCCTGGTTGTTCTCTTCACGGTGGTGGGGGTTTCCCAGTTGGCGCAGGGCCTGCATATCGTCTGAGCCGAGTCTCCTGGCTGACAGCGGGAGGCAGGCTGACGATCAGCTCGAAAGCTCAGTTTGAACGTGGCGGATGGTGCGAGGTGCCCCATACGCTTGTCGCGGTTGTCACGCGACCGGTGACCCAGTTGAAGATACCGGTCGATGAAGCGGGCGCATCACCGACTCATCGATCGAGGAACACGATATCGACCCGGCGTCGTCGCTCGGGTAGAGAATCCGGAACGACTGGCGCAGGATCGCGCTATGAGACGAGAAGTGGGCGCCGAGATCGAAGTCGAAATCACCGCCGCGACGACATTGGAGTTTCAGATCGCTGTTGCACCTCATCCGCGCGCCGAGGTCTTCGAGTCGCTGCGCTTTCTCTTGAACGGGCGGCCGATCCGGCCCTTGGAAGTCACCGGAGTGCACGGCAACCGTATTCATAAGTTCGACGCGGCCGTGGGCACATTGCAAGTCGACTATGCGGCGACGACCGTGGGTCGCACTGATCCGGCTCCGGTGTCCGAATACGACCAGTCGATGTACTTGCGACCCAGCCGCTACGCCGAGGCTGACAAGTTCTACGGCTTTGCCGCAACCGAATTCGGCAACGACCGCGATGCGAGGGCGCTGTTGGAGCACGTCAGTTCCTGGGTGGGTAACAGGCTCGACTATGTGCCCGGCTCTAGCGATCCGATTGATGGGGCGGTTGACACTCTGCTCGCCGGCAAAGGTGTGTGCCGCGACTACGCGCATCTGGTGGTGGCGCTCCTGCGTGCGGTCCACGTCCCGGCCCGCTTGGTGTCTGTGTACGCGCCTGGCTTACATCCGATGGACTTCCACGCGGTCGCCGAGGCTTTCGTCGGCGGGACATGGCGGGTGGTGGATGCGACGCTGCTAGCACCGCGGCAGACCCTGGTGCGCATAGCCACCGGCCGCGACGCCGCCGACACGGCATTTCTCGATAATCACAAAGGCGCGATCGAACTGAACCGGCTCGTGGTGAGCGCCGTCGTTGACGGCGACTTGCCTTACGATTCGATCGACCAACTGGTTTCCATCCGCTGAGATCACATAAGCACCCGACAGCCACTTGATGTTCCACTGAATTAGATTGTGTTGCGGTGCGATCCGGCTGTTAGGCCGACCGTCTCCTGAGCTCCCTCCGGTCGCTGCTGGCGAGTATCGCTGTCGCCAATCCGCGTCGCTTCAGGTCGGTCTCCGCGCTCGGAGATGGCTCCGCGGCGTTCCGGAACCTGTGCTCGGACGCTGTCTCGGGTGCGTCGTGGGAGGTAGCGGAAAGAAGCCAGTCGGGAAGTGCCAATTTGCAGATCGTGCGCACCGTGAGCAGGTATTGGCGAAGCAACGAACCGGTCGTGTAGGGCAGGTCGTAGGTGACGCATAAGGCGCGCACCCGTGCTGCGATCTCGCGGTAGCGATTACTCGGCAGGTCAGGGAAGAGGTGGTGTTCGATTTGGTAACAGAGATTCCCCGTCATGAACGCCATTACCGGCCCGGCATCGATGTTCGCGGTACCGAGCATTTGGCGTAGATACCATTCGGACTTCGTCTCGTCCTCGAGCACCGATTCGGTGAACTTTTCCGCTCCGTCCACCAGGTGACCGCAGACGATCACGATGTACGCCCAGACGTTGCGCAGACCGTTGGCCACCACATTGGCTGCGAGTGTGCGCCACCACCGCCGGTGACTCAGCGCAGGAAAGAGCACATAGTCCTTGCCGGCCTGGTGAGCCATCTTGCGGAGCATCGCAGTTTTGTGGGCCGATTTGGCGGCGTCCGTGGTTTCGCGTTCCTGGATTGAGATCAAGCCATGTATTGCGACGCCCCATTCGAAGGCCAGCGCAAGCAGCACCGCGTACAAGGGCTGCAGCAACGTGCCCGGCTGCCATTCCTGGTCTCGACTGACCCGCATGATTCGAAATCCGAGGTCGTCGTCTATATCGACGATGTTCGCGAAGACGTGGTGCCGGTAGTTGTGGGAGTGCCGCCACTGCGACGTGAGACCGGCGTTGTCCCACTCCCAGGTATTGGAATGGATTTCCGGGTCGTTCATCCAGTCCCATTGACCGTGGCTGATGTTATGGCCGAGCTCCATGTTCTCGATGGACTTGGCGACGGCCAGAGCGGCGGTTCCGACGGCCCAGCCGAACTTGCCCCTGCTCATGCCGATGGCGAGCCTCGCCGCGACCTCGAGGAATCGGTGAAAAGCGATGGCGCGCTTGATGTATGCTCGATCCTTCGCGCCGCGCGAGGCCTCGATATCGGAACGGATCGTTTCCAACGCGGCCGCTAACTCCTCGAGGTCCGTCTCGCTGAGATGGGCGTATTCCGATATGTCAGTGATGGCCATCGACGCTCAACCCGATTCACGCGCACTGGTGTGTGGCGTATGCGCGACGCGCAGCCAGGAAAGGTTTGCGAGCCGCAGCATTCTGGGTTACGTCCGATCCTTTGATTCGTCGTTTCCGCGCACGCCCGGATCAGCGCCAGGTCAGTCAAGCGGAAACATCTCAGTCGGCATAGCAGACCCGCGGCACCGAGCCGCAATCGAGACCTTCGAGCGCGGCGGCCAACCGTTTCCCGCACGGCCGACCTGAGCGACGCGACGGACGGGCCACCTCGTCGAACGCCGATGCTACATGTCCCGTCAGATTTCACGACCAGGGCATCAATCCCCCGGTCCCTTCCGCGGTTATTCGACAGATCGGAGGCGGGTAGTCGACTCGCCAGGGTTGGGCATCTTGATCGCCGACATGCACAACTCCAGAACCGGGCCGGTATGGGTCGACACGATCGGGCTGGCTACCCAGCGCCACCGAATCGGTGGTCTTCATGACTGCGCGACGAGCCCGCCGCACCCAGGCCAGTGCCTCGACAACGCAGCCGTCAACGGCGCAATAGTCTGGTGTTCTGGCCACCCCTGCATCCGCGAGAGGTAACGACATGCCCGCACCGTCAGCCGAGGTCTTCGACCGCCTGCGTCAGCTGGCCGCGATGAAAGACATCGCCGCACACGAGACCAAGACGATCGACGAGGTATTCACCGGCAAGCCGCTGACCACGATCCCGATCGGCACGGCCGCCGACGTCGAAGCGGCGTTCGCCGAGGCACGCGCGGCCCAGATCGACTGGGCAAAACGCCCGGTCACCGACCGCGCCGACGTCATCAACCGCTATCGGGACCTGGTCATGGAGAATCGCGAGTTCCTGATGGACCTTCTGCAGGCCGAGGCCGGCAAGGCCCGCTGGGCGGCGCAGGAGGAGCTCATCGACCTGATCGCGAACGCGAACTACTACGCAAGCGTCGCCGCGGACCTGCTGAAGCCCCGCACCGTGCCCGCGCTGCTTCCCGGGATCGGCAAGACCACGGTCGGCTATCAGCCCAAGGGCGTGGTCGGGGTGATTTCGCCGTGGAACTACCCCATGACGCTGACGGCTTCCGACTCGGTGCCGGCACTGCTGGCCGGTAACGCGGTGGTGCTCAAGCCGGACAGCCAGACTCCGTATTGCGCGCTCGCCTGCGCCGAGCTGCTGTACAGGGCCGGCCTGCCGCGAGCGCTCTACGCGATCGTTCCCGGACCGGGCTCGGTGGTGGGCACCGCGATCATCGACAACTGTGACTACCTCATGTTCACCGGCTCGACCGCCACCGGCAGGCAGCTCGCCGAACACGCTGGTCGCCGGCTGATCGGTTTCTCGGCCGAACTCGGCGGCAAGAACGCGATGATCGTGACCCGCGGGGCCAGCCTCGACAAGGCGGCCAAGGCGGCCACGCGGGCGTGCTTCTCCAACGCGGGCCAGCTGTGCATCTCCATCGAGCGGATTTACGTCGAGAAGGACGTCGCCGACGATTTCATCGCCAAGTTCGGCACCGCGGTGCGCAACATGAAGCTCGGCACTGCGTACGACTTCTCGGTCGACATGGGCAGCTTGATCTCCGCGGGCCAGCTGGAAACGGTGGCCGACCACGTGGACGATGCGAAAGCCAAGGGCGCCAAGGTGATTGCCGGCGGCAACCCCCGGCCCGACGTGGGGCCGCTGTTCTATGAGCCCACGGTGCTGACCGACGTCGCCCAGGAGATGGAGTGCGCCACCAACGAGACGTTCGGGCCGCTCGTGTCGATCTATCCCGTCGCTGACGTGGATGAGGCCGTCGAGAAGGCCAACGACACCGAGTACGGGCTCAACGCCAGCGTGTGGGCCGGGTCCGCCACCGAGGGCCAGCAGATCGCCGCCCGGTTGCGGTCGGGGACGGTGAACGTCAATGAGGGTTACGCGTTCGCGTGGGGCAGCCTCAGCGCTCCGATGGGCGGGATGGGCCAGTCCGGCGTCGGGCGTCGGCATGGTCCCGAGGGCTTGCTGAAGTACACCGAATCGCAGACGATCGCCACCGCCCGGGTATTCAATCTCGATCCGCCCCTTGGCATTCCGGGAACGCTGTGGCAGAAGTCGCTGCTGCCCATCGTTCGGGCGGTGATGAAGCTTCCCGGCCGAAACTGACGCCTTGCTATTTTTGCCGTTTGCGGCGTGAATCCGCGTTACGCTCGTCGATGTCCGCGGCACGTCGCAACGTCAGGGGTCCGCCATGAAGAAAGATGCGAGGCCATTCGAAGAAGACGCTCGCCGGCTGCGCGAGTACGCCACGTTCGACAACTTCTCGGATGGCGATCTGCAGCGACTGGCCCGCGCGGCTCATCGCATTTCGACGTCGGCCCCGTCGCCGTTGGTTCACGAGCAGACTCCGTCGGACTCCTGCTACATCCTGCTGCGCGGCGAAGTGGGCGTCTACGTCGGCCGCGACCTGATTGTCGCGCTGGGGCCGGGCGAGGTGATCGGCGAGTCGGCGCTGCAACGCGGCAGACTGCGCTCTGCGACGGTGACGACGATGGGGTCGGCCGAGTTGCTGCGCATCGAGCGCGACGATCTCGCCAAGTTGCTCGACGACCTGCCGGCACTTCGCGAAATCATCGACGCGTCGGTCGCGCGGCACGTGCCCGTCGACCTGCCGCCCAAGCCGAAGCCGTCGCACTCCAAGTTGCGCGCCTCGGTGCCCACCGACGTCGTCGAGCGTTTTGAACGGGCCGCCGAGGGCGCCGGGGTGGACGTCGCGACCGCGCTCGAAGATGCGCTCACCGGCTGGATAGAACGCAACAGCGCCGGCGCCGTTGCGGACTAGCTACTACGGGACGTAGTATTTGCGCCATCTTGCCGCGCACAAGGGGGTGCAATGTGAGGTGGAGTGTGGCCCAGATCGGGCTGCTGATCATCTGTGTCGTACATGTCGTCCAGGCGGTGGTCGGCTTCATTATGAATCCCAGCTTCGCCATCGGGCCCGACGCGCCGACCGTGCAGCTGCTCGGGATGGACTACAACGGCTGGCACGCCGTGGCCGGTCTGGCGCTGTTCGTCCCGGGGCTGGTGTTCGCGCTGCGGAAGTCGTGGTCCGTGCTGTATCTGCTGCTCGCCGCCGTAGCCGGTGCGCTGCCGGGCATTTGGGCGTTCTTCTCCCAGCAGGTCGCCATCGTCTTCCACTTTCCCAACAACATGACCGACGCGGTGGTGCACTTGGTGACCGCGGCGATCATGGTGGCGGTGGCGGCGGTCCAGATCCGGTTGGACGGTGGGCTGCGAAACTCTCTGGCCGACCTCCGGAAAGCGCGGTAACGCGAGGGCTTGCGTTTCGGGCGACCGTCGAGACGGGTAGCCGGGATGTCTCCGTCGCGACCAAAATGGACAGATGCCACCTGAACATGCGCCTCCACCGCCTAAATCGGCGGCACCCGGCTGGTACCCCGATCCCGCCGGGGTAGGCCACGGGCTGCAGCGGTACTTCAACGGCACCAGTTGGACCAGCGACTGGGCGTTCGCCGCAGAACCGCCGAAAAAGAAGAGCTCCTCCCGAAAGGCGGCCCTGGCCCTGGCGGCGATGTGCCTGCTCGTTCTGCTGGTGTTGATCGGCAAGACCTGGGTTCTCGACCCGAAGAAGGATGGCTCGTCGTCGGACCCCTCGGGCAATTCGGCGACGGCGGGACCGCCGGCAGCGGGCTCGGAGCCCTCGTCAACGCCGGCCGGCCCCAAAAAGCCGGACGGCGTCACGTTCACCGTTACCGCGGGTCCGAACGGCGACGTGGTCAACGCCCGATTCGCCATTCGTGACAACTACACCGAGCAGATGATCAAAGACGGTGCCCGGACGGACACCATCGACATCCTCAGGTACGCCAAGGCGACCTATCCGGACGCGGCCGCGGTGAACGTGCAGGGCACCTTTCCGATGACCGACCCGTACGGCAACACCTCGACCCAGGTTGCCATCGACCTCATGTATTCGCGGGAAACACTGAACAAGATCAACTTCGACGGAGTGACCGGGAAGAGCATCTGGGAGATTCGAGACTCCGGCACCGTCCTGCCGGCCTTTCAGCCATAGGGCGCAGTCGCGGCCGGGCGTGCTACTCGGACGCAGTCATCAGTGTGTTGCTGGGTAAGGAAACGTCAAGAACTTTGCGCGCGGTCGCGGCTCCGGCGATGGGAAGGCCGGCGGGATCGAGCAGACCGAGTTGAACGAGCACGCTGGCCTGGTCCCAGTAGATGTGCTCATGCACGAGTTTGTCTTGCTGAAATTGCACAATGGCCACCGTCGGAACCTCCACCGCGCGTCCGGTGGGCTCAATCCCGGGCAGCATCCAATCCATCCGGGTGGTGTGGGTGAAACGAACAATGAACTCGTCGACAACGGACGTCTCGCCGACTGTGCGACTGACAGGGAGGAGTTCGAAGTCGGGAGGGTTCACTCCGATGAAATGGTGCGCGTAAAAATGTCGCAAGCTCTCGAAGCCAACACCACCGGTCATGGTGGGGACATGGTTGACATAGGGTTCGGCCACCATGGTGGACATGGTGGCGTCCACGTCTCGCGTTTCAAATTCGCACCGACAGTGCGCCTCCCACAACGCGGCAAGATCGTAAGCGACCATCGCCAGCACCTCTCTCAGGGAGTTACAGCGTACGGTTGGCCGGCACACTGTTACTACTGAGCGACTAGCCAGTTCACCACGCGGCTTGAAACAGTGGCCGGATAGGCAATTAGAACACTTCGCGCGGGGCCGTGGGGTTCACAGTGGTTCTGGCACCTGAGCTTTAAAGGTCTCGAATTTCCTCTATTTCGAGGCGTTGTTCGGGAGGCAACAAACGGGCCTGGCTGCCCTGATCCCGCATCATGCAGTCTCGTTGAGGGACAAGTTGACCGGCTGGATGTGTCACCACTTGCCGATCTCGAATTCCGCGGGGTGTACGCGTTCAGGCGCCGGCCCGGGTAAGTGGCAGTCCGAAAACTGCGTCTGACCTGCGTCGGGCTGACAGGATTTGAACCTGCGACCACTTGACCCCCAGTCAAGTGCGCTACCAAACTGCGCCACAGCCCGCGCGCCGATGCCATGCACCGGCAGCAGGTCGAAAGCCTACCGTAACTTGTTGGCCGCCTCCCCAGGCGACCTAGTCGGAGCTTGCTGGCTGACCATGATGTGAGTTCGAAACGCGCTAGCGGATGCGCTAGCGGAATCGAGACGCACCACATGGTCCCGAGAGAGCGCGCGTCCCGAGAGCGAGCGCATCCCCGACAGACTGAGCGCGCCGACATTGACCTCGCTAAACCGGTTCGGGTGAGGATGGTCTTGCCCGCCCGTTGCTGGTGATGACTCTCGCTCCGACTGACGCCCTGCTGAGTTGTCTTCCAATTGATTTGTCTCACCAGCGACGAGCG
>NZ_JAPIYN010000037.1:0-21352 GCF_035617725.1 Mycobacterium sp. 94-17
AAGCCATACCCAACGTTCCTGGGTGAAAAAAACCGTACAACGTCCGGTCTCAATCACCCTGCAAGAAAGGTAAGGACACATGGTGGGGGACTTGCCTCCAGCTCCGGGCGAAGGACCAAATGCTGGCCCGCCGCCAAGCTCAACGCATTGGACACCGGCCTTTCCAACTCAGCCCCCGCCCCGACCGCGAACATGGCCAGCGATCGCCTTGGCCGCGATCGCCGTACTGATGGGCATCGCTGCTCTTGTTGTCGCGTTGACTCGGCCGACGAGCAGCCAGTCAGGGGCTTCCTCAACCACGTCGACGACGCCTGCGTACACAGCGGACCAAGTTGCGGCCGCTCATCAGAAGTTGTGTGACGCGTACAAGCTCGCGGCGCGTGCGGTGCAAATAGAGACGAACGGCACTAATCAGGCGTTCGCGGGAATTGCGACGGTCAACGGCGCAGTGATGCTAGAAGAAGCTGTGAATAACAGTCCGGCGCTCGCTGCCAGCGAACGTGCCGCGGCGCTCGCGCTGGCTGAGTCCTACAGCAACGTCGCGGCAACATCTAGCTTGGCAAGCGGTCAGGATCCAGCATGGCAATCTGCGCTGAACGATGCCAACACCAAAGACGCTGCAATGAAACAGATATGTGGCGGCTGATCCCGCTGAATAGCACGCTCTCAACCGGCGAATGATGTTGTCCGGACGGCGGCGGAGCAATCTCACACGCATAGAACACTACGAATCGCGATGATTAATGGTGATTTCACTCGATGATTTGTTTTCCGCCTATCGTCGAAACACGGCAGGCAGGGTTAGAAACTGCCGCAGCAAGCGGTGAATTGCTTTGCCTGGCGGTTCCCTGTTCCACTAGGAGCCGCACCTGATGACGCGATCGCAAAGGATGTTGCGATGAAAATGGTATGCGGTGGCGGCTGACCTTCCGCCTGGCAAGTGGTCCGCTGCGCTGGTTGGCGCCTGGTGGCCATCGCCCTCAACGAGTCTGCGTGCAGGCGCACAACATTGGAGGCAGGCTTCTGCGGAGCAGCAAGGCTACTCGCATCACCTGCGCAATCTTTGGACGAAGATCGCGGCCCACAACGAGGGCCACACGGCCGACGACCTCATATCCCGTTATCAACAGGGCGAGAAGTTTCATTTGGATCTCGCGGAGAAGTACCAGACGAAGGCCTCGGCCTTCGATTCAAGTGCGGACGCCATCGATTACTTGCGCAGCCGCTTGTCGGACATCGCAAGCAAGGGCAACAAGGAGATCGATGAAATCCTTGCCTCGAAGAAGCCGCCTCCCGAGCAGTTAGCGGAGGTGCAAGCTGTCCAGGCGCGCTGCAACGCCGATGCTGCGAATGCCAGCCGAGGCGCGGTCGACAAGATGCTGGCGGCGACGCAGAAAATCCTCGATACAGAAGGAGTCGGCGGTAACGCCCGTAGCTGGGCGGAAGCGAACGGCTTCGGTGTCGGTGACGCCTCGCCGCCGCCCCAGCTCACGAGTGCTGATTTACATTCCCCGGGAGGTGCGCCGGGCGGACCATCCGCTGTGGGTGGTGGCGAAGGCCATGGCGTCCCGTCGGCAGGTGGCGGCGGTGCGGCCGGCCCATCGCCGGGAGGGACAGCGGTGGGTGGCCTGCAGGGTCATGGCGTGCCGTCGTCAGGTGGCGTTGGCACGGCCAGGCCATCACCGGCCGGGACAGCGGTCAGTGGTCTGCAGGGTCATGGCACTCAGTTTCCAGCACCAGCGGCACCAGCCGCAGCCCTGCCAATGCCCGGTGGCAGCGCGCCCATATCGCCCGTAAATGCACCCATACATGGCGGCGGCGTCCCGGTGTCGCCAGCAGGCCTGGGTCAGGGCCTCCAGCCGGGCCTGGCCCAATCGTTTACCTCAGGCATAGCGACCGGACAGGCGACAGGCCCTGGCGGACAAGCGTTTACGGCCGGGCCGATACAAGCGTTCGAGCCGCAAAGTCCGCCGATAGCACCTGCAGGCTCACCGACGATACCCAGCGGGGCCGCTTTCATACCGACAGCCACTCCGGCTGACGTGCCGCCGGCCACGACCCCGGCGCCGGCGGCCGTGGTGGGAACTCCTTCGGTTGCGCCGGTGATGACCGGTGCGTCATGGTCCTCCCAGGCACCGACTCTAGGCTCCCCGTCGATTCCGTCCGGTCCGTTGCCCGCCTACGGTTCTGACCTTCGCCCTCCTGTGGTGGCGCCCCCGTCGGTGCCGGCCGCTCCGGGCGGACCCATCTCGGGCGCACCGGTGACTTCGTCGCCGGCATCATCCCCGTCCGCCGGGGGGCCACTCGTCTCGCCAGTCGAGCGGACGGCCGCGGCCGCGGGCCACGCCGGCGCGAGCTCGCCGCCCATGGCCGGCGCGTCGGCAGCATCCGCGGCGACTGGGGCGACGGCCGGCGCGGTGTCCAACAGAACGGCCGAACAGCAGCGGCTGCAGCGCCTCGTCGACGCGATGGCCCGTCAGGAGCCGCGGCTGTCGTGGGCGGCGGGGCTGCGCGACGACGGCACCACCACGCTGCTCGTCACCGACCTCGCCGGCGGATGGATCCCGCCGCACGTCCGGTTGCCCGCCCATGTGAGCCTGCTCGAGCCGTCGGCGCGACGCCGCGACGCCAACGTGCTGGACTTGCTCGGGGCCATCACGGTCGCGGCCGTCCACCAGGCGAACACGTATGTCGGCGAGCCGGATCCCGACGAGCCGGCGCTGAACGGCGACCGGCCCGCCCGCTCAGCCACGCCTTCGGTCGAAGAGCTCGGACCCACCCTGGTCGAGGCTGTGCGCCGGCGCGACGGTCTGCCCAGGATCGCCCAAGCCGTTGCCGCGCCGGCGGTGCGTAAGACGGGTGTTCTCGACAGCGAAACCAAGATGTTGCGCGAATGCGCCGCCGAAATTCAACAGACAGCGGTAAATGCCTATCCCGATCACGACCCGGCGGTCATCGGAGATTGGATGCTGTTGGCTGCGATCGAAGCCCTGATCGACGGGCATGAATACCTGGCGAATTACCACCTGGCCTGGTTTGACGCGATCAGCCAGCGGACGCGGTTATAGCGCAAAGCCCGACCTCGGGTGACTGGCACTATCGGCGTGCTGTGCGAAAATGAGCGGTCGGAGCGCTCCTGCAGCTAGACCTAATTCGAATGGCGTGGAGGTGAGATCATGGGGCCCGAGCCCAAGCCCATTCGCTGGGATGCGACGACGGTGCCTCAGGCACCGCCCGCCCCCCTGCCGAGGTCGTCCCCTCCGGTTCCCCCGGGCGGTGCATCACCCGGTGACGGAGGGCAAGGGGCAGTCGTAGCCGCCGGCAACGCAGGGGTCCCCAAAGATTCCGCTGACGCCGCGGCCGCAGACGCTGACCGCCGCGCCCACACCGAGGAAGCCCAGGCGAAATTCCCGGCCAACGAGGCCAATGGCCAGCAGGAAATGCAGGCAATTCAGCAAATGTTGCAGAGCGTCACGGGCGCGATCGGCGGTGCCATCGGCGGCGTCATGGGTCCGATGACACAGCTTCCACAGCAGGCGATGCAGGCGGGTCAGAGTGCCCTCCAGCCGCTGATGAGCGCGATGCAGGGCGCCCACGGCGCCGCACTGGCCGACAACGCGCACCTGGTCGACAGCGTCGGCGGCGGCGGGTCCGGACTGGGCGCCGGCTCCGGTGGCGGTGGTGGCGGGCTGGCCGGTGGCGGCACCACCCCGGCCAGCTCACTGGGCCCGCCGCCGGTTCCCACGTCGTCCCCGCCGACGGCGCCCGCATCGGCCAAGGTGCCGGTCATGCCGCCCACCGGCGGCATGCCGGCCATGCCCGGGCAATCCGGAATGACCGGTATGCCGATGATGCCCCCGGGCGCGATGGGTGCCGGCGGCGAAGCCGCAGGCAAGGACAAGCCCGTCGAGAAGCGGGTCACGGCCCCAGGTGTGCCCAACGGCCAACCGGTCAAGGGCCGTTTGACGATTCCGCCGAGCGCGCCGGGCAGCAAATCCGGCGAAGCAAAGCCGACCGTGGTCACCAATAGGCCGAACCGCCGAATTGTGATCATGCCGTCCGAAGACGAGCTCAAGGAATAGTCCGGCCGGGCCCGGCCGGACAAAAGGTGATTGGTCGGCCAGTTCGGCGGGCAGTAATGTCGCTACCTGATGGCGGCCGGCCGAGCGCAATGCAGGCCATCGGCCCGTCCGCGGAATTCGCGCTCAGGAGTATGTGGGAGTAGTAGCAGGAAGTGTCCGGCAAGGATGCGGCGCCCAGAGGGCGCACTGGTGGATCAGGGCGGGGAAGTCGGTGACCGATTCCCTGAAGGTGCGGGCCGTGGCGGCGCTGGCTCGCGCCCACGATCTGTTCGCCGGATTCAGCACCGCCGACGGCATCGGTGACGCGGCGGCCCAGACGCGGGCGCACGCCGGGGCGATGACGCGACGCACCGCAGGACTACCGGGCCCGGCGGCGGCGCGGTCGGGCGCCTCGATAACGCGATTGACGGGGTCGGCCCATACCGACGCGGGGCTGGGCCAGATCATCACCGCGGCCCGGGCTGACCACACGTCCACCCGGGCGGCGACGCGTGTGGTGCTGGATTCCGCCCTGACCGACGCGGCGCCGGCCGTCGATACCCCGATGGGCCGCCGCGAGGCGGCCGCCCGCATGGCGGCCCGGCTGCGGACCCAGCACCGCCATGTCGCCGCATCGCGCCGACGGGCAAGGCTGCTCGCGCGGAGGCTGCGACGCCTGCGCTACCCGCGGGTGCGGACGATGCACAGCAACCAGGCCGGCGGACGCCCGGCGGTGCTGGCGGCCATCCGTAAAGCCTTGGACATCAAGGGCATTCACGACCCGGCGGCGCGCGCCCGCTGGGTTCGCGGCATGGATCTGGTGGCCCACCGCGAGTCGAACTACAACGCGAACGCGGTCAACGACTGGGATTCCAACGCGGCGCGGGGCACGCCCAGCAAGGGCGCCTGGCAGTTCATCGCGCCCACCTTCGCGGCGTATCACCAGCTGGGGACCTCACGCGACATCCACAACCTGGTGGCGCAGGCGTGCGCGTTCATCAACTACGCGATGGGCCGCTATGGGGTGGCCGCCGACGCGTCGAATCTGGCCGATCGGATTCAGCAGGCCGATCCCCGCCGAGCGTCCAAGGGGTACTGAGTATGCCGTTGAGCTTGTCCAGCCGCGATCAGAACTCCGGGCACCTGTTCTACAACCGGCGGCTGCGCGCGGCCACCACCCGCTTCTCGGTGCGCATGAAGCACGATGACCGCAAGCAGACCGCCGCGCTGGTGCTGTCGATACTTCTGGTGGCCATCGCCTCGGGCTGGATGCTGTTGCTGAACGTGCTGAAACCGACTGGCATCGTAGGTGATTCGGCCATCATCGGGGACCGCGATTCCGGGGCGCTCTACGCCAAGATCGACGGCCGGTTGTACCCGGCGCTGAATTTGACGTCCGCGCGGCTGGCGACGGGGACGGCGAATCAGCCGACGTGGGTGAAACCGGCTGAGATAGCCAAGTATCCGACCGGCCCGCTGGTCGGTATTCCGGGTGCGCCGGCGGCGATGCCGGTTCATCGGGGCGCGACCTCGGCGTGGGCGGTGTGCGACACGGCGGGGCGCCCACGCAGTCCCGAGCGCCCGGTGGTGACCTCGATCGCCGGGCATCTCGAGGGTTTCGACCGTGCCACGCCGCTCAGCGACGACGCCGGACTGCTGGTGACCTTCGAGGGCAACACGTTTGTGATCTGGGGCGGCAAACGCTCGCAGATTGATCCATTGAACAGAGCGGTCACGCTGAGCCTCGGTATCGATCCGGGAGTGACTCTGCCGGTGGAGATTTCGAGGGCCCTGCACGATGCATTGCCGGCGACCGAACCGCTCGGGGTTCCCGCGGTGCCCCTGGCGGGCACCCCGTCGACATGGGTGTCGGGCTCGCAGGTCGGCGCGGTGTTGCAGTCCCAAACCGCCAGCGGCGGCAAGCAGTTCTACGTGCTGCTGCCCGACGGTGTGCAAAAAATCACCAGCTTCGTCGCCGACCTGTTGCGCAGTGCCAACTCGTACGGCGCGACGGCACCGCGCGTTGTGACACCCGACGTGTTGGTCAACATCCCCGAGGTGTCCTCGCTGGCGGTGGACTACTACCCGACCAAGCGGCTGAATTTTGTTGACACCGCTGCCGATCCGACCACGTGTGTGGGGTGGGAGAAGGGCTCGACGGACCCGCAGGCGCGCGTCGTCGTCTACAACGGACGCGGGTTGCCGACGCCGTCGGGCATGGACAACCGCATCGTCCACCTGGTGCGCGACGACCGCGACCCGGCCTCGGTGGTCGCCGACCGGGTGCTGGTGTTGCCGGGCGCCGCCAACTTCGTGACGTCGACCAGCGGCGTGGTCACCTCGGACACCCGGGAGTCGTTGTTCTGGGTGTCCGACAACGGGGTGCGGTTCGGCATCACCAACGACGAGGCGACACTGCGCGCGCTCGGGCTCGATCCGGGTTCGGCCCTGCAAGCACCGTGGCCGTTGCTGCGGACGTTCGCCACGGGCCCGGCACTGTCAAGGGAGGCAGCGCTTTTGGCGCGGGACACCATTCCGGCGCCGGGCAAGGTGGCTGTGGTGACGACATCGGCGAAGCCCGGAGGCTAGAGAATGTCCAAGAAAGCGTTCCCCATCAACCGCGTCAAGATCGAGCCGCCGAAACCGGTTCGGGTGGCGCCGAGTGCGCCGATCGCGCTGCCCGAACGCGAGCCGCGCAACATCTGGGTGATGATCGGCGTGCCGGCCCTCATCGTCGCGCTCATCGGCACCGTCGTCATGCTCTACGTCTCCGGCGTGCGCAGCCTGACCACCGGCTTCTTCCCCCTGATGGGTATCGGCGCCTTCAGCATGCTGGCGTTCTCCGGCCGCTTCGGTCGCGCCCGCAAGATCACCTGGGGCGAAATGGAAAAGGGCCGTCGCCGCTACCTGCGTGACCTCGACAGCAACCGCGACGAGATCCAGAGCGCGGTGTGCGCGCAACGTGAATGGCAGGACTCGGTGCACTCCGACCCGCGCGGGCTCGGCGCGATCATCGGGGGGCCGCGGATGTGGGAACGTGGGCGCGCCGATCCGGACTTCCTGGAGGTGCGGGTGGGCACCGGGGTGCAGCACGCACCCGACTCGGTGCTGTCGGTGACCTGGCCCGACATCGCCTCCGATGAGGAGCTCGAACCCGTCACCGGGCAGGCCCTGCGCGATTTCATCTTGGAGCAGCGCAAGATTCGTGACATCGCGAAGGTGGTGAACCTGCGTTCGGCGCCCGGCTTCAGCTTCGTCGGCGAGGATCTGGACCGGCTGCGGTCGCTGATGCGTTCGGTGCTGTGTTCACTGGCGGTGTTCCACAACCCGCGCGAGGTCAAGTTGATGGTGGTAACCCGCAATCCGGAGGCGTGGTCCTGGATCGTCTGGCTGCCGCACAACCTGCACAACGAGTTGTTCGACGCGTGCGGGTTTCGGCGCCTGGTCTTCGCCACTCCCGAGGAACTCGAGGAAACCCTCGCCGCCGAGCTGCACATGAAAGGTAAGCGTGGCGCCTGGACACCGTTGGCCGCGGCCAGCCCCACCGCGATGGGCTCGACCCTGGAGACCGGAGCGGACACCGTCGACCTTGGCCCGCACCTGGTGATCGTCGACGACAACACCGGCAGCCCCGACGCGTGGGAGAGCGTGGTCGGGCAGGTCGGCAAGGCGGGAATCACCTTGCTGCGCATCGCCTCCCGCGTCGGCACCGGGGTGGGCTTCGCCGACGACCAGGTGTTTGACCTCAGCGAGCGGCACAGCTCACCCAGCTGGTCGGTCAACGGCGAAATAGCATTGCACCGCAACGGCTCCGACGCCGAGGGCGAAGACGAACGCCCGGCGCCACTGCTGCGGGTGCGCAGCAAGTTCTTCGCCCACGCCGACCAGCTTTCCGTGCATCGCGCCTATCGGTACGCGCGGGCGATGGCCCGCTGGTCGCCGACCAGCCGCAGCGAGATCGCCGACTCGATCAGCGGGGCCACCGAACTGCTGCGCGCGTTAGGCATCAACGACCCCCGTGATCTCGACGTCGACCGGTTATGGGCCGAGCGGCGCGGCCGGGGCGACGAGCGCTGGTGCGAGGTCCCGGTGGGCGCCAAGCCCAACGGCGAGTTGCAGAACATCACCATCCGCGCAAAAGACTTCGGTGGCTTCGGGTTTCACTCCGTGGTCATCGGCACCAGCGGTTCGGGTAAGTCGGAGTTCTTCCTGTCGTTGGTCTACGGCATCGCGCTGACCCACTCCCCGGAAACGTTCAACGTCATCTTCGTCGACATGAAGTTCGAATCGGCGGCGCAGGACATCCTGGGCATCCCCCATGTGGTGGCGGCGCTGTCCAACCTCGGCAAGGACGAACGCCACCTCGCCGAGCGGATGCGCCGGGTCATCGACGGCGAGATCAAGCAGCGCTACGAGCTGTTCACCTCGGTGGGCGCCCGCGACGCCAACGACTACGAGGAGATCCGGCTCGCCGGCCGCGATCTGCCCCCGGTGCCGGTGCTGCTCGTCATCGTCGACGAGTATCTGGAACTGTTCGCCAACCACGAGAAGTGGATCAACCTGATCATCCACATCGGCCAGGAGGGCCGAGGCGCCAACGTGTTCTTCATGCTGGGCGGGCAGCGGTTGGACCTGTCTTCGCTGCAGAAGGTCAAGTCCAACATCGCGTTTCGCATCGCACTGCGCGCTGAGTCCGGCGACGACAGCCGTGAGGTGATCGGTTCGGACGCTGCCTACCACCTGCCGTCGAAGGAGAACGGTTTCGGTCTGCTGAAGGTGGGTCCGCGCGACCTCGAGCCGTTCCGCTGCTTCTATCTCTCCGCGCCGTTCGTGGTGCCGAAGACCAAGGAGGTCGCGACCACTGTCGACATGACGTTGACCAAGCCGCGGCTGTACAACTGGCAATACCAGCCGCTGGACGCCTCCGACGCCACGGCGCTGGAGGCGGCGGCCGCCGTCGACGCCGAGCCCGACGAATTCCTGTACTACGACGACGGTTTCAAGCGGAAGAAGATCGTGGACGTGCTGCGGGAGTCGTTGCACGTTGTACCGCACCGCTCGCCGCGCCGGCCGTGGCTGGAGCCGCTGGAGGAGCCCGAATCCATCGACGCCCTGGTCGCGGGATACCGCGGCAAACCCTGGCATGTCGACTATGGGCAGAACGGGGGCCTGATGTTCCCGGTCGGCGTCATGGACATCCCCGAAGAGTCCAAGCAGGTTGTTCATGCGGTGGATGCGTTGCGCAGCAACGTGATCGTGGTGGGGGCTAAGCAACGCGGCAAGACCACTACCTTGATGACGCTGATGTGCTCGGCCGCGACGATGTACACCCCCGCGCGCGTGACGTTCTTCTGCATCGGCGGCGCGACCCTCGCCCAGGCCGCCTCGCTGCCCCACGTCACCGACATCGTCTCGCCCAAGGATGCCGAGGGCATCGAACGCATTTTGAGCAGCATGGACGCGCTGATCGATGCCCGCGAGGACTCGTTCCGGCGTCTCAAGATCGACCTCGACGGCTTCCGGGAACGCCGCTTCGCGCCGGGCAGCGACGGACTGGGCGGCACCGACGCGAACGACCCGTTCGGCGATGTCTTTGTGGTGGTTGATGACTATGACGACCTGTACTCGAAGGACACCGTGCTGGGCGACCGCATCATTTCGTTGAGCAGCCGCGGCCCCGAGTACGGGGTGCACGTGATGTGCAGTGCGGGCGGCTGGATTCACGGGCAGCGGCAGAGCCTGCTGCAAAACGCCACGGCGCGAGTCCAATTGCGGCTGGCCGACCCCAGCGAAAGCCAGATGGGCCATTCGTCGCTCGAGTCGCGCGACGCGGCCCGGCGGACCCTGAACCGGCCCGGCTTCGGGCTGACCGACAGCCTGCACGAGTTACGGGTGGGTGTGCCGGCCCTGACGGATCGGGACACCGGTGCGGTGGTGAGCATCGTCGACGTCGGCGCCCGCATCGCCGATGTCGCCGGCGTCACCAAGCACGCCACCTTGCAACGCCTGCCGCAGCGGGTGGCGTTGCGGGCGATTCTGGACTACGAGGCCGCGCAATCGAGCACGCTTGAATCCCACGAACTCTCGATCAGCTTCGTCATCGGCGAGCGGCACGAACTCGGGCCGGTTCCCCTCAAGCTGCACGAGAGTCCCGGGTTGATGATCTTGGGACGGCAGGGCTGCGGAAAGACGCTGTCGCTGGTGGCCATCGGCGAGGCGATCATGAACAGATTCAGCCCGGAGCAAGCGCAGCTGACGCTGATCGACCCGAAGACCGCACCACACGGGCTGCGCGATCTGCACGGGCCGGGCTACGTGCGCGCATACGCCTACGACCAGGATGAGATCGACGAGGTGATCACCACGCTGGCACAGCAGGTGCTGCTGCCCCGGCTGCCTCCGAAGGGCTTGAGCCAGGAGGAGTTACGCGCACTCAAGCCGTGGGAGGGTCCACGGCACTTCGTGCTCATCGACGACATCCAGGACCTGCGCCCGGATCAGAGCTTCCCGCCCAAGCCGCCGGTGGGGGCGGCCCTGTGGAAGCTGATGGAACGCGCACGCCAGATCGGCTTGCACGTTTTCACCACGCGCAACAGCGCGAACTGGGCGACGCTGCAGATGGATCCGTGGATGCGCTTCCAGAATTCCGCGAAGGTATCCCAACTGTACATGGACAACGACCCGCAGAACCGGATCAACCGAAACGTCCGGGCTCAAACTCTGCCGCCAGGGCGTGGACTGCTGGTCAGCGCCGACGGAGACGTCGAAGGCGTTCTGGTCGGGTTGCCCTCGTCGGTCATACCGCCCCAGCAGTAACCAGTTGCGGCTCAGGAGTTTTCACCTTTGCCCCCACGGCGCGGCGGGGGAGGGGACTCGGCCACCAGAACCACCGGCCCAACAGCGTCACGATGGACGGCACGATGAACGCCCGCACCACCAGCGTGTCCAGTAGCAGTCCGACCGCGATCGTGGTGCCGATCTGGGCGATGCTGAGCACGCTGCTGGTCAGCAGCGCCAGCATGGTCAGCCCGAAGATGACGCCGGCAATGGTGACCACCCCGCCGGTACCGCCGAACGCCCGGATGACGCCGGTCTTCAGGCCCGCCGCCGCTTCCTGCTTGATGCGCAACGCCAGCAGCAGGTTGTAGTCCGCGCCGACGGCGATCAGCGCGATGAAGGCGATCGGGGCCACGGCCCAGTGCAGGTCGTGATGAAGCAGGTGCTGCCAGATCAGCACGCTGGCACCGACGGCCGACGCGTACGAGGTGACGACCGTTCCGACGACCACCAATCCCGCGACCGGGCTGCGCAACATCGCCGTGACGATCAGGAAGATGAGCACCAGCGCGGCGCCCACCAGCAGCGCGGTGTCGCGGGCGACCAGGCGCTGCAGATCGGCGGTCACCGGGCCGACCCCGGCGAGCTCGACCTCGGTCGGGGTCAGGGTGCCCTCCTTGGTGGCCTCCTTGATGGCGGCACGCACCTGGTCGGCTCGGGCCGCGCCATCGGCACCCCACTCCGCGCCGTCGCCGTACACCAGTAGGTATGCGGCACGGCCGTTCTCGGAGATCAGGTGCCTCAGCGCGGTGGTGTAGCGTGGGTCGGTCAGCGCCCGCTGCGGCATGTAGAAGTCCCCGGCGGCGCTGCCCTGGAACTGCGTGGCGACCTCGTTCAGGTAGTCGGTCAACTGGCGCATTTGGGGGCCCAGCGTGTCGGTAAGGCTCAGCAAGTCGTGAGTGGCCGAACGCGCCTGTGCCAACGCATCTTTCATCGAGGTCACGCTCCGCGGCAGGGTCGCCATCGCGGTTGCGGCTGTGCTCGACCCGCTGGTGAGCTTCGCCGCGCCCGAACCCAGGCGCGCGGACGTCTGCATCAGGCTGTCGACGGGCTGGAGCACGCGACCCACCGTCGAGCAGATTGGATTGGCGGCGCAGTCGGGAGTCCGTCCGACGAACTCGCGCAGCGGGTCGAGGTACCCCGACACCGTCGTGACATTTTGCTGCAGGCCGTCCATCCCGGCCCGCATGTCTTCGGCGGCGCCGGACACATCGGCCAATCCGGCGCTGCCGCCGCGCAATCCGTTGCCCAGGCCGTCGACCGCAACCTGGGTCTGGGCCAGCGCGCGGTCCAGTTCGGAAACCCGCTTGAGGCGCTGCGTCAGCGAGTCCATGGTGTCCCCGAACTGACGGCCGAGCACGCCGGCCTGGTAGCTCAGCGTCGCCTGTTCGGGCACCCTGCCGTCGGGGCGGCTGGCGGACTGCACCGCGCGCACCCCGGGCACGGCCATGATGTGGCGCGTGATCCGTTCGATGGCGATCAGGCCCGCCGGGTTGCGCAAGTCGTGGTCGGCCTGGATCGCGACGACATCGGGCAGCAGCGCGTTGGCCGGAAAATGCCTTGCGGCGCTTGCATAGCCACGGTTGGAGTCGGTGGACGACGGCGTGGCGGCGGGCTCGTTGAAGCCGACCCGCATGCTGAGCAACGGCAGCGCGAACAGCAGGGTCAGCGCCAGCGCGGTGACCAGGACGGGTCCGGGCCAGCGCGCCACCGCCGTCCCGACACGGCGCCACCGGCGCGCGGTTTTCGACGGCCGCGGCTCGAGATAGCCGCGGCGTATCGCCAGGCTCATCAGCGCGGGCGTCAGGGTCAGCGCCGCGACCATCGTGGCCAGAATGCCGATCGCGCAGGGGAGCCCGGCGCTGCGGAAAGAGCCCACCTGTGCGAAGACCAGGCACGCCAGCGCCACCGACACGGTCAGCGCCGATCCGATCACCACAGGCGCAATGGACCGGTAGGCCTGGGTCAGCGCCTGGGCCGGGGCCACGCCGCGGCGCCGGCCCTCGTGGTAGCGGCCGACCAGGAAGATCGCGTAGTCGGTGCCGGCGCCGAGTGTCATGGCCGCCATGAGGGCCACCGAAAACAGGGAAACCTCAACCACATTAGCCTGCCCGAGGGCGGCGACGACGGCGCGGGCCAGAGCCAGGGCGAGCCCCACCGAGATCAGCGGGATCGCCGCCACGACGGGCGACCGGTAGACCAGCAACAGCAACAGCAGAATGAGTCCGATGGTGGCGGCGGTGATTCCGAGCATCTGTCGATCAATGGCGGAGAACTCGTCGACGATCGTCGCGCCGGGACCTGTTACATGGACAGACAGGCCCGCCGGCGGTGAAAGTCGTTGCGCGGTCGCACGCACCGCGTTGACGGAGTCGCGCGCCTGCGCGGTGCCGAGCATGCCCGCCAGCCGCACCATCACGCTTACCGCCTGGCCGTCCGCGCTCTGCGCGCCGGCGGCCGTGGCCGGCTGCGACCACAGATCCGTCACCGCGTATACGTGGCGCTGATCCGCGCCGAGCGATGCGGTCAGCGCGTCGTAGAACCGGCGATCCTGCGGTGTCAGCCGCTGATTTCGTTCCAGCACAACGTAAACGAAGTTGTTACTGGACTTCTGGCCGAATAATTCGGCGGCCCGGGCGGCGGCCGTCGCGCTCGGCGCGTCGGGTGGCATGAAGGACCGGGCATGGCCGTCCACGACCCGTTCCAGCTGGGGGACGGCGACATTGGCGATCCCCGCCGCCAGCACCCAGAGGCCGACGATCAGGACAGCGTACCGGCTCGTCAGGCGCGTAAGGCGTGCCACACGGTCATGCAACGGTCTGCCGATCGCCGGCCGGCCCGCCGAACAAGCCCACTGCCACGTGCCCACCACGGGTGAGCGCGCGCACGCGCAGCGAGCGGCGGGCGCCGATCTTCACCAGGGCGTGCAGCCCGGGCTCGGCGGCCTCGAGGTCGGCGCGTGCCTGTTCGGCCGGTGCGCCCTCGTGGGCCGCCTGATCCAGCTTGGCCACCAGCATGGTGATCCAGCGTTGGCCGAGCGAAAGCATCAGGCCCTCCTGGTCGCCGAACAGCCCGGGCACCTCGGGGGCGTCGTCGATCAACGAAAGCGCCCCCTCGGGGTCCGCGTCGGCGGCCTTAGTCACCTTGGTCATGAAGGCCATGCGATCGTGCAGCTGTGTCCATGTCATGACTCGACGCTAGGAAAGCGACCACCCGCCGCGCGTCGTGCTGAAGTGCAGTCTTTGTCTCCTACCACGGGTGGAGGCCGGTACCGACCGCGGCATGATGTGGCGAAGGCGCAGCTCTTTTAGGATTGCAACGATGTTGCGTGCCGCAGTGGGTTACCTGCGGGAACAGCTTCGCCGGCGAAGCGAGCTGCTTCCCGTCGGTATCACCTGGGCGGCGATGATCGCGGTCGACGTCGCCCTGCTGCTCGGCGGCACGATCGGGATGCTGCAGCGGCCCCACTCCGATCTGCCCGTGGCCCTGGCAGCGTTCGCGCTGGCTCTGTCACCCGAGTTGGCGTTTTTCGCGTTCAACATGAAGATCACCCCGGGGCCGTTATGGGCGACCTGGTCGACGGCCACCGCGCTGACTTTGTTCGCCACGTCGACGCCCATTCACGCCGACTTCGCACCGGCGCTGTTGGTCCTGATGGTGTTGGTCGTCGCGACATTGGCGTCGGTTCTGGGCGGCTTCCTGGCGGCAATGTCGGCGGTTGCCATGTTGCTCACCGCATCCGCACTGCACCGCCTGGACTCGGTCGGGCTGTATCTGGGTTTCGTCGGGGTGGGATGGCTGCTCGGCTATCTGATGCACACCCAGCGGCTGCTGCTGGCCGAACAGATCGAGGCGCAGGATTTGCTGGCCGAGCACGCGGCCGCCGACGAACGCCGGCGGATCGCGCGCGAAGTGCACGACGTGATCGCCCACTCGCTGAGCATCACCCTGTTGCACGTGACCGGCGCGCGCCGGGCGTTGCAGCAGGACCGCGACGTCGACGACGCCATCGAGGCCCTCGAGCAGGCCGAGCGGCTCGGCCGCCAGGCGATGGCCGACATCCGTCGTACCGTCGGGCTGCTCGACAACTGGCCCACCAAGACCGCGCAGACTGTCCCCGAACCGGGGCTCGACGACATCGCCGCCCTGGTCGAGGGTTTCCAGCGCGCCGGACTGTCCGTCGCGCTGTGCGTCGAGGGGTCCACTGATCACGTGTCGGCCGCGGTGGGGCTCGCGCTCTACCGCATCATGCAGGAATCCCTGGCGAACATCGCCAAGCACGCCCCAGAGTCGAAAGCCGGTGTGGTACTCGATATTTCGCCGGCGTCGGCGCGGCTCACCATCACCAACCTGCTGCCCGCGACGGTGGCGGCCGCGCGCCCGGCCGAAGGGCGGGGCTTGCGCGGCATGCGCCAGCGGGTCGAGTTGCTCAGCGGGGCCATCGACGTCGGCCCCACCCGCGACGGGTGGTCGGTGTGCGCTGAGATTCCGCTGCAGGAAGGCGACACTTCCTGGCGGCCGTGGTGGTGCAAGCAGTGATCCCCGACGGCTCGGCAACGCCCGAGATCGCCGTGCTGCTCGTCGACGACCAGGACCTGGTGCGGTCCGGCCTGCGCCGGATCCTGCGCCGCAAGGACGGTTTCGTCGTCGTCGCCGAATGCGCCGACGGCGACGAGGTTCCCGCCGCAGTGGCCGAGTACCGGCCCGACGTCGTCGTGATGGATCTGAGGATGCGCCGTGTCGACGGCATCGAGGCCACCCGCAGGCTGGGTGGCGGGCCGCCGGTGCTCGCCCTGACCACCTTCAACGAGGACGAGCTGTTGTCGGGGGCACTGCGTGCCGGTGCGGCCGGCTTCGTTCTCAAAGACTCTTCGGCAGAGGAGCTGATCCGTGCGGTGCGGGCGGTCGCCCGCGGCGACAGCTATCTCGATCCCGCGGTCACCTCGCGCGTGCTCACCACCTATCGCAAGGCCGCTCCCGGCCCGCGCGGCAGCGCGATCCGCGAGCTGACCACCCGAGAGCTCGACGTTTTGACGCTGATTGGCCAGGGTCTGTCCAATACGGAGATCGCCGACCGGCTGTGTATCTCGGGCGTCACGGTCAAGAGCCACATCGGGCGGATCTTCGGCAAGCTCGAGTTGCGCGACCGCGCCGCCGCGATCGTCTACGCGTACGACAACGGCATCGTCGCACCGCGCTGACGACTTATAGAGTCGCCGATGCGTCTGTCAGGTTCAGCAGAACGTAAGCCATGCACATCAGGAAGTTCAGCACCACCATGATCAGGCCTGCGAACATCAGCGAACGGGTGCCGCGTTGCTTGAGCCGTTTGTAGCGCTCTACGCGGGACTCGCGGTCGAGCCGGATCGCAATCAACGCGAAGTTCACGTTGATCAACTCGTGAGCGGCCAGCGGTGCACCCTCCAGCATTTCCCGCAGCCGCTCCGGTGCCGTTCGAACGCCCACCCGTTCGAAGTTCTGGCACAGGCGTCGCGCCCGCCGTCGGCGGAGCGTGTGATACGGCAGCCGAAGCTGCCGCGCAAAGTGCCCTCGATCGTCCCCCCAGGGGTAAGACGGGGTCATCACAAGCGGGATTCTAGATCGCCCGGCGCCATTTTGGCGCTGTGAACGTGAATTATGTTGCGAGATATCGTCTGGCGCGTCCCCGTGGGTACCGCCGGACTCAGTGCCCGATGTCGAACTCGAGCGGCAGGGTGATGGGGCCGCCCAGCGCGTTCACCGGTTTCCACGGGGCTGGGCCGGTGCGCCGCACGTTGGGCATGCGCCGCGTCATCACGGTCAGTGCCTCGGCCAACTCGAGACGCGCGAGGCTGGCGCCGATGCAGTAGTGCACGCCGCTGCCGAACGTCTGGGGCGGTGGAGCCCCCTGGCGGCGGATGTCCAGACGGTCCGGGTCGTCGTAGACCACCGGGTCCCGGTTGGCCGCGCCGGTGTTGACGACGACGATCGTGCCGGAAGGGATTACCACCCCCGCGACTTCGACGTCCGCGACCGCGACGCGCAAGGTCACGAACGTCATCGGCGAATGGCGGATGAGCTCGTCGACGGCACCGGCGGCCAGCTCGGGATGCCGGCCCAGCAATGCCCACTGTTCGGGGTGATCGCATAGCACGTGCGCCGCTGCTCCCAACTGCAGGCGGGTGGTGTCCGTGCCCGCCATCAGTAGGGCGGCGACAAGCATGCGGAGTTCGTCGGTGCTGAGGCGGTCACCGGGAAAATCGGGGTCCTCAGCCCGGATCAGATCGGAGATCAGGTCATCGGCCAGGGCGCGGCGCCGGCACGCGAGCATTTCGTCGATGTATTCGTCCAGCTCCTCCCAGGCGGCCAGGACCCTCGTCGTCTGGTTGGCCGCGTCCCAACCGAAGGCCTGCAGAATGACGTCGGTCCAGTCGGAGAACAGTTCCCAGTCTTCGGGTGGTGCGCCGAGCAGTGTGCAGATGACCGGGATCGGGTATTGGCGGGCAATGTCGGTGACCACGTCACAACGGCCGCGACCGGTCTGACGATCGACCAGGCCGTTGATGATCTCGGCGATCGTGGCGCGCAGCCGCGCGGTCGCCTTCGGGGTGAAGGCCTTGCTGACCAGCCGGCGCAGCCGGGTGTGCCGGTCGCCGTCGAGGCTGAGAATGTTGTCGATGACGCGGTCCCACAGTGGGCCCGAGGTGATGCCCTGGGCCGCGAGGAACATTCCCGGCGGCACCTGGAATCGCGGGTCGCGCAGGGCGGTGCGCACGAGTTCGTGCGTCAGTAGTTCAGGCCCGTATGGGCCCATCGCGATCGGCGCCTGCTGGCGCGCGCGGCGAATGATGGCGTGCGCCTCGTCGGGATGCCTGGCACCCGCGTAGTCGATCGTTGGCAGCCCGGCGTCGAAGACGCTCGGGCAGCTGTTGGCGGTGACGGTCATGGTGGTCCTCCTCGGTGTGGTGCGTCCGATTCGACTGTGGAGCTTCGGAAGCCCCAGACCATCGGGGAGAACCCGTAACCGGGCGCACCGGCCGTTGATGGGCTCTGCGGAGACATACGGGATTTCCCCGATGTTTGCCGCGTACCGTCCCGAGATGCTGGCTAGCATGACCGAGACTGACCCCCGCGCGGAGTTGAACTGGAGCGACGTGCTGCCAACGGGAACGGTGACGCTGCTGCTCGCCGACGTCGAGGGCTCGACGCGACTGTGGGAGACCGAGCCCGAGGCGATGACGGCCGCGTTTGCCCGCCTCGATCGCACGCTGGCCGAACTGCTCGGCACGTACGGCGGGGTGCGGCCCGTCGAACAGGGTGAGGGCGACAGCTTCGTGGTCGCGTTCGCTCGGGCCAGCCAGGCGATTGGCTGCGCGCTGGAATTGCAGCGCGCAGCGCTGGGCCCCGTTCGTTTGCGCATCGGGGTGCATACGGGCGAGGCGCAGATGCGCGATGAGGGCAACTACGTGGGCCCGACGATCAATCGGACGGCGCGGCTGCGTGATCTCGGCCACGGCGGCCAGACGTTGCTCTCGGGCACCACCGAGGATCTGGTCGCCGACGCGCTGCCGGCTGATGCGTGGCTGACTGAACTCGGCAGTCACGAATTGCGTGGCGTTGCCCGTCCTGAACGGGTGGCGCAGCTGTGCCACCCCGATATCCGGAACGACTTCCCGCCGCTGAGAACATCGGATCTGGTTGCCGCCGAACATCTTCCGGTACATTTCACCAGTTTTATCGGGCGGTCCACCGAGATCGGCGGCGTGCGGCGGGCGCTGTCGCACGACCGCTTGGTCACCTTGACCGGCGCAGGCGGGATGGGGAAGACCCGCCTGGCCATCCAGGTCGCGGGCCAGCTGGCGGCTGAATTCGCCGACGGTCTCTGGTACGTCGACCTGGCGCCGATCACCGACCCCGAACTGGTGCCGGTCGGGATGGCGGGTGCCCTCGGTCTGCCGGAGCAGCCGGGGAACTCCACCACCGAGACAGTCATCCGGTTCGTGGTGAACCGGCGGATGCTGGTTGTCCTCGACAATTGTGAGCACCTGCTGGACGCGGTTGCCGAATTGAGCACTGCGTTGCTGAGTGCCTGCCCCGGGCTGACGCTGTTGGCGACGAGCCGCGAACCGATCGGCGTCGACGGCGAAGTGATCTGGCGGGTGCCTTCTCTGTCCGTGGACGGCGACGCCGTCGAGCTGTTCGTCGATCGGGCCCGCCGGGCGCGTGCCGATTTCACCATGGCCGACGACGCGCTGCCCGCTGTGCAAGAGATCTGCCGTCGCCTTGACGGCATGCCGCTGGCCATCGAATTGGCCGCGGCTCGGGTGCGTGCACTGTCGCTCGAGGAGATCGCGGGCAGCCTGAATGACCGCTTCCGGCTTCTGACCGGTGGGCGGCGCATGGCGGTGCGCCGCCAGCAGACGCTGCACGCGTCGGTCGATTGGTCCTACACGTTGTTGACGGAACCGGAGCAGGTGCTGTTTCGCCGGCTGGCGGTTTTCCTGGGTGGATTCGACCTCGCCGCCGCGCGCGCCGTTGCGGGCGGCACGGAGATCGAGCGCTACCAGATCCTCGACCAGCTCACCTTGCTCGTGGACAAGTCGCTGGTGTTGGCCGACGGGATCGGCGGCCGCATGCGGTATCGACTGCTGGAAACGATGCGTCAGTACGCGTTGGAAATACTCGGCGAGTCCGGGGAAGCCGACATCGTGCGCACACGTCATCGCGACCACTACACCGCGATGGCTATACAGCTTGACGCTCCCGCGGCCAGCGGCCATCAGCAGCGTGTCGAGCAAGCAGAAGCCGAGATCGACAACCTGCGGGCGGCGTTCGCCTGGAGCCGGGAGAACCTGGATATCGAGCTGGCATTACAGCTCGCGTCGTCACTGCAGCCGCTGTGGCTGACCCGGGGCCGCCTGCGCGAGGGGCTGAGCTGGCTCGATGAGGCACTGGCCGACCGTGACACGGTCGAGCGCGAGGTGGCGCCGGCGATGGTGGCGCGAACACTGGCCGACGCGGCTTTGATCGACGGATGGATCGGCGTTCCGGAGCGCAGGGAACAGGCCGCCGAGGCGCTGACGATCGCTCGCAGCCTCGACGACCCCTACCTGTTAGTGCGCGCTCTTACGGCCTGCTGTGGTACAGGCGCATTCAATCCCCCCGAAGAGGCGGCAACTTTTTTCGCTGAGGCAATCGAGTTGGCACGTGCGCTGGGCGACAAGTGGCGGCTGAGCCAACTGCTGGGCTTCCAGGTGTATGGGGCCATCATGTCGGCCGGCGACCCGAAAGCGGCGCGTGCGGTGGGTGAAGAAGGGCGCGAACTTGCGGACGCGATCGGTGACCGGTTCACCTCGGGCGTGTGTCGCGTGTGGGGTATCGGCGGGGTGCGAGCGTTGCTGGGCGACCTGCCTGGCGCCGAAGCGATATTGCGGGACGTGATTGCCGCCGCCGAGGCGGCCGGCGATTCCTTGTGCAGGTTCAACGGCCTCCTCGTACAGGCCATTTTCCTCGGGTGTCAGGGCAAGACGTCCGAGGCGCTCGCAGCAGCTCATAGAGGCTGCGAGTCCGCCGCCGAACTGGGCTCGGTCATTGAGGGACTCGGGTTTATGGGTTTAGGTTGCGCACACTTCGCCGCCGGCGACGTGTCGGCCGCACGCCACGCTCTTGAACAGGGCTGGAGCTGCATACCGGACGTTGCATTCACGGCAGCGAACATGCGGTGGCGGGCCGAAATCGAGCTCGCTACAGGCGATCTCGTGGCGGCTCGGTCATGGGCTGACCAGGCCGTATCGTTGAACGCCGGATTTCACCGGATGTGGGCACTGACCGCTCGTGCCCGCGTGGCGCTCGCCGAAGGCGATTCAGGAGCCGCCGAGCGCGACGCGCACGAAGCACTCGCGTGTGCCGCCAATATCGAGGTACAACTCAACCTGCCCGATATTCTCGACGTCATTGCCCAGTTGGCCGATGAGGCCGAGAGCTACCCCGAGGCGGCCCGTCTCTATGGTGCCGCCGAGGCCATCCGGCAACGCACCGGCGAGGTCCGGTACCGCATTTTCCAAGCCGACCTCGAGGCGTCGCTCTCGACACTGCGAGATGCCATGGGCCAGAGTGGTTTTGATACAGCCTGGGCGGAAGGCGCCGCGTTGTCCACTGCCGAGGCCATCGCCTATGCCCAGCGCGGACGCGGCGAGCGCAAACGCCCGTCCAGTGGGTGGGCCGCGCTCACCCCAGCCGAGCTCGACGTCGTTCGGCTGGTCAGTGAAGGGTTGGGCAACAAGGAGATTGCCGGAAGGCTGTTCATCTCGCCACGCACCGTCGAGACCCACCTGACCCACGTCTACACCAAGGTCGGCGTTACGTCGCGCGTCCAACTCGCGCGGGAGGCCGCCCGTAACGTCTGAGGGCGCGGCCGGTTTTTGTCGGGGGTGGCTGCGAGGATGTGGTCGTGTCTTCTTCGACGGCATCTGTTG
>NZ_JAPIYN010000038.1:0-14162 GCF_035617725.1 Mycobacterium sp. 94-17
TCGCATCGAGCTCGGTGAGGTCCAGGCCGCACTGGCCGGGCTGCAGGGTGTCACCCAGGCGGTGGTGGTCGCCCGCGCGGACCGGCCCGGCGACACCCGCCTGGTCGGTTATGTCACCGGCAGCGCCGACCCGGCCGGGATGCGCGCGGCACTCGCCGAGCAGCTACCCGCCTACATGGTCCCCGCCGCGATCGTCGTCCTCGACACCCTGCCCCTTACGGTCAACGGCAAGCTCGACAGGCGCGCCCTACCCGCACCGGATTACCAGGACACCGACCATTACCGGGCCCCGACCACCCTGACCGAGGAGATACTGGCCGGCATCTATGCGCAGGTGCTCGGGCTGGACCGCGTCGGCATCGACGAATCGTTCTTCGAGCTGGGCGGCGATTCGCTCTCGGCGATGCGGGTGATCGCCGCGATCAACAAGGCCCTGGACGCCGGTCTCGCGGTGCGCGCCCTGTTCGAGGCGCCCACGGTGGGCAAGTTGGCATTGCGCATCGGTAGCGGCGCGGGGGCGCTGGAGCCGTTGCGGGCGGTCGAGCGGCCAGCGGTGATTCCGCTGTCGTTCGCCCAGAACCGGTTGTGGTTCGTCGACCAGTTGCAGGGGCCCTCGGCCATCTACAACATGGCGGTTGGTTTGCAGCTGAGCGGACGGCTCGATGCCGAGTCGTTCGGTGCGGCGCTGGCCGACGTGGTGGGCCGGCACGAGAGTCTGCGCACGCTGTTCCCCGCGGTTGACGGGATCCCCCGGCAGCTGGTGGTGGCCGTCGAGCAGGCGGACCTGGACTGGCAATTCATCGATGCGGCGGGCTGGTCCGAGCCGCAGCTTGCCGGGGCCATCGACGGCGCGGTGCGTGACCCGTTCGACCTCGCGGCCCGAATCCCCTTGCGGGCAAGGCTTTTCCGCGTGGCAGCGGACGAGCACGTGCTGGTTGCCGTGGTGCACCACATCGCGGCGGACGGCTGGTCGGTCGCCCCGCTGGTGCGTGACCTGGGTGTGGCCTATGCCAGCCGGTGCGCGGGCCAGGCCCCGGCCTGGGCGCCGTTGGCGGTGCAGTACGCCGATTACACGCTGTGGCAGCGCACGCAGTTGGGCGACCTGTCCGACAGCAACAGCCCGATTGCCGGGCAGCTGGCCTATTGGGAGGAAGCGCTGGCCGGCATGCCCGAGCGCCTCGCGCTGCCCACCGATCGCCCCTATCCGCCCGTTGCCGACTACCGCGGTGCCCGGGTCGCGGTGGACTGGTCGGCCGAGTTGCAGCAGCGGGTAGCCCAGGTAGCCCGTGAACACAACGCGACGAGTTTCATGGTGGTCCAGGCCGCCCTGGCGGCGCTGCTGGCCAAGCTGAGCGCCAGCAGCGAGGTGGCCGTCGGGTTCTCGATCGCCGGACGCGGGGACCCGGTGCTCGACGAACTGGTGGGCTTCTTCGTCAACACATTGGTCCTGCGGGTCGACCTGGCCGGCGACCCCAGTGTCGCCGAGCTGCTGACCCAGGTGCGGGGCCGTAGCCTGGCCGCTTACGAGCACCAAGACGTGCCCTTCGAGGTCCTGGTGGAGCGGCTCAACCCCACCCGCAGCCTGACCCATCACCCGCTGGTGCAGGTGGTGTTGGCCTGGCAGAACTTCGCCCGCCAGGACAACGGGCCGGCTTCCGGATTGGCCCTGGGCGACCTGGAGGTCACCCAACTGCCGGTCGACACCTGCACCGCCCGCATGGACCTCACGTTCTCCCTCGGCGAGCAGTGGACCGAGGCCGGCGAGCCCGCCGGGATCGGCGGGACGGTCGAGTTCCGCACCGACGTGTTCGACACGGCCAGCATCGAGGCGCTGATCGAGCGGCTGGAGCGGTTGCTGGTGGCGCTCACGGCAGACCCGTCGCGGCGGCTCTCGTCCATCGATCTGCTCGATGAAGCCGAGCGAACCCGACTGGATGGGTGGGGAAATCGGGCCGCGCTCACCCGGCCCGCACCGCCCGCGGTGTCGATCCCGGCGTCGTTCGCGGCGCAGGTGGCCGACACTCCGGACGCGGTGGCCGTCACCTGCGGCGGGCGTTCGTGGTCCTATCGCCAGCTGGACGAGGCCTCGAACCGGTTGGCCCACCTGTTGGCCGACCACGGGGCGGGCCCGGGCGAGTGCGTGGGATTGCTGCTGCCCCGGTCGGCCGAGGCGATCACGGCGGTTCTGGCGATCCTCAAGACGGGGGCGGCCTACCTGCCGATCGACCCGGCGCATCCCGACGCCCGCATCGAGTTCATGCTGGCCGACGCCGCGCCGATGGCCGTGGTCACCGTCGCGGACCTCCGCGCGCGGCTGGATGCGCGCGAGATGGTGGTCATCGACATCGACGACCCGGCCGTCGACAGCCGGCCCGGCACCGCGCTGCTCGCGCCTGCCGCCGAGAACATCGCCTACCTCATTTACACGTCGGGCACCACCGGTGTGCCCAAAGGCGTGGCCGTCACCCACCACAACGTCGCCCGGCTGCTGGCATCGCTGGATGCAGAAGTGCCCCGCACCGGGGTCTGGTCGCAGTGCCACTCCCTGGCCTTCGACTTCTCCGTGTGGGAGATCTGGGGCCCGCTGCTCCGCGGCGGGCGGCTGGTGGTGGTGCCCGAGTCGGTGGCCCGCTCACCCGAAGAGTTCCACGCCCTGCTGATTGCTGAGCAGGTCAGCGTGCTGAGCCGAACCCCGTCGGCGTTCTATGCGCTGCAAACCGTCGACGCGCTGTCACCCGAGCTGCGAGATCAGCTCAAGCTGGAGGCGGTCGTGTTCGGCGGCGAGGCGCTGGAGCCCCAGCGGCTCGGAACGTGGCTGGACAACCACGCCGGGTCGCCGCGTCTGATCAACATGTACGGCATCACCGAGACCACCGTGCACGCGTCGGTGCGCGAGATCCTCGACACCGACGTCGCCAACAACGTCAGCCCCATCGGGGTGCCGCTGGCCCACCTGAGCTTCTTCGTGCTGGACGGGTGGTTGCGCCCGGTGCCGGCCGGGGTGGTTGGGGAGCTGTACGTCGCCGGCGGCGGGCTGGCCTGCGGATATGTGGGCCGGGCCGCGCTGACGGGGACACGCTTCGTGGCGTGCCCGTTCGGTAGCGCGGACGCGCCTGGACTACGGATGTATCGCACCGGCGACCTGGTGTGCTGGGGCGCCGACGGACAGCTGCGCTATCTGGGACGTGCCGACGAGCAGGTCAAGATCCGCGGGTACCGCATCGAGCTCGGGGAGGTCCAGGCGGCACTGGCCGGGCTGGACGGCGTCGAGCAAGCGGTCGTGATCGCCCGCGAGGACCACCCCGGCGATAAGCGCCTCGTGGGTTACGTCACCGGAACCGCGGACCCGGTCATGGTGCGCAGCGCGCTGGCCGAGCGGCTGCCCTCCTACATGGTTCCGGCCGCGGTCGGCGTGATCGACGCGCTGCCCTTGACGGCCAATGGCAAACTCGACGCCCGCGCCCTGCCGGCACCGGAGTACCACGATGTCGAGCACTACCGCGCGCCGTCCGGCCCGGTCGAAGAGATCCTGGCCGGCATCTACGCCCAGGTGCTGGGTGTGGAGCGGGTCGGGGTCGACGAGTCGTTCTTCGAATTGGGCGGCGACTCGTTGTCGGCGATGCGGGTGATCGCGGCGATCAACACCAGCCTGGATGCCGGCCTCGCGGTGCGCACCCTGTTCGAGGCGCCCACGGTTGCCCAGTTGGCGCCGCGTGTCGGCGCCGCCCAGGGTCGGGTCGAGCCGTTGGTGGCGATGGAGCGGCCCGGCGTGGTGCCGTTGTCGTTCGCCCAGAACCGGTTGTGGTTCATCGACCAGTTGCAGGGACCCTCGCCGGTCTACAACATGGCGGTGGCGTTGCGGCTCAGCGGGCACCTCGATGTCGAGGCGCTGGGCGCGGCGGTGACCGACGTGGTGGGCCGCCACGAGAGCTTGCGGACGCTGTTCGCTGCGCCCGAGGGGGTCCCCCGGCAGGTGGTGGTGCCCCTGGAGGGGGCCGACTTCAAGTGGCAGATCACGGATACCTCCGCCTGGCCGAAGGGTTTGCTGGAGGTCGCGATCGACACGGCGGTGCGTCGCCCGTTCGACCTGGCCGGCGAGATCCCGATGCGCGCGGAGCTTTTCCGCACCGCCGACGACGAACACATCCTGGTGGCCGTGGTGCACCACATCGCCGCCGACGGGTGGTCGATCAATCCGCTGGTCGCCGACCTGGCGGTGGCCTACGCGAGCCGGTCCGCGGGCCAGGACCCCGCCTGGGCGCCGTTACCGGTGCAATACATCGACTACACGCTGTGGCAGCGCGAGCGGCTGGGTGATCTGTCCGACAGCGAGAGCCCGATCGCCGCGCAGGTGGGTTACTGGGAGCAGGCCCTGGCCGGGATGCCCGATCGCCTGCCGCTTCCCACCGATCGGCCCTATCCGCCGGTCGCCGAACAGCACGGGTCCCGGGTGGCGGTGGACTGGTCGGCCGATCTGCAGAGCCGGGTAGCTCAGGTGGCTCGCGCCCACAACGCGACCAGCTTCATGGTGGTCCAGGCCGCGCTGGCGGTGCTGTTGTCCAAGGTCAGTGCCAGCACCGATGTGGCGGTCGCGTTCCCGATCGCCGGGCGCCGCGACACCGCGCTCGACGGCCTGGTGGGCTTCTTCGTCAACGCACTGGTGTTGCGCGTCGATCTGGAGGGCGATCCCAGCGTCGCCGAGCTGCTGACCCAGGTGCGGGGCCGCAGCCTGGCCGCCTACGAGCACCAGGACGTGCCGTTCGAGGTTCTGGTCGAGCGCCTCAACCCCACCCGAAGCCTCGCCCACCACCCGCTGGTCCAGGTGACCTTGGCGTGGCAGAACAATGACCTCGCCGAGCTGAGCCTGGGCGACGTGCAGATTTCCCCGTTGTCGGTGGACACCAACACCGCCCGCATGGATCTGACCTTCTTCCTGGGTGAGCACTGGACCGAGGCCGGCGAGCCCGCCGGGATCGGCGGAACCGTCGAATTCCGGACTGACGTGTTCGACGCGGCGAGCATCGAGGCGCTGGTCGGGCGGTTCGAGCGGGTGTTGATGGCCATGACCGCCGACCCCGCCAGCCGGCTGTCGTCGGTGGACATGCTCGACGATGCTGAGCGCGCACGCCTGGACGAGTGGGGCAACCGGGCGGCGTTGACCCGCTCGGATCCGCCGCAGCCGTCGATTCCGGCATTGTTCGCCGCGCAGGTGGACCGCGCGCCGGATGCGGTGGCGATCAGCGGTGCCGAGCGCGCGTGGACCTACCGAGAGGTGGATGAGGCAGCCAACCGGTTGGCGCACCTGTTGATCGGCCAGGGCGTCGGCCCGGACGAGCTGGTGGCGTTGCTGGCGCCGCGGTCGCCCGAGGCCATCGTGGCGATCATGGCGGTCCTCAAGACGGGCGCGGCCTATCTACCGATCGACCCGAAGCTGCCCGCGGCACGGATCGGTTTCATGATCGGCGATGCCGCCCCGATCGCCGCGATCACCACCAGCGCGCTCGTCGACCGGCTGCACGGGCACGACCTGGTGATCGTCGACATCGATGACCCCGCCATCGACACCCAGCCCGGCACGGCGCTGCCGGCGCCGGCCGGCGACAACCTCGCGTACATCATCTACACCTCGGGTACCACCGGCATCCCGAAGGGGGTGGCGGTCAGCCACAACAACGTGACGCAGCTGATGGAACCGCTGCACGCCCACCTGCCCCAGGCGGGGGTGTGGTCGCAGTGGCATTCCCTGGCCTTCGACGCCTCGGTCCAGGAGATCTTCGGCGCACTGCTCGACGGCGGGCGGCTGGTGATCGTGCCCGAGCCGGTGGCTGCCTCGCCGGAAGACTTCCGCGCGTTGCTGATTGCCGAGCAGGTCAACGTCTTGAGCCAGACCGCTTCGGCCGCGGGCGCATTGTCGCACGAGGGTCTGGACTCGGTCGCGCTGGTGGTGGGCGCCGAGCCCTGCACACCCGAGCTCGTGGACCGGTGGGCGCCGGGACGCGTGATGATCAACGTCTACGGGCCCACCGAGACCACGGTGGATGTGGCGATCAGTCCGCCGTTGAGCGCCGGGTCGGGCGTGGTTCCGATCGGCTCGCCGGTGTCGAGCGCGGCGTTCTTCGTGCTGGACGCGCGGTTGCGTCCGCTGCCCGCCGGTGTGGTCGGCGAGCTGTACGTGGCCGGCCGCGGCCTGACCTGCGGGTATGTCGGCCGCGCGGGATTGACCGCGTCGCGCTTCGTCGGTTGCCCGTTCGGGGGACCCGGCGCGCGGATGTACCGGACCGGGGACCTGGTGCGGTGGGGTGTCGACGGCCAGCTGCATTACGTCGGGCGCGCCGATGAGCAGGTGAAGATCCGCGGCTACCGCATCGAACTGGGTGAGGTGCGCGCGGCGCTGGCCGCGTGCGACGGGGTGGAGCAGGCGGTGGTGATCGCCCGCGAGGACCGCCCCGGCGACCGGCGCCTGGTCGGCTACGTGACCGGCACCGCCGACCCGGCCGCGGCGCGGAGCAAGCTCGCCGAGCGGCTGCCCGCCTACATGGTTCCCATCGCTGTGGTGGTGCTGCCGTCCCTGCCGCTGACACCCAACGGAAAGCTGGACAAGCGCGCGCTGCCGGCACCCGAATATCAGGATGTCGATCGCTACCGCGCCCCGGCCAGCCCCATCGAGGAGATCCTGGCCGGCATCTACGCCCAGGTGCTCGGCCTGGAGCGGGTCGGTGTCGATGAGTCGTTCTTCGAATTGGGTGGGGACAGCATCTTGTCGATGCAGGTTGTGGCCCGGGCGCGGGCGGCGGGCCTGACCTGCCGACCGCCCGACATTTTCGTCGAGCAGACCGTGGCCAAGCTGGCCCGCGTGGTTCGGGTGACCGACGGCGAGGCCGGCCCGGAAGACGACGGCACCGGGCCAGTGGTGGCGACCCCGATCATGCGCTGGCTGGAAACCGTCGACGGCCCGGTCGATCAGTACAACCAGACGGTAGTGGCGCAGGCCCCCGCGGGGGTGTCTGAGGCCGACGTGCTGGTGGTGTTGCAGGCCTTGGTGGATCGGCATGCCATGTTGCGGCTGCGCGTCGACAACGGGCCCGACGGGTGGTCCCTGACGGCGCGCGAGCCGGGATCCGTTGACGCCCGCGAGTGCCTGCACACCGTGGACGCGTTGTCCGATGAGGCGGTGGTGGAGGCGCGGTCGCGGTTGAACCTCGCCGCGGGGGTGATGCTGAGTGCGGTGTGGGTGGCCCCGACCGGCCAGTTGATGGTGATCGTTCACCACCTGGCCGTGGACGGGGTGTCCTGGCGAATCCTGTTGGAAGACCTCAACATCGCCTGGGCCCAACTTCGCAGTGGACAGCCGATAGCCCTGCCGGCGGGTGGGACCTCATTTGCACGGTGGGCGTCCCTGTTGGTCGAGCACGCGCGCTCGGCGGCGGTGGTGGAACAGGCCGACGCGTGGCGACAGATCGCGGCGCCCCCGGCGGTGTTGCCTGCTGTGCAACCGGCCGTCGATACATTTGCCACGGCGGGGCGCATGTCGGTGAGGCTCGATGTGGAGACCACCCGGATGCTGCTCGGTGAGGTTCCGACGTCGTTCCACGCCGGGGTGCAAGACATCCTGCTGATCGCGTTCGCGCTGGCATTCGCGGAGTTCCTGGGCACCGGCGGCACGCCGATCGGCATCGACGTCGAGGGTCACGGGCGCGACGAGGAACTGGCGCCCGACGTTGACCTCACGCGCACGGTGGGTTGGTTCACGGCCGTCTATCCGGTGTCGCTGGCCGTGGACGGGTTGAGCTGGGCGCAGGTGATCGCCGGTGAGCCGGGGCTGGGTGCGGTGATCAAGGACGCCAAAGAGCAGCTTCGCGCCCTTCCCGACCCGTTGACCTATGGTTTGCTGCGCCACCTGAATGACCAGGTGGAGCTGGGCGGTTCGGACCCGGCGATCGGGTTCAACTATCTGGGGCGGCTGGGTACGCCGGCCGAGCTTTCTGATGATTTGTGGCGAATCAGCCCGGAGGGCTGGTCGTTGACCAAAGCGGCGGCGGTCGTGCCTATGCCGCTGTTGCATACCGTGGAGCTCAACGCCGGCACCGCCGACACCGACGCCGGCCCGCAGCTACGCGGGGACTGGACGTGGGCGCCCTCGGCACTCGACGACACCCAGGTGTCCCGGTTGGGCCAGTTGTGGTTCGAGGCGCTGGCCGGCATCTGCGCCCACGTGCGGCGCGGAGGCGGCGGGCTGACGCCGTCGGACATCGCGCCGGCCCGGTTGAGCCGCCAGCAGCTCGACGAGCTGCAGCAGCACTACCAGGTGGCCGACGTGCTGCCGCTGACCCCGCTGCAGCAGGGCCTGCTCTTCCACGCCGGCACCGTGCAGGGCTCCGCCGACGACGTGTATGCCGTGCAGCTGGACATCACCGTGACCGGTGCTCTCGACCAGCAGCGGCTGCGCGAGGCCGTGCAGGAGGTGGTGACCCGGCACCCCAACCTGGTCGCCCGATTCTGGACGGAGTTCGACGAGCCGGTGCAGATCATCCCGGCCGAGCCCGTGGTGGCGTGGCGGTACGTCGAGCCGGACGCCGCAGACGTCGACGAGGAGCACGTGCAGGCGATCTGCGCCGACGAACGGGCCGCGGTCTGCGATCTGGACGGCCAGTCGGCGTTCCGGGTGGCGTTGATCCGCACCGCAGCCGATCAGCACCGGTTTGTGCTGACCAACCACCACATCGTGATGGATGGCTGGTCGCTGCCGATCCTGATGCGGGAGATCATTGCCGGCTACTACGGGCACCGGTTGCCGTCGGCCCCGTCGTACCGCAGCTTCGTCACCTGGCTGGCGGCTCAGGACCGCGACGCCGCCCGCGCGGCGTGGGGCGAGGTGCTGGCCGGTTTCGACGTGCCGACGTTGCTGGGCCCCGCGGGCCGGTTGGCGCAGGGGCGCAGGGGCGTTGCGTCGTCCCGGGTGTCCGAGCCGATCACGCGGGCGCTCACCGAGCTGGCCCGTGTGCGCCACACCACCGTCAACACCGTGCTGCAGGCCGCCTTCGCGCAGCTGGTGAGCGGACTGACCGGCCAGCACGACGTGGCCTTCGGCACGGCGGTGTCGGGCCGCGCGACTGAGGTGCCCGGCGCGGAATCGATGGTGGGCCTGTTGATCAACACGGTGCCGGTGCGGGCACGGATCGGCGCGACCACCAGCACCGCCGACCTGCTCGACCAGCTGCAGCGCGCCCACCACCAGACGCTGGAGCACCAGCACCTGGCGCTGAACGAGATCCATCGCATGACCGGCCACGACCAGCTGTTCGACACCCTGTTCGTCTACGAGAACTACCCGATCGACACGGCCGGGTTGTCGGGCGACAACGAGCTGGCCATCACCGAGTTCACGACTCGCGAGTACAACCACTATCCGCTGACGGTGGCGGCCGCACCGGGCCTCGAACTGGCCCTGCGCGTCGAATACGACACCGACGTTTTCGACGCTGCCGGCATCGACATGCTGATCCAGCGGCTGGAGCGGGTCTTGGAGGTCATGACCGCCGACCCGACCCGACGACTGTCGTCGATGGACCTGCTCGACGGTGCCGAGCACGAGCGTCTCGAGGCCTGGGGCAACCAGGCGGTGTTGACGCAGCCCGCGTCCACTCTGGCGTCCATCCCGGGGCTGTTCGCCGCGCAGGTGGCGCGCGCCTCTGAGTCGGTGGCGATCAGCTGTGGCGAGCGGTCGTGGACCTACCGCGAGCTGGAGGAGTCCGCCAACCGCTTGGCGCACATGCTGGCCGACCAGGGCGCAGGCCCGGGGCAGCGGGTCGCGCTGCTGCTACCCCGTTCCGCCGAGGCGATCGTCGCGGTGCTGGCGGTGCTCAAGACCGGGGCCGCCTACCTGCCGATCGACCCGACGCAGCCTGCCGCGCGCATGGAGTTCATGCTCGGTGACGCCGCGCCGATGGCCGCGATCACCACCACGGAACTGCGTTCCCGGCTGGCCGGGCACGAGTTGCTGGTCGTCGACATCGACGACCCCCGCATCAAGACCTACCCGAGCAACCCCCTGCCGGTGCCGGCCCCCGACGACATCGCTTACCTGATCTACACCTCGGGCACCACCGGTGTGCCCAAGGGAGTGGCCATTCCGCACCGCAACGTCGCCCAGCTGCTGGAGTCGCTGGACGCCGGGATGGAGTTGGCCGGACAGGTGTGGACGCAGTGCCATTCGCTGGCCTTCGACTTCTCGGTGTGGGAGGTCTTCGGTGCCCTGCTGGGTGGCGGGCGGCTGGTGATGGTGCCCGACGAGGTGGTCCGCTCGCCGGAGGACCTGCACGCCCTGCTGGTTGCCGAACAGGTCAGCGTGTTGAGCCAGACCCCCTCGGCGTTCTACGCCCTGCAAACCGCCGACGCGCTCTCGCCGGAGCTGGGACACCAGCTCAAGCTGGAAACGGTGGTATTCGGCGGGGAAGCCCTGGAGCCGCAGCGTCTGGCCACCTGGCTGCGCAACCACCCCGGTTTGCCACGGCTCATCAACATGTACGGCATCACCGAGACCACGGTGCACGCCTCGCTGCGCGAGATCGTCGACGTCGACGTGGACAACGCGGTCAGCCCGATCGGGGTGCCGCTGGCCCACCTGGGCTTCTTCGTGCTGGACGGCTGGCTGCGCCCGGTGCCCACCGGCGTCGTCGGAGAGCTGTACGTGGCCGGCGGCGGCCTGGCGGCCGGCTATGTCGGCCGGGCTCCGCTGACCGCGTCACGCTTTGTGGCGTGCCCGTTCGCCGGCGCCGAAGTGCCCGGCGCACGGATGTACCGCACCGGCGATCTGGTGTGCTGGGGCGCCGACGGGCAGCTGCGGTATGTCGGGCGCGCCGACGAGCAGGTCAAGATTCGCGGGTACCGCATCGAGCTGGGTGAGGTCCAGGCCGTCTTGGCCGGGTGCGCCGGGGTCGAGCAGGCGGTGGTGATCGCCCGCGAGGACCGCCCCGGCGACAAGCGCCTGGTGGGGTATGTGACCGGAACTGCCGAGGTCGCCTCGCTGCGCGCGGCGATGGCCGAGCGGCTCCCGGGCTACATGGTGCCGACCGCGGTGGTGGCGATCGAGGCGCTGCCGCTGACCGCCAACGGCAAGCTCGATACCCGTGCCCTGCCGGCACCCGAATACAGCGAGAGCGACCGCTACCGCGCCCCGTCCAGCGCGGTCGAGGAGATCCTCTCCGGCATCTACGCCCAGGTGCTGGGCGTGGAGCGGGTCGGGGTCGACGAGTCGTTCTTCGAGCTCGGTGGCGACAGCATCCTGTCGATGCAGGTGGTGTCCCGCGCCCGGGCCGCCGGCCTGGTGTGCCGGCCGCGCGACATCTTCGTCGAGCAGACGGTGGCCCGGCTGGCCCGGATGGTGCGGGTGGCCGACGACGGCGGCCCGGTCGACGAGGGAGTGGGCCAGGTGGTGGCCACCCCGATCATGCGCTGGCTGCGCGACCTCGGCGGGCCGGTCGACCAGTTCAACCAGACCATGGTCCTGGAGGCCCCGTCGGGGGTGACCGAGGACGACGTGGTGGCGGTGTTGCAGGCCCTGGTGGATCGGCATGCCATGTTGCGGCTGCGCATCGACGACGACGGCGCCGGCGGTTGGTCGCTGCGGGTGCCGGAGCCCGGCTCGGTGGATGCGCGCGGGTGCGTGCAGGCCGTGCAGGTGCTGTCCGAGGAGGCGCTGGTAGCGGCGCGGTCGCGGCTGAACCCGGCCACCGGGGCGGTACTGAGCGCGCTGTGGGTGGCGCCCGCAGGTCAACTGGCGTTGGTCATTCACCACCTGGCCGTCGACGGGGTGTCGTGGCGGATCCTGATCGAGGACCTCAACATCGCGTGGGCCCAGCATCGCAGCGGGCAGCCGGTGGCCCTGCCGGCTCCGGGTACGTCGTTCGCCCGGTGGGCGTCGTTGCTGGCCGAACACGCCCAGGCCGCGGAGGTCGTGGAGCGGGCCCAGGCGTGGCGGCAGGTGGCGGCGACCCCGGCGGCGTTGCCGGCGTTGCAGCCCGCGGTGGACACGTTCGCCACTGCCGGGCACATGTCGGTGGAGCTGGATGCCGAGACCACGCGGATGCTGCTCGGTGAGGTGCCGGCGGCGTTCCATGCCGGAGTGCAGGACATTCTGCTGGTCGCGTTCGGGCTGGCGGTGGCGCAGTTGTTGGGCACCGGTGGCGCGCCGATCGGCATCAACGTGGAAAGCCATGGGCGCGAGGAGGAGCTGGCCGCCGATGTGGACCTCTCGCGCACGGTGGGCTGGTTCACCGCCATCTACCCCGTGGCCTTGGCCGTCGGCAGGTTGGGCTGGGCGCAGGTCGTCGCCGGAGACGCCGCGTTGGGCGCGGTGATCAAGGATGCGAAAGAGCAGCTTCGCGCCTTGCCGGACCCGCTGACCTATGGTCTGCTGCGCTACCTGAACCCCGAGATCGAGCTCGGCGGGACGGAGCCGGCGATCGGGTTCAACTACCTGGGGCGGCTTGGCGCCGGGGCGACCGAGATGTCCAGGGATTTCTGGCGGATCAGCCAGGATGCGTTGTCGCTGACCGGCGTCACCGCGGCGCTACCCGTTCCGCTGGCACACACCCTGGAGCTGAGCGCAGTCACCGTCGACACCGACACCGGTCCGCAGCTGCACGCCAACTGGAGGTGGGCGCAGTCGGCAGTGGATGACGCCCAGGTGGCCCGGTTGAGCCAGTTGTGGTTCGACGCCCTGGCCGGTATCTGCGCGCATGTGCGCGGGGGCGGCGGCGGGCTGACGCCGTCGGATATCGCACCCGCGCGCCTGAGCCGGCAGCAGCTCGACGAGCTGCAGCAGCAGTATCAGGTCGCCGACGTCTTGCCGCTGACCCCCTTGCAGCAGGGGCTGCTGTTCCACGCCAGCACCGCGCGCGACACCGGTGATGACTTGTACGCGGTGCAGCTGGACATCACCATTACCGGTGCCCTCGACCCGGTCCGCGTGCACGAAGCGGTGCGTGCGGCAGTGAACAGGCATCCGAACCTGGCGGCCCGATTCTGCGCACAGTTCGACGAGCCGGTGCAGGTTATTCCGGCCGATCCCGCGGTGCCCTGGCGGTATGTCGACCTGGACGGCGTCGCCGACCGCGAAGCGGAGGAGCAGGTCGAGCGCCTGCGTGCCGACGAACGTGTCGCGGTCCGCGACCTGGCCGGCCAGTCGGCCTTCCGGGCGGCGCTGATCCGCACCGGAACGGATCGTCACCGGTTTGTGCTCACCAACCACCACATCGTGATGGACGGCTGGTCGCAGCCCATCCTGCTGCGCGAGATCATCGGCAGCTACTACCAGCAGCGGCTGCCTGCCGCCCCGCCGTACCGCAGCTTCGTCAGCTGGCTGACGTCTCGGGATCGGGCTGCCGCCCACGCGGCATGGCGCGAGGTGTTCGCCGATTTCGAAACCCCGACGCTGGTGGGTCTGCCGGGGCGGTCAGGGCTCGGGCCGCGCGGCGTGGTGTCGCATCAGGTGCCCGAGCAGATCACCCAATCCGTGAGCGAGCTGGCGCGTTCGTCGCACACCACCGTCAATATCGTGCTGCAGGCGGCGTGGGCCCAGCTGCTTATGGGGCTGACGGGCCAGGACGACGTTGCCTTCGGCACGGCGGTCTCCGGGCGGCCGGCCGAGTTGGTCGGCTCCGACTCGATGGTCGGGCTGCTGATCAACACCGTGCCGGTGCGGTCGCGTATCACGCCGACAACCACCATCGCCGACTTGCTCGACGACCTGCAAAGCGTCTACCACCAAACACTCGAGCACCAGCACTTGGCGCTGGCCGACATCCATCGGGCCACCGGCCACGATCAGTTGTTCGACACCCTGTTCGTGTTCGAGAACTACCCGATCGACACCACGACGGTCCCGGGAACCGAAGAGCTGGCGATCACCGAGGTCAACTCCCGCGAATACAACCACTACCCGCTTTCGGTACTGGCTCTGCCGGGCACCGAGCTGCGCCTTCGCGTCGAATTCGATACCGACGTGTTCGACGCGACCACCATCGCGTCGATGATGGATCGGTTGCAGCGGGTGTTGGCGGGAATGGTGGCGGCTCTGGGTGAGGCGTCGTGACGGCGGATTTGTCGCGGCGGGTCTTGTCGATTGATCTGTTGGATGAGGGTGAGCGGGCGCGGTTGGATGG
>NZ_JAPIYN010000039.1:0-13912 GCF_035617725.1 Mycobacterium sp. 94-17
CGAGCCCCGCGTCGGCCCCCGCACCCGGGGCCCCCGCACCCGGCGCCCCCGCACCCGCACCCGGCGCGCCGCCCGCCGAGCAGCCCGCCCCGCCGGATCCGCGCAAGGACCTCGCCGACCGCATCGCCGACGAGAAGAAGTGGCGCCAGAGCACCCGGCAGGGCATTCAGTTCCTCGCGCTGCAATTCCAGGCGACCCGCTGCGACAAAGACGACATCCTCGCCGGCAACGACGACCCCGCCCAGCCACTGATCACCTGCTCGACCGACCACAAGGTCGCCTATCTGCTGGGCCCGTCGATCATCAGCGGTGACCAGATCCAGGACGCCACCGCGAGCCAGAACCAGCGCGGCATCGGCTACGTCGTCGACCTCCAGTTCAAGTCCGCCGCGGCCAACACCTGGGCCGACTTCACCGCCGCCCACATCGGTACCCAGACCGCGTTCACCCTGGACTCGCAGGTCGTCAGCGCGCCGATGATCCAGGAAGCCATCCCCGGCGGCCGGACCCAGATCAGCGGCGGCGATCCGCCGTTCACCGCGGCCACCGCCAAGCAGCTGGCCAACGTTCTCAAATACGGCTCGCTGCCGCTGTCCTTCGAGGCGTCGGAGGCCGAAACCGTCTCCGCGACACTGGGATTGACGTCGCTGCGGGCGGGGCTGATCGCGGGCGCGATCGGTTTGATCCTGGTGCTGCTGTATTCGCTGCTCTACTACCGGGTGCTGGGACTGCTCACGGCGGTGTCGCTGGGCGCGTCCGGGGCCATGGTCTTCGCGATCCTGGTGATCCTGGGCCGACAGATCAACTACACCCTGGACCTGGCGGGTATCGCGGGTCTGATCATCGGCATCGGCACCACCGCCGACTCCTTCGTCGTCTTCTTCGAGCGCATCAAAGACGAGATCCGCGAAGGCCGCTCGTTCCGGTCGGCGGTGCCGCGAGGCTGGGTGCGGGCTCGCAAGACGATCGTGTCGGGCAACGCTGTCACGTTCCTGGCCGCCGCGGTGCTCTATGCCCTGGCCATCGGTCAGGTGCGGGGATTCGCCTTCACGCTGGGCCTGACCACCGTCCTGGACATCGTGGTGGTGTTCCTGGTGACCTGGCCGCTGGTGTACCTGGCGTCCAAGTCCCCGACGCTGGCAAAACCCGCCTACAACGGTTTGGGTGCCGTTCAGCAGGTCGCCCGCGAGAGGCGGGCTTCGGCGCAGGTCAAGACGGGACGGGGATAGCGCATGACTTCCTCCAAATCCTCCAAATCCTCCAAAGCCGCCAAGGACGACAAAGCCGCCAAGGACGACAAAGCCGCCACCGAGATCACCGAAGCCTCCGAGGGCGCAACGGAATTGACCGGCAGCGGCGCCGCCGTGCTGCCGCACCATAACTTCCTGTCGCGCCTCTACACCGGCACCGGCGCCTTCGAGGTGGTCGGACGGCGCCGCGTGTGGTTCGGCATCAGCGGCGCGATCGTCGCCGTCGCCATCCTGTCGATTCTGTTGCGGGGCTTCACCTTCGGCATCGACTTCAACGGCGGCACGACGGTATCGATGCCGGCCGCCGGGACCTCCGGCACCGTGCAGACCTCGCAGGTGTCGGAGGTGTTCCGCAAGGCCCTCGGCCAGGATCCCGAGTCGGTGGTCGTCGTCGGCAACGGGGCGGGCGCGACCGTGCAGATCCGTTCGGAGACGCTGACCAACGACCAGACCACCAAGCTGCGCAACGCCCTGTTCGACGCCTTTGGACCCAAGGGGCCCGACGGCAAGCCGAGCAAGCAGGCCATCAGCGACGCGGCGGTCTCCGAGACCTGGGGCGGCCAGATCACCGCCAAGGCGCTGATCGCGCTCGCCGTCTTCCTGGTGCTGGTCGGCGTCTACATCATGATCCGTTACGAGCGGTACATGGCCGTCGCCGCGCTGACGACCATGATCTTCGACCTGACCGTGACCGCGGGCGTGTATTCGCTGGTGGGCTTCGAGGTCACGCCGGCCACCGTCATCGGCCTGCTGACGATTCTCGGGTTCTCCCTCTACGACACCGTCATCGTGTTCGACAAGGTCGAGGAGAACACCAAAGACTTCCAGCACACGAACCGGCGCACCTTCGCCGAGGAAGCCAACCTGGCCATCAACCAGACCTTCATGCGCTCCATCAACACCAGCCTGATCAGCGTGCTGCCGGTGCTGGCGCTGATGGTGGTGGCGGTGTGGCTGCTGGGCGTCGGCACGCTGAAGGACCTGGCGCTGGTGCAGCTGGTCGGCATCCTGGTCGGCACCTACTCGTCGATCTTCTTCGCCACGCCGCTGCTGGTCACGCTGCGCGAACGCACCGAGCTGGTGCGCACCCACACCCGACGCGTGATGCGGCGGCGCAGGCCCGACGCGCCCGCGGCGACCGAGGCCGCCGCCGGCGATGACGTGGCTGAGTCCGCCGCGGAGGCGGACGAAGCGACGGCCGCCGCCGAGCAGGCCAAGCCCGCGCCGAGCAAGCCGGCGCCGGGCGCGCGGCCCGTGCGGCCGACCGGGACCCGGCGTCCCACCGGCAAGCGGAACGTCGGCCGGCGGTAGGCCCATGGCCACCAGCTACCGGGGAACTGGGGCCGGTCGTGGCGCGCTCGTCCGCCCCCGGACGTGGGCGGGCTGGGTCGGCGCCGGGCTGACGCTGGTGCTGGCGGCGGGTTTCACGGTGACCGCCTGCGCGGGCAGCGCCGCCTCCCAGATCGACTACGTGGTCGACGGCCCGCTGTCCACCTACAACACCAATACCGTCGTCGGCACCGCGTCGGCCGGGGCGCAGGCCTTCGCCCGCACGCTCACCGGCTTCAGCTATCACGGGCCCGACGGACAAATCGTCGCCGACCGCGACTTCGGCACGGTGTCGGTGGTCGGCGGCACGCCGCTGGTGCTGGACTACCAGATCGCCGACAACGCGGTCTACTCCGATGGCAAGCCGGTGACCTGCGACGACATCGTGCTGGCCTGGGCGGCCCAGTCCGGCAGGTATCCCGAATTCCAGGCCGCCACCCAGGCCGGCTACATCGACATCGCCAACGTCGAATGCATGCCCGGGCAAAAAAAGGCGCGGGTGTCCTTCATCCCGGACCGCGGCGTCGTCGACTACAACCAGCTGTTCACCGCGACAACGCTGATGCCGTCGCACGTCATCGCCGACCAGCTCAACGTCGATGTCACCGCGGCCCTGCTCAGCAACAACGGACCTCTGGTGCAGCAGATCGCGAAGCTGTGGAACACCATCTGGGACCTCAAACCCGGGGTCGACCTCAAACGGTTCCCGTCGTCGGGGCCGTACAAGATCGAATCCGTCCTGACGGGCGGCGCGGTGGTGCTCGTCGCCAACGACCGGTGGTGGGGGCCCAAGGCCATCACCAAGCGGGTCACCGTGTGGTCGCAGGGGCCCGACATCCAGGATCGGGTCAACGGCCGCAACGTCGACGTGGTGGACGTCGCCGCGGGCTCGTCGGGGGCGCTGACCACCCCGGACAACTACGAGCGCTCCGATGGGCCGTCGGACGGCGTCGAGCAGCTGATCTTCGCCCCCCGGGGGCCGCTGGCGGCGCCCAAGGCCCGGCGCGCGGTCGCGCTGTGCACGCCGCGCGACTCGCTGGCCAAGGACGCGGGGACGCCGATCGCCAACTCACGCCTGGACCCGGCCACCGTCGACGCCGTATCGGCCGGCGACGGGGCCGCTGAGGCCGACCCGTTCAGCAAGTCCGATCCGGTCGCCGCGCGGACCGCGCTGGGCGGGGCGCCGCTGACGGTGCGGATCGGGTATCAGGGGCCGAACGCGCGGCTCGCGGTGAACGTCGGCGTCATCACGAAGGCGTGCGCCGCGGCCGGCGTCACCGTCACCGGCGTCATCGTGGACGGCTCGGGCCCGCGGGCGCTGCGGGACGGCAAGATCGACGCGCTGCTGGCCAGCACTGGCGGGGCGACCGGCAGCGGGTCGACGGGCTCCTCGGCCCTCGACGCCTACGCTCTGCACACCGGCAACGGCAACAACCTGTCCGGATACTCGAATCCGCAGGTCGACAACGCGATCAGCGCGCTGGCCGTCTCGGCCGACGCCGCCGAACGCGTCCGGCTGCTGGCCGACACCGCGCCGGTACTGTGGGGCGACATGCCCACCCTGCCGCTGTACCGGCAGCAGCGCACGCTGCTGACCTCCAAGAAGATGTACGCGGTGAGCAAGAACCCGACCCGGTGGGGCGCGGGCTGGAACATGGACCGATGGGCCCTCATCCAGTGAGACACCGATGACCGGCGCCGGCGGGCCGGCGCCGGTGGCCGAGCTGATCGCGTCGCTGACGCGCCGGGTGGCCGATTTCCCCAAGCCCGGGGTGCAGTTCAAGGACCTGACCCCGTTGTTCGCCGACGCCGTGGCGATGCGGGCGATCACCGGCGCGCTGGCCGACCTGTCGAAGGGCGCGGACCTGGTGGCCGGCATCGATTCGCGCGGGTTCCTGGTGGCGGCGGCGGTCGCCGACCGGTTACAGACCGGCGTGCTGGCGATTCGCAAGGGCGGCAAGCTGCCGCCCCCGGTCCACACCGAGCGCTACGACCTGGAATACGGCAGTGCGACGCTGGAAATCCCCGCCGCGGGCATCGACCTGAGCGGGCGCGACGTCATGATCATCGACGATGTGCTGGCCACCGGCGGCACCCTGGCCGCGGCGGCCCGGCTGCTCGAACGTACCGGGGCCAACGTGATGGCGGCGGCGGTGGTGTTCGAACTCGCCGCGCTGCGCGGCCGGGAAGCGGTCGCGCCGTTGGCAGTACACAGCCTGGCCCGTGAGTAGCGCTGAACCGGGCCATCGGTGCGATAGGGGATATCCTCGATTTCGGAGGTGACCAACGTGGCGGAGGAAAACAGCGCGGCGCAAGCCCTTGACGTGCCCACTGAAGTCTCAGAGTCACCGGCCATCACGCAGCCGATGGAGGCTCCGGAGCCACCGGCCGAATCCCTGAAAACCTCTAGCAGCGCGTCGCGGCGGGTGCGGGCCAGGCTGGCCCGCCGGATGACCGCCCAGCGCAGCGCGCTCAACCCGGTGCTGGAACCGCTGGTTGCGGTGCACCGGGAGATCTACCCGAAGGCAGACGTGTCGTTGCTGCAGCGCGCCTTCGAGGTCGCCGACCAGCGGCACGCCAGCCAGTTGCGCCATTCCGGTGATCCCTACATCACCCACCCGCTGGCCGTGGCCACCATCCTGGCCGAATTGGGCATGGACACCACCACTTTGGTGGCCGCGCTGTTGCATGACACCGTCGAGGACACCGGGTACACCCTGGATGCACTGTCCGAGGAGTTCGGCGAGGAGGTGGGCCACCTCGTCGACGGCGTCACCAAACTGGACCGGGTGGTGCTGGGCAGCGCCGCGGAGGGCGAGACCATCCGCAAGATGATCACCGCGATGGCGCGCGATCCCCGCGTGCTGGTGATCAAGGTCGCCGACCGGCTGCACAACATGCGCACCATGCGGTTCCTGCCGCCGGAGAAGCAGGCGCGCAAGGCCCGCGAGACGCTGGAAGTCATTGCGCCCCTTGCGCATCGGCTGGGGATGGCCAGCGTCAAGTGGGAGCTCGAAGACCTGTCGTTCGCCATCCTGCATCCCAAGAAGTACGAGGAGATCGTCCGGCTGGTCGCCGGGCGTGCGCCGTCGCGGGACACCTATCTGGCCAAGGTCCGTGCCGAGATCGTCAACACGCTGGGCGCGTCGAAGATCAAGGCGACGGTGGAGGGCCGTCCCAAGCACTACTGGTCGATCTACCAGAAAATGATCGTCAAGGGCCGCGACTTCGACGACATCCACGACCTGGTCGGCATCCGCATCCTGTGCGACGAGATCCGGGACTGCTATGCCGCCGTCGGCGTGGTGCACTCGCTGTGGCAGCCGATGGCGGGGCGATTCAAGGACTACATCGCCCAGCCCCGCTACGGGGTCTACCAGTCGCTGCACACCACAGTCGTTGGGTCCGAAGGCAAGCCGCTGGAGGTGCAGATCCGCACCCGCGACATGCACCGCACCGCCGAATACGGCATCGCCGCGCACTGGCGCTATAAGGAAGCCAAGGGCCGCAACGGTGTTCCGCATCCGCACGCCGCGGCCGAGATCGACGACATGGCCTGGATGCGCCAGTTGCTCGACTGGCAGCGGGAGGCCGCCGACCCGGGCGAGTTCCTGGAGTCCCTGCGCTACGACCTGGCGGTGCAAGAGATTTTCGTGTTCACCCCCAAGGGTGACGTGATCACCCTGCCCAATGGCTCCACGCCGGTGGACTTCGCATACGCGGTGCACACCGAGGTCGGGCACCGCTGCATCGGCGCCCGCGTCAACGGGCGGCTGGTGGCGCTGGAACGCAAGCTGGAAAACGGGGAGGTCGTAGAGGTTTTCACCTCCAAGGCGGCCAACGCAGGGCCGTCGCGGGACTGGCAGCAGTTCGTGGTCTCACCGCGCGCGAAGGCCAAGATCCGGCAGTGGTTCGCCAAGGAGCGCCGCGAGGAGGCGCTCGAATCCGGCAAGGACGCCATGGCGCGCGAGGTGCGCCGCGGCGGGCTTCCGTTGCAGCGCTTGGTGAACGGCGAAACGCTGGCGGCGGTGGCCCGCGAGTTGCACTACACCGACGTGTCCGCGCTCTACACCGCGATCGGTGAGGGGCACGTGTCGGCCCGTCATGTCGTGCAGCGACTGCTGGCCGAACTCGGCGGCATCGACCAGGCCGAAGAAGAACTCGCCGAAAGATCCACGCCCACAACGATGTTGCGCCGCCCGCGCAGCAGCGACGACGTCGGCGTCTCGGTGCCCGGCGCTCCGGGCGTGCTGACCAAGCTGGCCAAGTGCTGCACCCCGGTGCCCGGCGACCAGATCATGGGGTTCGTCACCCGCGGGGGCGGGGTGAGCGTGCACCGCACCGACTGCACCAATGCCGCCTCGCTGCAACAGCAGTCCGAGCGCATCATCGACGTGAAGTGGGCGCCGTCTCCGTCGTCGGTGTTTCTGGTGGCTATCCAGGTCGAGGCCCTCGACCGGCACCGGCTGCTGTCGGACGTCACGCGGGTGCTGGCCGACGAGAAGGTCAACATCCTCTCGGCGTCGGTCACCACCTCGGGTGACCGAGTTGCCATCAGCCGCTTCACTTTCGAGATGGGCGACCCCAAGCATCTGGGTCATCTGCTCAACGTCGTGCGCAACGTCGAAGGCGTCTACGACGTTTATCGTGTGACGTCCGCGGCCTGAGAAGGGTTGGGGCCCTAGCTCAGGCGCACCGAGGTGATGGTCACCGGGTTGGTGGGCGCACCGCTTTGACGGTTGCCGGCGATGCCGGCCCGCGCGATCTTGTCCAGGGTCTCCAGCCCGGCCTGGTCGATGGTGCCCAGGACGGTGCTCTGTGGTTCCATCTCGGAATCCCGGAAGATCAGGGCGAATTGGCTGCCGTTGGTGTTGGGTCCCTCGGTGGCCATCACGATGGTGCCGCGCGGGTACACCACCGTCGCGCGCAGCGCGGGGTCCTCGGCCTTGTATTGGTTGACGGGGTACTCGTCGGCGAATTCGTAACCGGGACCGCCCGAGCCGTCCACGTCGGGGCCGCCGCACAACAGCGATCCGCCGTCCTGGGAGCTGATCAGCCGGGCGCACTGGGTGGAGTCGAAGAATTGCTGCTTGGCCAAACTGACGAAGCTGTTCACCGCACACGGGGATTCGGAGTTTGCGAGCTGGATGGCGATGTCACCGACGTTGGTGGAGATCACGGCACCGATGCTCGGGGGAGTGGTGGGCACCCGGCCCGACGGCGGCGGGTTCACCGGCCGGGTGGCCGGGTCGGGCACCGAGCGGTACTGGCAGTCGGCGCCCAGATCGGGTGGCGGCACGAATGCCGGCAGCGGCGGCACCGAGGCGGACGCCTGGCCGCCGGGGTTCGATCCGGTTCTGCCGGGAACCCGGAGCCGGGTCTGGGTGGACGATGTCGCGCTGTCGGCGGAACCGTCACTCTTGGTCACCAGCGCGATCACCAGCGCCGCCACCGCGATCAGCGCCAGCGCCGACGCGCCGACGATGCCGATCAGCAAACGCCGTGAATGCGTGGGGCGGACGGGCTGCGGCCATGAATCCGGTTTGCTGTCCGGGGCGGGAGCGCCGGCTCCCGACGGTGACGCGCCGGCTCCCGACGGTGACGCACCGGGCGGCGGCGACTGCGGTGCGGGCGGCGATGGCGGTGCCGGCAGCCCGGTGCTGCGGCCGGCCAGCGCGGCGCTGGCGGCCTCGGCGAGTTCCATCGCCGACTGGTATCGCTGTTCGAGATCCTTGGCCATGCCGCGCGCGATGACCGCGTCCAGCTCCGGGGGCACGCCGGGCGCGACGGCTGACGGTTTCGGTGGCGGAACGGTCAAGTGCGCGTTGAGTTGTTCCTCGAGGCTCTCGCCCGGGAAGGGGCGCTTTCCGGTCAGGCACTCCTGCAGGACGCAGGCCAGTGAGTAGACGTCGGCGCGGTGATCCGTTGTGCCCCTGAATCGTTCGGGCGCCATGTACGCGACGGTGCCCATGGTGTGTCCGGTCTGCGTCAGTGCGGTGTCGGTGGTGCTGCGGGCGATGCCGAAGTCGATCAGGTAGACGAAATCGCGTGCGCTGGTGACCAAGATGTTCTTCGGCTTGATGTCGCGGTGGATCAATCCCGCCGCGTGCGCCGTATCGAGCGCCGCGGCAACCTGTTCGACCACCGCGACCGCACGCTCGGGGCTCAGCCGCCCGCCGTTCTCGGCGATGTAGCCGACCAGATCGCGGCCCTCGATGAGCCGCATCTCGACGTAGAGCCTGCCGTCGATCTCGCCGTAACTGTGGATGGGCACCACATGCGGATCGTTCAGCCGTGCAGCAATGCGCGCCTCGCGGCGGAACCGCTGCTGAAACTCGTGGTCCTCGGCCAGGTTTGCGGGCAGCACCTTCAGCGCCACAACCCGATCGGCAGTGGTGTCAAAAGCGCGGTACACCTGCCCCATTCCGCCGCGCCCCAAGACTTCCAGCAATTGGTATTGCCCGAACGAATCTCCCGCCACCCAACGACAATATGCTGTCGGTCGCGGGCGCCGCGTGATTCTTGCGAATCTCCGCCTGCGTTGCGCCGCTGCGGATTCAGTCGAGCAGCAGCGAGGTGATGGTCACCTCGTCGGCGGGTGCCCCGTCCTCACCGCCGCCGGCGACGCCGGCCTTGGCGATCTTGTCCAGGGTGGCCAGACCGTCGGCCTGGATGGTGCCGAACACGGTGTACTGCGGCGGCAGCTGAGAATCCTTGTACACCATGAAGAATTGGCTGCCGTTGGTGCCGGGCCCCGCGTTGGCCATGGCCAGCGTGCCGCGCGGATAGAGCACGGGCTCCTGCGCCTTGGGGTCGTTCGGCGGATACTGATCGGTCGGGTACTCGTTGGCGAATTGGTAGCCCGGCCCACCGGTACCGTCGCCCTTCGGGTCGCCGCATTGCAGGACGCCCAGGTTCTGCGAGGTGGTCAGCCGGTGACACTTGGTGTTGTCGAAGTATTTCTGGCCGATTAGGCTCGCGAAACTGTTGACTGTGCAAGGTGATTCGTTGTTCGCGAGCATCAGGCCGAGGTGGCCCTGGTTGGTCACCATGCTGGCGCTCACCTGAGCGGGATCGGTCGGGATCTTGCCGGTGTGCGTCGGCGCCTTGACCTGCTTGGCCGCCGCTTCCTGCGATGTCGCCGGGTACTGACAGTTGGCGCCCACGTTGGCCGACGGTTTGAACGGCGGCAGCGGCGGGACGGACGGCGCCGGTCCGCCGGGTGCCGTCGTCTCCGGGGACGAGCTGCCGGCGCTCGTCGTTGTCGGCGACGCGGTGTTGCTCTTGTGGTCGTGCCTGGTCTCGATGACCGTGAACACCACCGCCGCGATCACGGCGACGGCCGCGATCGCGGCGGCCGCGATCAGCACGATCCGGCGTGTCTTGGCTTGCTTCGCGCGCCGCTCCCGTTGCCGTTCGAGCTTGCGTTTGGCGTTGGCGCGTCGCTGTTCATTGGTGGGCACGGCCGCTATGCCTCCATGCTTGGTGAAGTCGGAGCCCTTCAAACGGATGAGGTGCGAGCTCAGGCTAATGTGGGCGCCGCGACTCGTGTCAAGTGGGGCCCGTGGGAAACTGGGAACCGTGTTGATCACCGGATTCCCCGCCGGCATGTTGCAGTGCAACTGCTATGTGCTGGCGCAGCGGCCGGGAACGGATGCCGTGATCGTGGATCCGGGGCAGCGGGCGATGGCCACACTGCGAAAGATCCTGGACAAACACCGGCTGACACCGGCCGCGGTGCTGCTGACCCACGGGCACATCGATCACATGTGGTCGGCGCAGAAGGTGTCCGACACCTACGGGTGCCCCACCTACATCCATCCCGAGGACAGGTTCATGCTCACCGACCCGATCTACGGCCTGGGCCCGCGCCTGGCGCAGCTGGCGGCGGGTGCGTTCTGGCGGGAGCCCAAGCAGGTCATCGAGCTGGACCGCGACGGCGACAAGCTGGATCTGGGCAGCGTCAGCGTCAACGTTGACCACACGCCCGGACACACCCGCGGGTCGGTGGTGTTCAGGGTCGCGGAGGAAAAGGATGTGGTGTTCACCGGCGACACGCTGTTCGAGCGGTCGGTCGGCCGCACCGACCTGCACGGCGGCAGCGGCCGCGACCTGCTGACCTCGATCGTCGACAAACTGCTGGTGCTCGACGACGAGACCGTGGTGCTGCCGGGGCACGGCAACGCCACCACCATCGGCGCCGAGCGGCGCCTCAACCCGTTCCTCGAAGGCCTGTGAGCCGTGCCTGAGCCGTCCTTCGCGGCGCCCAAAGGCGTGCCGGACTATGTCCCGCCGGACTCGGCGCAGTTCGTCGCGGTACGCGACGGCCTGCTCGGGGCCGCCCGCCGGGCGGGCTACGGCGATATCGAGCTGCCGATCTTCGAAGACACCGCGCTGTTCGCCCGCGGTGTCGGCGAATCCACCGACGTGGTGTCCAAAGAGATGTACACGTTCGCCGACCGTGGCGATCGCTCGGTGACCCTGCGGCCCGAGGGCACCGCCGGTGTCGTGCGCGCGGTGATCGAACACGGCTTGGACCGCGGCGCGCTGCCGGTCAAACTCTGTTATGCGGGGCCGTTTTTCCGCTATGAACGTCCGCAGGCCGGCCGCTATCGCCAGCTGCAGCAGGTCGGGGTGGAGGCCATCGGCGTCGACGACCCGGCCCTGGATGCCGAGGTGATCGCGATCGCCGACGCCGGCTTCCGCTCGCTGGGGCTCGACGGGTTCCGTCTGGAGATCACCTCGCTGGGCGACGACACCAGCCGCCCGCAGTACCGGGAACTGTTGCAGGAGTTCCTGTTTGGTCTCTCATTCGACGAGGAGACCCGGCGACGTGCCGAAATCAACCCGCTTCGCGTCCTCGACGACAAGCGCCCGGACGTGCGCGCCATGACGGCAGACGCCCCGGTGCTGCTCGATCACCTGTCCGATGCGGCCAAGCAGCACTTCGACACCGTGCTGGCCCACCTGGATGCCATGGGAGTGCCCTACGTCATCAACCCCCGCATGGTGCGCGGGCTGGACTACTACACCAAGACCACATTCGAGTTCGTGCACGACGGCCTGGGCGCCCAGTCGGGCATCGGCGGTGGCGGCCGCTACGACGGCCTGATGCACCGGCTCGGCGGACAAGACTTGTCGGGCATCGGGTTTGGGCTCGGCGTGGACCGCACGCTGCTGGCGCTGCGCGCCGAGGGCAAGAGCGTCGGGGAGGCTGCGCGTTGCGAGGTGTTCGGCGTGCCGCTGAGCGAGCAGGCCAAGTTGCGGCTGGCGGTGCTGGCCGCACAGTTGCGCGGCCGCGGCGTGCGCGTCGACATGGCGTACGGCGACCGCGGACTCAAGGGCGCGATGCGCGCAGCCGACCGCTCGGGGGCCCGGTTCGCGCTGGTCCTGGGCGACCGCGACATCGAGTCGGGCACCGTCGGGGTCAAGGATCTGACGACGGGGGAGCAGCTTCCTGTTGCGCTGGATTCCGTTGTCGCCGACGCAATTTCGAGGCTGTCCCGCTAACTCGCGTTAATGCGGCGAAGTGGCCAGATAGCACCGCACCTGGGTTGCGGCGTCGTCCGGGGCGACCCCCATATCCACCAATCGCTGGATCACTTGGGCCGGGGGCACGCCAGAAGTGATGTCAACATCGATCACATGGACGCTGGGGAACCAGTCTCCCGCGCTCACACCCGGAGGCGGGGGCTTCGCGCCGCCCCCGATGCAACTCGCGTAACCCTTGGCGCCGGTCTCGGCGTGAGCTGACGACATCCCGAGCAGCGCAGCGACGGCCATGCCTGTCGCCGCGACGACACCGATCAAACGCATGCCGACATTATTCCGCGTCCACCCTGTTTGACCAAGGCAAACCCGAAAATCTCCTATGCCGAGGGCGCTCCGACGTCGGCGTCAGCTTTTCTTGCTGGGAATAATGATGACGACGATCAATGTGAGGATCGAGAAAAACAGTCCGAGAATTCCCCATCCCAACGGGTTGCGGCCCTTCATCATCGCGATCACTCCGCAGACTATTGCCGCGATAATGCTGCCGATAAGGACGAAAATCCCCTTGATGCCGCGGAGGATAAAGCCGGCCGCGACGGGGTCCGAACTCGCCAAGACCACTGAGTGCAACATGACAGCGCCTTTCGTGAGGGACCTCGCGATGATACCCGGACAAATATGAAATGAAACGGGACTTCGAATAATCCGGTTCGGCCCAAACCGACTGCGCAACAGCGTGTGTGGCGGTGGCGGTCTCGAATTTATCCGGCCGGGTAACCACGGCGCACGGTGCGGTCGAGAATTCCCAGCGTGGCCCGCAGGGCGCCCTCGGGCAGAATTGGGAAAATTGCGGCTTCCCGCCACTTCGGGTCGATGTTCGACCAGTCGTAGAACGACGTGACCACGGTGGCGGAACCATCTTCGGCCGGGGTGAGCGCATAGCCGTAGACATGGCCGATCGGTGGCTGGATCTGGCCGAGAACCGTCCATGCAATCAGCCGATCCTGCTCGAACTCCTTGATGTCGACGGTGACGTCGTATTTGCCCAATTCCGGGAAATCGTTCAACGATTCGCGGTCCATGTGCACGACGAAGGTGTCACCGACGCCGCGCACCGGATCGCCGTCGGCGGCCTGCAGCATTCCGGACGCGTCGATCGCGACGTGGCCCTGCGGGTCACACAGCACGGCGAAGATGGCCGCCGCCGGTGCGGCGATGGTGCGGGAAGTCTCGATGCGGTCGGTCATTTGTCCTCGCTTGTCCTCGCTGCCGGCGTTGGGGCGGTACGACCGGCAGCCTAGCCGTGGTCTCGGGTTTTCGGGGTTGGTCGCGTCGTCCGTGTTGTCGGGGTGGCCGGACAGGTTTGGGGCCGCGGCGTCCGGGCTTGGGTGTCATCGATGTCCTGAGGGATGGCGCCAACACGTGTCGTTGTGATGTATCAGGACATCGGTGACAGTTCTGTTTCAGTCTGTATCAGGACTTTGGTGACGGTTTGTGTATCAAGACTTTGGTGACGTAGTTGACGCCGGGTGCGGGTCGGGTGTGTTCGGCGAGGACCTCGCCGTGGGCGTCGGTCACGATGATCGGGTCGCCGTCGGTGACACCACCAATGTCGGCGAGGCCGTGTATATTCGAACATATGTTCGATAATGCTCGCCGGGCCGAGGTGGCCGCCTACTTCGATGAGCTCATCGAGCGGCATCACCCCTCGACGACGCCGGCGTCGGCGGCGTTGTTGGACCGCGTCGGTGTGTTCTCGCGACTGGAGAATCGGGCGGCGGCTGAGCAGTTGCGGGGGATTGGGGAGTTGTTTTCCTATCGGTTGTCGCGGTGTGCGGAGA
>NZ_JAPIYN010000040.1:0-10663 GCF_035617725.1 Mycobacterium sp. 94-17
ACCGCCCGGCTCAACACCGCCCGATTACCGAACTCATCCAACCGAGCGTGCTCGGCCTCTTGGAGCAGATCGATCGACAACAACCGTCGTGTTGGTTTGGCGGTCATCATCAACTCCCTTGATCGGTGGTCATGGCCACCAAGGTTTGCTGGAACCGATCGATCAGTGTTTCGATGCTGGCCGCGTCGAATACGTGCGTGTCGTATTCGACGCGAAGATTCAGCTCGTGGTCTGGACGGGCCTGCATTGTCAGCGGGTAATGGGTTGACTCGCTGCCGGCGAAATCAGTGATGGCCAATCCGTTGGTGTTCAACAGCGCGGTGGTGTCGATCGGGTAGTTCTCAAACACGAACAGCGTGTCGAACAGTTGATCGTGGCCGGTGATGCGGTGGATTTCGTTGAGCGCCAGATGTTGGTGGTCGAGTGTGTGGTTGTGGGCGTTGTGCAATTGGCTGAGCAGGTCGGCGATGGTGGTGGCAGGTGTGGTGCTGACGCGCACCGGCACTGTGTTGATCATCAGGCCCACAATGGATTCCGCGTCGGCGACCTCGGTAGGCCGTCCCGAGACCGCGGCGCCGAAGACGACGTCACGCCGGCCAGTCATTAACATCAAGACCTGCGCGAAGGCACCCTGCAGCACCGTGTTGACCGTGGTATGGCAGCAACGGGCCAGCTCGTTGACGGCCTGGGTGGTGTCCTCGGGAACCCGAGACGAGGCAACGGCTCGCGGTCCCAGCTGTGACCGGCCCGGCGGGGCAACCAATGTGGGAGTGTGGAACCCTGCGAGCACGTCGCGCCAGGCCGCCTGGGCGGCGCCGACGTCTCGCTCGGCCAGCCAGGTGACGAACTGGCGGTACGACCCGGGCGCCGGTAGCCGCTGGCCGTAGTAACTGGCGAAGATCTCTTGCAGCAGGATAGGCAGTGACCAGCCGTCGAGCACGATGTGGTGGTTGGTCAGGATCACCCGATACCGTTCGGGCGCAACGCGGATCAGGGAAACCCGAAAAGCCGGCGAACCCTTCAGGTCGCAGACCGCGGCACGTTCGACCGCACATATGTGCCGGGCCCGCTCGTCGATATCGGTACCGAATTCGAGGTATTGCCACGGTGTTTGGGGGTCAGCCGGGATGACTTGGACTGGCTTGTCGAACTGAGTGCAGAATCGGGCGGCCACGTTGGGGTGACGGGTGGTGACGTCGTCCACGGCCTTGTGCAGGCGATCGGGGTCGAGTGGGCCGGCGATGGTGATGTCGAGCTGCATCGAATACAGCTCGTTGTCACCATTCCGCCTGGCGGCGTGGAAGAGCAATCCCTGCTGGAGGGGAGTAAGCGGCAGTATGTCGGCGATACGGTATTGCTGTTGCAGTTCATCGATTTGGCGTTGGGTGAGGCGGGCAGGAGTGATGTCTGAGGGGGTCAGACCACCGCCGCCGGCTCGGACATGAGTGCAGATGCCGGCCAGTGCGTCGAACCACAACTGGCTGAGCCGAGCGACCTGGATCTGATCAAGCGCAGAGGGCGCCCACGTCCAACTGGCGTGCAGGTGCGGGCCGGTGGCCGAGTCGACGGTGCTGGCGTTGAGTTCCAGGGTGTGCGCCAGCGGCACGGGCACCGCCGCCGCGAAGGTGGAGACCGCCAAGCCTTCTTGACTGATTCGCCATAGATCATCGGACGCCTCGGCCGCGGCCAGCCTCCCGAAGTAGTTGAACCCGATCGTCGGATCGCACCCCGCGACTGCAACATCTGTGTTGAGGTAGCGCAGCAGACCATAGGTCAGCCCATCGGGCACAGCACGCAGTTGCTCCTTGGCGCGCTTGATAATTGGGCCGAGCGTGGCGTGCCCGGCCACCAGCTGCGCCCAGTGCAGCGCGTCGACCGGCCCCCCGACGTTCAAAGAAACCGGGTATTTGGTGGTGAACCAGCCCACGGTGCGGGACAGGTCGATATCGGGGCCCATCCGCTCGTAGCGGCCGTGGCCCTCGACGTCGATCCCGATCGATGCGCCCCCAGCAGCGCCGGAAAACTCGGCCCACGCCAACCCGAACGCGATCAATAAGATGTCTTGGATACCGGTGTGAAACGCCGCGGGAACCTCCATGAGCAGCTGACGGGTGATCTCGGTGTCCAGCGATACCGACAGATGTCCAGCCGTGGCGTAGGTGTCAGCCCCGGGTTGGGGCGGGGGGAGGGCGGCCGGAGTCGCCGCGACCTGACTCCAGGTGGTGGCCCCCTCCACCACCGCCGGCTGGTGGGCGTGCTCAGTGAGTAGCGACGCCCAGCGTTGGAAGGAAGTCCCGCCTACGGGCAGCGCAACCGGTTGTCCGTTGTGGAGTTGAGCCCAGGCGATGTTGAGGTCTTCCAACAGAATTCGCCAGGACACCGCGTCGATGACCAGATGGTGAATTATCAGCACCAGCTGGCCGGTGTCGGCGACCCACAGCGCGCTGAACATCACCCCGGCTGCGGGGTTGAGCCGCGACCGGGCGCTCGCGACCGCATCATCGGTCAACACGTCAACGGTGTGCAGGCACCCGCCGGCATCCACCGCGCCGCTTTCGCGCGCCATCAGCGACCACTCCCCGGAACCACCTTTGTCGGCATACAGCCGCAGCATGGCGTGGTGGTCCAGCAGGGCCTGCAGGACGTCGATCACGTCGGCCCGGGTGACCCCGGGCGGTGCCTGCACCACCATCGTCTGGTTGAACTGATCGACCGGGCCGCCAATGTCATTCAGCCAGTGCATGATCGGGGTAGCTGCCACCGGTCCGACACCCTCGTCGACCATAGCGCCAGCACCATCGGCAAAGCCGGCCATCGTGACAACGCGAGCCACCCCGGCGACAGTTTGTTCGGCGAAGATGTCGCGTGGGCGGCATACCAAACCGGCTACGCGGGCGCGGGCGACCACTTGCATCGACGAGATGCTGTCTCCGCCAAGGTCGAAGAATGAGTCGTCGACGCCGACGCGGTCGAGTCCGAGGACTTGGGCATAGATGCCGGCAAGGATTTCTTCGACCGCGTCGGCTGGCGCACGGTAGTGATCGACATCGGTGTAGTCGGGTGCCGGCAGGGCGCGGGTGTCGAGCTTGTTGTTGGCCGTCAGGGGCAGCGCGTCCAGCACCACGATCGCCGTGGGCACCATGTAGCCGGGCAGCCGCTCGACCAGCGCTTCGCGCGCGGCGATCGGGTCGGCGGCGCCGGTGATGTAGCCGACGAGCCGTTTCTCGCCAGGCCGATCTTCACGGGCGATGACGGCGGCGTGGTCGACACCGTCGAGTGCGGTCAGGGCGGTTTGGATTTCGTGGAGTTCGATGCGGTAGCCGCGAATCTTTACCTGGTCGTCGGCGCGGCCAAGGTAGTGCAGTTGGGCGTCGGGATTCCAGCGCACCAGATCCCCGGTGCGGTACATGCGGGTTGCGGGTCCGCCGAACGGGCAGGCCACGAATCGTGTCGCGGTGAGCCCGGCCCGGCGCAGATAGCCCACCCCGACGCCGCGGCCGGCGACATACAGCTCACCGACCACCCCGGGTGGCACTTGGCGCAGTGACTCGTCGAGGACGAACAACGCCGCCCCGGGCACCGGCGCACCGATGGGCACCACCGGAGAACCGGCGGTCAGGGGGGCGCTGATCGCCACGCACATCGTCGTCTCGGTCGGGCCGTAGGCGTTGATCATCACCCGCCCGGGCGCCCACCGATCCACCACGTCGGCCGGGCACTCCTCGCCAACGACCACCAGCGCCGCCGCCTCCAGTCCCTGAGGCGGCAACACCGCTACTGCCGATGGGGTCTGTGTGAGCACATCGACGTGTTCGCTGACCAGGACGTCGTGGAAGTCGGCCGGTGACATCGCCACGCCTTCGGTCACCACCACCACCCGCCCGCCACGCAAGAGGGCACCGAAGATCTCCCACACCGAGACGTCGAAGGCCAGTGAATGACACTGCGGCCACACACCTGTGCGCGGCAGGCCGGCGTCCAGTGCCCCCAGCAGCTGCGCGACGTTGTCATGGCTGATGGCAACACCTTTCGGCACACCCGTCGTGCCCGAGGTGTAGATGAGATACGCGATGTCGTCGGGCGCGGGCGCGGGCGCGGGCGCGGGCGCGGGTAGCGGGGTGCTGGGTTGGGCGTCCACCGCGGCGTCGCCGACGACGAGGACCGCGACCGGATGCCCGTCGAGTCGCGACCGCAGGTCCGCGGTGGTGATCGCGACGATCGGCGCGGCGTCGGCGAGCATGAACTCGATCCGGGCCGCAGGCAGCGCCGGGTCGATCGGCACATAGGCGGCGCCCGACTTCAGCACCGCCAAGATGGCTATAACAGCCTCGGCCGAACGCGAGAACAGCAGCGCCACACACGCGCCAGGGCGCGCGCCGTACCCATTCAGCGAGTGCGCCAACCGGTTCGACCGCTCATCGAGTTCGCGGTAGCTCAAGGTTCGCGCCCCGTCGCTGATCGCGATCGCGCCGGGGTTGCGCGTCACGTGGCTGGCGAACAACGTCGGAATCGACATCGGCGCCGCGGGCCGGGTCAACACCGCCCTGTTGCCCATCTCATCCAGACGGGCGTGCTCACTGGCTCCAAGGACATCGATCGACGAAATGCGCGCTTGCGGATCGACGGTCATCCCCACCAGTACCCGCCGGAACCGCTCGACGAGCACCTCGATGCTCGCATTGTTGAATATGTCGGTGCGGAATTCAACGATCCCCCGAATCCCGTCGGGCGCTTTGGTATCGGTCCAGTGTTCGGATAGGGAGAAGGTGAGGTCCATGCGGGCAGTGTGGGTGTCGACCGGAATCTGGGTTACCTGTAGATCTCCCAACGCCAAGTCGGCGGCGGGGGCACTGGTCTGCCCGGGCTGGTTCTGCCACGCTAAGGCCACCTGGACCAGCGGGTGATGAGCCAGCGAGCGGGTGGGGTTGAGCCGCTCGACGAGCACCTCGAACGGCACGTCTTGATGCTCGAAAGCGGCCAGGCTGCGCCGACGCACTTGTGCCAGCAACTCGGCGACGGTCGGATTCCCGGCTACGTCGACCCGCAGCACCAGGGTGTTGACGAAGAAACCCACCAACGCATCCAGGGCGGGATCACCACGCCCGGCGATCGGGAACCCAACCGCCACATCGGAATTAGCGCTGAGTCGCGACAGCAGCACCGCCAGGGCGGCTTGCACGACCATAAAACTCGTCGCGTTGTAGTCGCCGGCCATCTCGCGTATGTGCCGGTGCAACTCGGCCGGCCAGTCCACGGTCACCGTGGCGCCAGACAGGTCAGCCATGGCGGGATACGGTCGATCTGTGGGCAGCGTCAGATGTTCGGGCATGCCGGCCAGGGCATCTTCCCAATACTTCAGCTGTCCCGCGATCGGGCTGTGGCTATCGTCGAGATCACCGAACTGCGCCCGCTGCCACAGCGTGTAATCCACGTACTGTAACGGCAATTCGGCCCACCCCGGGGCGAGTCCGGCGCATCGGCTCGCATATGCTTCGCCGATATCGCGGACCAGGGGAGCCAGTGACCACCCATCAAACGCCATGTGGTGAACCAAGCCCAGCAGCACGTGCTCGTCAGCAGCGACGCGGAAAAGCATTGCACGTAACGGTATCTCGGTTGCAAGGTCAAATGCGCGACTCGCCGCTTGCTCGATCGCCCCCTCTAGTCGGGCTTGCGGCCATCCGGTGGCGTCGACGACATCCCAACCCAGGTCCACCCGCTCGGCAGGAACGACGAGTTGCTGTGGTAACCCGTCGGGGGCGGGGAACAGAGTGCGCAGGCTTTCGTGCCGGGCCACCACATCGGCCAGCGATGCGCCCAGCGCTTCGACATTCGGCGTGCCGCGCAGCTTCAACGCCACCGTCATGTTGTAAACCGCTGACGGGCCGTGCAATTGGTCGAGGACCCATAGCCGATTTTGGGTGAACGAGAGCGGGATCACCACGGGTCGCTGTCCGGCAGCCAACGGCTTACGGCGACTCTGCGCTCCGCTGACCCGGGGTGCCAATTGGGCAATCGTGGGCGCGTCGAACACGGTGTGCACCGAAAGTTCGGCGTCCAGGTTCGCGTTGACGGCGGCAACAAGGCGCATCGCAGACAGTGAATCCCCACCCAGGTCGAAAAACGACTCATCGACGCCGACGCGCTCGACACCCAACACTTGGGCGCAGATGCCTGTCAGGATCTCCTCGATCGGGGTGGTTGGGGCGCGGTAGTGATCAGCATTGGTGTATTCGGGTGCTGGTAGGGCGCGGGTGTCGAGTTTGCCATTGACCGTTAGCGGCCATGTCTGCAACACCACGATCGCCGCGGGCACCATGTGGCGGGGCAGCCGATCGGTCAGCGTGGCGCGTACGACCGCGGGATCGACTGTTCCGGTTTTGATTTCGGTGACGTAGCCGACCAGCCGCGTGTCACCCGGGCGGTCTTCGCGGGTGATCACGGTAGCCTGTGCGACACCGTCGAGTTCGGCGAGGGCTGTTTGGACTTCACCGAGTTCGATGCGGTAGCCGCGGATTTTGATCTGCTCATCGGTGCGGCCCAGGTAGCGCAGCTGCCCGTTGGCGTCCCAGCACACCAGGTCGCCGGTGCGGTACATGCGTACCCCAGTGCCCCCGAACGGGCACGGCACGAACCGTGTCGCGGTCAGCCTCGGCCGCCGGATATAGCCGACGGCGGTCCCGCGACCCGCTACGTATAGCTCGCCGGCCACTCCCGGTGGTGCTGGGCGCAGCCATTCGTCAAGGACGAACAATGCCGTGGTCGACACCGGCGCGCCGATCGGCACCTTCCCCAAACCGACCGTCAAGGGGGCGCTCAGCGTCGCGTAGACGGTGGTTTCGGTGGGGCCGTACGCGTTGATCACCACACGCCCGGATGCCCACCGATCCACCAGTTCGGCCGGGCAGGCCTCGCCGCCGAGCAGCAACGCCACCGACTCCAGGCCTTGCGGGGAAAGCGCCGCGGCCGCGGAGGGAGTTTGGGTGAGCACGTTCACGTGTTCGGCGACGAGAAGGTTGTGGAAGTCTTTGGGGGACTGCGTCACCTGTTCGGACACCACGACCAAGCGCCCTCCGCCGAGGAGGGCTGCCCAGATCTCCCAAACTGAGAAGTCGAACGCATAGGAGTGGCATTGCGTCCACACCTGGTCTGCAGGTAATTGGGCTGACGACGATTCCACCAAATGGGCCACGTTGTGGTGGGTTACCGCAACACCTTTGGGGGCACCGGTGGTGCCCGAGGTGTAGATGAGGTACGCGATATCGTCTGCTACCGGCGCCGAAATCGGGGTGCAGGGTTGCGCGGCGGTGCGGGGATCGGTGATGTCGATGACGGCAAGATCATGGCCGGACAGCCGTGACCGCAGCCCGGTGGTGGTGACTGCGGCGCGCGGCGCGGCGTCAGAAACCATGAAAGCGATGCGCTCGTCGGGCAGCGTCGGGTCGATCGCCAGGTAGGCCGCCCCGGTCTTGAGGACGGCCAGCATTGCGATGACAGCCTCAGCAGAGCGTTCCAGCAGCAGCGCCACACATTTACCCGGGCCGACGTGGTGACCAGATATTAAGTGGGCCAATTGGTTTGACGCCTCATCAAGATCGCGATAGGTCAGCGACCGGCTCGCGTCACTGATGGCCACCGCGTCCGGGGCGTGAAGCACCTGTTCGGCGAACAGCTCCGGTATCGAGGACGCCGCGGCCGCCGGCGTGGTCAGCGCCGCGCGGTTGCCCATTTCATCCAGGCGGGCATGTTCCGCGGGGTCGAGCATATCGATCGTCGACAATCGGGCTTTGGGATCAGCGATCAGCGTGAGCATCACCCGCTGCAACCGCTCGACCAACCTGTCGATACTAGGGCTATCGAATATGTCGGTGTCGTATTCGATGCGGAAGCCGAGCTCAGTGCCGGGTGCAGCCTGCACGGTCAGTGGGTAGTGGTTGGCTTCGCGGCCCGTGAACTCGGTGATAGTCAATCCGTCAGCGCTCAGCAGTGCGGTGGTATCGATCGGATAGTTCTCGTAGACGAACAGGGTGTCAAATAGTTGGTCACACCCCGTCGCTCGGTGAATCTCGTTGAGTGCCAGGTGTTGATGGTCGAGGGTGCGGTTGTGGGCGGTCTGCAATTGGTCCAGTAGATCGGCGGTGGTGGTGGCCGCTGTGATGGTGGCCCGCACCGGCACCGTGTTGATCAATAGGCCCACGATGGATTCCGCTCCGGCCACCTCTACGGGCCGCCCTGAAACGGCGGTGCCGAAAACGATGTCGCGATGGCCGGTCACCCCCGACAACAGCAGCGACCAGGCTGCCTGCAGCACCGTATTGACGGTGGTGTGGTAGGAACGCGCCAGGCCGTTCAATGCCCGCGTGGTCTGTTCGGACACCCGGAAGGCGACAGTGCTCCTGGGCCCGGGCTTCAGCCGGCCCGGCGGTCCGACCAGGGTGGGGGTGTCGAAGCCGGCCAGTGCGTCGCGCCAAGCTGCCCGTGCGGCATCGAGGTCTCGCTGGGCCTGCCACATGACAAACCGACGGTACGGGGTCGTCGCGGCTAGTTGCTGCCCCTGGTAGCAGGCGAAGATCTCTTGCACCAGGATCGGTAGCGACCAGCCATCGAGCACGATGTGGTGGAAGGTCAATACAATCCGGTGCCGGTCTTCGGCGGTGCGGATCACCGAAACACGGACGGCCGGCTGGTCGGTGAGGTCGCAGACCGCGGTGCGTTCGGCGGCGCACAACCGCCCGGTCTGCTCGTCGGCATCGGTGTCGAATTCGAGGTATTCCCAGGGGATATGAGGTGCAGCGGGGATGATCTGCAGCGGTTGGTCGAATCGTTGGCAGAACCGAACCGCCAGGTTGGGATGGCGGTTGCCTACGGTTTGCACGGCGTCGTGCAGACGCCCGGGTTCGAGTGGGCCGCTGACGGTCATGTCGAGCTGCATCGCATAAAGGTCGCCGAGATCTTGCGCGGTCCTGGCGTGGAAGAGCAGTCCCTGCTGCATCGGGGTCAGGGGCAAGATGTCGGCGATGTCGTATTGCGTTTGCAGTTCCTCGATTTGGTGTTGGCTCAGCCGGGCGGGAGCGATGTCTGAGGGGGTCAGCCCGCCCCCGCCGCCTCGGACGTGGGCGCAGATTCCGGTTAGGGCGTCGAACCATAACTGGCTGAGCCGGCTGATCTGCGCCTGATCCAGTACTGACGGCGCCCAGGTCCACGTGGCCTGCAGGTGCGATCCAGTACCGGAGTCGACGGTGACGGCGTTGAGTTCGGCGCTGTGGGATAGCGGCATGGGCACCGCCGCCGCGGCCCCGGTGACCGCCAAGGCGTCCTCGCTGATTCGCCACAAGTCGTCCGAGAGGTCGGTGCCGGCCGCGGCACCGCCGAGGCGTCCGAGGTAGTTGAATCCGATCGCCGGGTCTGGCCCGCCCAGATCAGCATCGGTGTTGAGGTAGCGCAGCAGCCCGTAGGTCAGGGGATCGGGCAGGGCGCGCAGTTGTTCTTTGGCGTCTTTGATCACCGCACCCAGGGCAGCGTCGCCGGCCACAACCTGCGCCCAGTCCAGCCCACCGAACGTAAGCGACACCGGGTGTTTGGTGGTAAACCAGCCCACGGTGCGGGACAAGTCCACATCGGCGCCCAGCTCTTCCCGGCGCCCGTGGCCCTCGACGTCGATGCCGATCGGCGAGATACCGGTGCCCAAAAACTGCGCCCACGCCAACCCGTAGGCGATCAACAAGATGTCCTGTATCCCGGCGTGAAACGCCGCGGGTACCTCGCCGAGCAGCAGGTGGGTGGTCTGGCCATCCAGCGATACCGACAGGCGTCCGGCGCTGGCGTGGGTGTCCAGCTCGGGAATCACCGCCGGTAGCGCAGCCGGTGCGGCGGCCGTGTGTCGCCAGGTGTCGAATTGGTCGACGACTGTGGGGTTTCGGGCGTGGTCAGCGAGCAGCGATGCCCATCGGGCGAACGAGGTTCCGGTCGTAGGAAGTGCTATGGGTTGGCCGTTGTGATGTTGAGCCCAGGCGATGTTCAGGTCTTCGAGCAGGATCCGCCACGACACCGCGTCGATGGCCAGATGGTGAACTATCAGAACGAGCCGGTTGGTGGTGGCGACCCACAGGGCGCTGAGCATCGCCCCGGTGGCGGGGTCGAGCCGGGCGCGGGCTTCGGCGAGGTCTTCGTCGGATAGCACGTCGACGGCGTGCAGACGATCACCGGCATTGACCGCACCGGCTGCGGGCACGCTCAGTGCCCAGGCTTTGGCGCCGTCATTGCGGGCGCGAAGTCGCAGCATGGCATGGCGGTCTATTAAGGCCTGCAGGATGACGATCACGTCGGTGTCGGTCACACCGCTGGGGGCCTGTACGACCATTGTTTGGTTGAACTCGCCGATCGGCCCGTCAATGTTGTTCAGCCAGTGCATGATCGGGGTGGGCATTACCGGCCCGATTCCCTCATCGATCGGACCGGCCGCACCGGCGGTCACTGTGGCCACGCGGGCCAGCCGGGCCACGGTCTGCTCGACGAAAATGTCCCGCGGGCGGCACATTACACCGGCTGCGCGGGCGCGGGCCACGACCTGCATCGACGAAATGCTGTCCCCGCCGAGGTCGAAGAAGGAGTCGTCGGCGCCGACTCGCTGTAGTCCGAGGGTGTGGGCGTAGATGGTGGCCAG
>NZ_JAPIYN010000041.1:0-10427 GCF_035617725.1 Mycobacterium sp. 94-17
GAGGCCTTCGAACATCAGGATGTGCCGTTCGAGGTGCTGGTGGAAAAGGTCAACCCGGCGCGCAGCCTGACCCATCATCCGCTGGTGCAGGTGATGCTGGCCTGGCAGAACTTCGCCGGACACGATGACCCGGCAGCCGGTGTGGCGCTGGGCGACCTCGACGTGACGTCCGTGCCGGTGGAAGACCAGTCCGCCCGCATGGATCTGGTGTTCTCGCTGGCCGAACGCTGGACCGAGAACAACGAGCCGGCCGGGATCGGCGGGCGGGTGGAGTTCCGCACCGACGTGTTCGACGCCGCCACCGTCGAAGCCCTGATCCGGCGGTTGCGGCGGGTGTTGACCGCGCTGACCGCCGATCCCACGCACTTGTTGTCGTCGGTGGATCTGCTCGACCCGGACGAGCGCGCCCGCCTGGAAACGCTTGGCAACACGGCGGTATTGACGGCGCCGGGCGGCGCGGCGGCGTCGGTACCGCAGTTGTTCGCCGCCCAGGTCGTCGGTGCGCCCGAGTCCGTGGCCGTGGTGTGCGAGGGCCTGTCGGTGACGTACCGCGAGCTGGACGAGGCGTCGAACCGGCTGGCGCATCGGCTGGCCGGCGTGGGTGCAGGCCCGGGAAAGACTGTGGCGTTGCTGTTTTCGCGGTCCGCCGAAGCGATCGCGGCGATGCTGGCGGTGCTCAAGACCGGAGCGGCCTACCTGCCGATCGACCCAGCGTCGCCGGACACCCGGATCGGGTTCATGCTCGACGATGCCGGGCCGGTCGTCGCGGTGACCACCGCCGAGCTCACGGATCGGCTCGCCGGCCACGGCGTGCCCGTCATCGACGTGAACGACCCCGCCATCGACACCGAGGCGGCCACCGCGCTGCCCGCGCCGAACCCCGGCGACATCGCCTACCTGATCTACACCTCGGGCACCACCGGTGTCCCCAAAGGGGTTGCGGTTACTCATCGCAACGTGACACGGCTGCTGGGGTCGCTGGGCGCCGGACTTCCTGCCGCGGGGATCTGGTCGCACTGTCACTCGTTGGCGTTCGACGTCTCGGTCTGGGAGATCTTCGGCGCGCTGTTGCGCGGCGGGCGACTGGTCGTGGTGCCCGAGTCGATCGCGGGCTCACCGCGCGACCTGCACCACGTCCTGGTCGCCCAGCGCGTCACCGTGTTGACCCAGACCCCGTCGGCGGTGGCGATGCTCTCGCCGGCGGGGCTGGACTCGGTGTCGCTGGTGATGGCCGGTGAGGCCTGCCCGCCCGAGGTGGTCCAGCGGTGGGCGCCGGGGCGGGTGATGGTCAACGCCTACGGCCCGACCGAAACCACCATGTGTGTCGCGATCAGCGCACCGCTGGCCCCGGCCGAGAGCGCGCCGGTGCCGATCGGTGCGCCGGTTCCCGGGGCTGCGTTGTTCGTGCTCGACGCGTCGCTGCGGCCGGTGCCGCTCGGGGTCGCCGGTGAGCTGTACGTCGCAGGATCTGGCGTCGCCACAGGCTATGTCGGCCGGGCCGGGCTGAGCGCGTCGCGGTTCGTCGCCTGCCCGTTCGGCGGCGCGGGATCGCGCATGTATCGCACCGGCGACCTGGTGCGCTGGGACGCCGACGGACAACTGCGGTACCTCGGCCGGGCCGACGAGCAGGTCAAGATCCGCGGCTACCGCATCGAACTCGGCGAAATCCAGTCGGCGCTGGCCGGACTCGGCGGCGTCGACCAGGCCGTGGTCATCGCTCGCGAGGATCGCGCCGGGGACAAAAGACTGGTCGGCTACCTCACCGGCAGCGCCGACCCGGACCTGGCGCGCACGACACTGGCCGAACGACTGCCCGCCTACATGGTGCCCGCCGCGATCGTCGCTCTCGACGCACTTCCGTTGACACCCAACGGCAAACTCGACATTCGCATCCTGCCCGCGCCCGAGTTCAGTACCGGCGCGTACCGCGCCCCGGAGACCCCCACGGAAGAGATCCTGGCCGGCATCTACGCCGAGATCCTCGGCGCAGAGCGCGTCGGCGTCGACGACTCGTTCTTCGATCTCGGTGGCGACAGCATCTCGGCCATGCGGCTGATCGCCGCGATCAACGCCGGCCTGGACGCCGACCTCGCGGTGCGCGTCGTGTTCGAGTCGCCCACGGTCGCCCAACTGGCGCCCCGTATCGGCGATGGCGGCAGCGGCCTGGAGCCGTTGACGGCGACCGAGCGGCCCGCGGTGGTCCCGTTGTCGTTCGCGCAGAACCGGCTGTGGTTCCTCGACCAATTGCAAGGGCCCTCACCGGTGTACAACATGGCGGCGGCCTTGCGGCTGAACGGCCCGCTCGACGCCCGTGCGCTCGGTGCCGCGCTGGGCGACGTGGTCGCCCGCCACGAGAGCCTGCGCACCCTGTTCGCCGCACCCGAGGGCACACCCCGCCAGGTGGTGATCCCGGCCGGACAGGCCGATTTCGGCTGGCAGATCATCGACGCCGGTGACTGGCCGGCAAGCCGGCTGGGCGAGGCGATCGGCGTCGCGGCCCGCTACACCTTCGATCTGTCCGCCCAAATACCGTTGCGCGCAACCCTTTTCCGCGTCGCCGACGGCGAGCATGTGCTGGTGGCCGTCGTGCACCATATCGCCGCCGACGGCATGTCCATCACGCCGCTGGTCGCAGACCTGGGGATCGCGTACGCCGGCAGGACCGCGGGGCGCGGTCCCGACTGGCACCCGTTGCCGGTGCAGTACGTCGACTACACGCTGTGGCAGCGTGCGCAGTTCGGCGACCTCGACGACGGCAACAGCCGCATCGCGGCCCAGCTGCAGTACTGGGAGCGCGCCCTGGCCGGGATGCCCGAACGGGTGCAGCTGCCCACCGACCGGCCCTACCCGCTGATGGCCGATCAGCGCGGCGCCACAGTGGAAATCGACTGGCCGGCCGGGCTGCAGCAGCGCGTCGGCGAGGTGGCTCGCCAGCACAACGCCACCGCCTTCATGGTGATCCAGACTGCCCTGGCGGTGCTGCTGTCCAAGATCAGCGCGAGTTCCGATGTGGCGGTGGGATTTCCGATCGCCGGCCGGCGCGATCCCGCCCTCGACGACCTGGTGGGCTTCTTCGTCAACACCCTGGTGCTGCGCGTCGATGTGGCTGGCGACCCCACCTTCGCAGAGCTGCTCGACCAGGTGCGCCAGCGCAGCCTGGCGGCCTACGAGCACCAAGATGTGCCCTTCGAGGTGCTGGTGGAGCGGCTCAACCCGACGCGAAGCCTGACCCATCACCCGCTGGTACAGGTGATGCTGGCCTGGCAGAACTTCGCCGGATCGGGCAGCGGGCCCGCCGCCGGACTGTCCCTGGGCGAGGTCGAGGTCACCCCGATACCGGTGGACACCCACACCGCCCGCATGGACCTGACCTTCTCGATGGGCGAGCGCTGGAGCGGGGCCGGCGAGCCCGCCGGCATCGGTGGAACCGTGGAATTCCGCACCGACGTGTTCGACGCCGCCGCCATCGAGGCCCTGACCGGGCGGTTGCAGCGGGTGCTGCTCGCCCTGACCGCCGATCCCGCACAAGCGTTGTCAGCGGTGGACCTGCTCGACGAATCCGAACACACCCGGCTCGGCACGATCGGTAACCGGGCGGCGGTGACCGTGCCGGCGACCGAGACCGACTCGATCCCCGTGCTGTTCGCCGCGCAGGTGTCACGCACCCCGGACGCCACTGCACTGGTATGTGACGGCGAGTCAATGACCTACCGCGAGCTGGGCGCGGCAGCGAATCGGTTGGCGCATCGGCTGGCCGGCGCGGGTGCGGGTCCGGGACAGACTGTGGCGCTGCTGTTTTCGCGGTCGGCGGAGGCGATCGTGGCGATCCTGGCGGTGCTCGAGACCGGTGCGGCCTACCTGCCGATCGACCCCGCGTCGCCGGATGCCCGGATCGGGTTCATGCTCGGTGATGCCGCACCGATCGCCGCCGTCACCACCGCGGGTCTCGCCGACCGGCTCGACGGGCACGACGTGGCGGTCATCGACGTCAACCATCCCGTCATCGACACCGACGCGGCCGCCGCGCTGCCCGCGCCGAGCGGCGACGACATCGCCTACCTGATCTACACCTCGGGCACCACCGGTGTCCCCAAAGGCGTCGCGGTCACTCATCGCAACGTCGCCCAGCTGCTGGCGCCCGGCGACTCGGGGCTGCCGCGCGCGGGGGTGTGGTCGCAATGGCATTCGCTGGCCTTCGACGTCTCGGTCTGGGAGATCTTCGGCGCGCTGCTGCACGGCGGCCGGCTGGTGGTGGTGCCCGAATCGGTCGCGCGCTCACCGGAAGATCTGCACGCACTGTTGGTGACCGAACAGGTCAGCGTGCTCAGCCAGACCCCGTCCGCCGCGGGCGCGCTCTCACCCGCGGGGCTGGAGTCGGTCACGCTGGTGGTGGCCGGTGAGGCGTGCCCGGCCGAACTGGTGGACCGCTGGGCGCCGGGCCGGACGATGATCAACGCCTACGGCCCGACGGAAGCCACCGTCTACGCGGCGATCAGCGCGCCGCTGCAGGCCGGGACGGCGGACGTGGTGCCGATCGGCTCCCCGGTGCCCCGGGGCGCGTCGTTCGTACTCGACGAATCCCTGCGGCTCGTGCCCCCCGGCGTGGTCGGCGAACTGTACCTGGCAGGCGCCGGGGTCGCGGCCGGCTACTGGCGCCGCGCCGGGCTGACCGCGTCGCGGTTCACCGCCTGCCCGTTCGGAGCGCCAGGGACGCGCATGTATCGCACCGGCGACCTGGTGCGCTGGCGCGCCGACGGGCAACTGGACTACCTCGGCCGCACCGACGAGCAGGTCAAGATCCGGGGCTACCGAATCGAACTCGGCGAGGTGCGGGCCGCGGTGGCCGCAGTGGACGGCGTCGAGCAGGCGGTCGTCGTGACCCGCGAGGACCGCCCCGGCGACAAGCGGCTGGTCGGATATGTCACCGGCACCACCGACCCGGCCGCGATCCGCGCCGCGCTGGCCGAAAGGCTGCCGGGCTACATGATCCCGGCCGCCCTGGTGGCGATGCAGGCCCTGCCGCTGACCCCCAACGGCAAGCTCGACACCCGCGCCCTGCCCGCACCGGAGTATCGCGACACCGAGAGGTATCGGGCCCCCGGCAACGCCGTCGAGGAAATCCTGGCCGGCATCTACGCGCAGGTGCTCGGCCTCGACCGGGTCGGGGCCGACGACTCCTTCTTCGACCTGGGCGGCGACAGCATCTCGTCGATGCAGGTGGTGACCCGGGCGAGGGCCGCAGGCCTGGTGTGCAAGACGCGCGACATCTTCGTCGAGCAGACCGTGGCCCGGCTGGCCCGGGTGGCCGAGGCAGCCGACGCGCAGGCGGTGGTCGACGAGGGGCTCGGGCCGGTGGTGGCCACGCCGATCATCCGTTGGCTGCACGACGTGCACCGCGCCGGCGCCAGCGTCGACGAGTTCAACCAGACGATGCTGGTGCAGGCCCCCGCCGGGGTCATCGAGGCCGACGTGGTCGCGGTGCTGCAGGCCCTGCTGGACCGGCACGCCATGCTGCGGCTGCGCGTCGACGACGACGGGTCGGGCGGCTGGTCGCTGACGGTGCCCGGGGCGGGCTCCGTGGACGCCCGCGAAAGCCTTTGCGCGGTGGACGAATTGACCGACGCGGCCGTCATCGAGGGCCGGACGCGGCTGAACCCCGCCGCCGGCGTGATGCTCAGCGCGGTGTGGGCCCGCGCCACCGGCCAACTGGTGGTGATCGTCCACCACCTGGCCGTCGACGGCGTCTCGTGGCGAATCCTGCTGCAGGACTTGAATATTGCCTGGGCGCAGCATCACGCCGGGCAACCGGTCGAGCTGCCCGCCGCGGGCACGTCGTTTGCCCGGTGGTCGGCGCTGCTGGCCGGGTATGCCCAACACCCGCGCGTCGCGGAGCAGGCGGACGCCTGGAAGCGGGTGGCGGCCACCCCCGCCGCGTTGCCCGCGGTGGATCCCGAGACGGACACCTTCGCCACCGCCGGGCACCTCTCGACGGAACTGGACGCCGAGACCACCGGCATGCTGCTCGGTGACGTGCCCGCGGCATTCCACGTTGGCGTGCAGGACATTCTGCTGATCGCGTTCGGGCTGGCGTGTGCGGAGTTCTCGGGCCGCCGCGACGCGCCGGTCGGCATCGACGTCGAAGGCCACGGCCGCCACGAGGAACTGGCCCGCGCCGTCGACCTATCCCACACCGTGGGCTGGTTCACCGCCAAATATCCGGTGGCGCTGGCGGTGGGCGGCATCTCCTGGGCGCAGGTGGTTGCCGGCGGCGCCGCGCTGGGCGCGCTTCTCAAGGACGCCAAGGAACAACTGCGCGGCCTGCCGGACCCGCTGAGCTACGGCCTGCTGCGACACCTGAACGCCGAGGCCGGCCTGGACGCGGCCGACCCGCCGATCGGGTTCAACTACCTGGGACGCCAGGGCGGTACGGCCCAGCTCTCCGAGGACATGTGGCGGCCCGAGGCCGATGGCTGGGCGGTCACCGCCGCGGCCGCCGCGATACCCATGCCGCTGATGCACACCGTGGAACTCAACGCGGCCACTATCGACACCGAGGGCGGGCCGCGGCTGCACGCCAACTGGACCTGGGCGCCGTCGGCGCTCGACGACGAGCAGGTCACCCGGCTGAGCCGGCTGTGGTTCGACGCGCTGGAAGGCATCTGCGCCCACGTGCGCTCCGGCGGGGGCGGCCTGACGCCGTCGGACATCGCACCGGCGCGGCTCACCCAGCGACAGCTGGATCAGCTTGCCCGCCAACAGCGCATCGCCGACGTGCTGGCGCTGACCCCGGTCCAGCGCGGCCTGCTGTTCCACGCCAACACCGCGCAGGCGAGCGACGACCTCTACGCCGGACAGCTCGACATCGGCATCACCGGCCCGCTGGACGCCGACCGCCTGCGCGACGCGGTACAGGCGATGGTCGGCCGGCACCCGAACCTGGTGGCCCGGTTCTGCGACCGATACGACGAGCCGGTCCAGATCATCCCCGCTGACGCCGCGGCGTCCTGGCAGTGCCTCGACCTCGATGGCCGCGACGTCGAGGAGGAGCTGCGTCGGCTCTGCGCCGCCGAGCGCGCCGCCGTCTGCGCCGACCTGACCGATCGCCCCGCCTTCCGGGTTCTGTTGGCCCGCATCGCATCCGACCGTTATCGGCTGGTGCTGACCAACCATCACATCGTGCTCGACGGCTGGTCGATGCCGATCCTACTGGGCGAGATCTTCGCCGGCTACTACGGCCGGCGGCTCGCGGCGGCGGTCCCGTACCGCAGCTTCGTCGATTGGCTGGCCGGGCGCGACGTCGGCGCCGCACGGACAGCCTGGGCCGAGGTGTTCGCCGGCTTCGACGCGCCGACCCTGGTCGGCCCCCGGGACCGCGCCCGCCCCGGGCGGCAGAGCGTCGAATCATTCACGCTGCCAGTCGATATCAGCCGGGCCATCACCGACCTGGCGCGCTCGTGCCGTACCACCGTCAACACCGTACTGCAGGCCGCCTTCGCGCAACTGCTGTGCGTCCTGACCGGGCAGCGCGACGTCGTGTTCGGCACCACCGTGTCGGGCCGGCCCGCCGACATCGCCGGAGCGGACACCATGGTGGGCCTGCTGATCAACACCGTGCCGGTGCGGGCGAACATCACCGCGACCACCACCACCGCCGATCTGCTCGACCAGTTGCAGGGCGCCCACAACCACACGCTGGACCACCAGCACCTGGCCCTCACCGAGATCCACCGCATCACCGGCCACGACCGGCTGTTCGACACGCTCTTCGCGTACGAGAACTACCCGGTCGACGCCGCCGCGCTGTCGGCCGACCACGAGCTGGCCGTCACCGACATCACCAGCCGGGAATCAACCCACTACCCGCTGACCGTGCAGGCCCAGCCCGGGCAGGAGCTGCGGCTGCAGATCGAATACGACACCGACGTCTTCGACACGGCCACCATCGCGACGCTGATCGAACGGTTGCGGCGGGTGCTGGTCGTCATGACGTCCGACCCGGCGCGCCGGCTGTCGTCGATCGACGTGCTCGACGTCGCCGAATGCGAGCGGCTCGACCGGTGGGGCGCCCGGCCGGAAGCGACGCGACCCGGCCCGTCCCCGACGCGGTCGTCGATCCCGGAGTTGTTCGCCGCGCAGGCGGCGCGCGACCCGCACGCCGCTGCGGTGACCTTCGCGGGCCGGTCGATCACCTATCGGGAGCTCGACGAGCGGTCAAATCGATTGGCGCACTTGCTCGCCGGGCGCGGTGCCGGCCCGGGCGACTCGGTGGTGCTGTTGTTCGGACGGTCGGCCGACGCGATCGTGGCCATCCTGGCGGTGCTGAAAACCGGCGCGGCGTACCTGCCGATCGACCCCGCGCTGCCGACGGCCCGTGTCGAGTTCATGCTCGCCGATACCGCGCCGTCGGCCGCGATCACCACCGCCGCGCTGGCGGACAAGCTGCGCGATACCGGCCTGACCGTCATCGACGTCGACGACCCCGCCGTGCGCACCCGGCCCGGCACCGCGCTGCCGGCGCCGGACCCCGAACACGTCGCGCACATCATCTACACCTCGGGCACCACCGGCTTCCCCAAAGGCGTTGCGGTCAGCCACCATAACGTGACCCGGCTGTTCGATTCGGCGGCCGTCGGCGTGCGGTTCTCGGCGGCCCAGGTGTGGACGCAGTTCCACTCGTATGCCTTCGACTTCTCGGTGTGGGAGATCTGGGGTGCGCTGCTGCACGGTGGGCGACTGGTCGTGGTGCCCGACGCGGTGGCCCGCTCGCCCAAGGACTTTCACGCCTTGCTCGTCGCGGAGAAGGTCACCGTGCTGAGCCAGACCCCGTCGGCGGTGCGGATGCTGTCGCCGCGTGGCCTGGAGTCGGCGGCCCTGGTGATCGGGGCCGAGCCGTGCCCACCCGAGCTGGTGGACCGCTGGGCGCCCGGCCGGGTGATGATCAACGTCTACGGCCCGACCGAAACCACGATCTTCGCGACGGCGAGCGCGCCCCTGGCGGCGGGCGCGGGGGCGCCGCCGATCGGCTCGCCGGTGCCCGGGGCAGCGCTGTTCGTGCTGGACGGGTGGTTGCGCCCGGCGCCGGCCGGGGTGGTCGGCGAACTGTACGTGGCCGGGCGCGGCGTCGGATACGGATACGTGCGCCGGGCCGGACTCACGGCGTCGCGGTTTGTGGCGTGCCCTTCCGGCGGGTCGGGGTCGCGCATGTATCGCACCGGGGACCTGGTGTGCTGGGGCCCCGACGGCCAGCTCCAGTACCTGGGCCGCGCGGACGAGCAGGTCAAGATCCGCGGCTACCGCATCGAAGTCGGCGAAGTCCGCTCGGCTTTGGCCGCGCTCGACAGGGTCGACCAGGCTGTCGTCATCGTCCGCGAGGACCGGCCCGGCGACAAGCGGCTGGTCGGATATGTCACCGGCACGGCCGAGGCGACCGAGGCCCGCGCCGCGCTGGCTCAGCGGCTGCCGGGCTACATGGTCCCGGCGGCGGTGGTCGCGCTCGAGGCGCTGCCGATGACCCTCAACGGCAAGCTCGACGTGCGCGCCCTGCCGGCACCCGAATACGCCGCGGCCGGGTACCGCGCCCCGACCACCCCGGTCGAGGAGATCCTGGCCGGCATCTACGCCCACGTGCTCGGCGTCGAGCGGGTCGGCGTCGACGATTCCTTCTTCGACCTCGGCGGCGACAGCATCTCGGCGATGCGGGTGATCGCCGCGGTCAACAGCGCCCTGGACCTCGGCGTGGCGGTGGCCGCCCTCTTCGAGGCGCCCACGATCGCCCAGCTGGCGCCCCGCCTCGGTGAGGATGCCGGCCGGCTGGACCCGTTGACGGCGGGCGAACGCCCGGCGGTGGTCCCGCTGTCGTTCGCGCAGAGCCGGCTGTGGTTCCTCGACCAGCTGCAGGGGCCGTCGCCGGTCTACAACATGGCCGCGGGACTGCGGATGCGCGGGACGCTCGACGCCGACGCGCTGGGAGCGGCGCTGGCCGACGTGGTCGCCCGCCACGAGAGCCTGCGCACGGTGTTCGCCGCGCCCGAGGGCACGCCCCAGCAGGTGGTGATTCCGGCCGGGCGGGCCGATCTGTGCTGGCGGATCGTGAACGCCCGGGGCTGGTCGGCAAGCCGGCTGCGCGAGGCCATCGACGCCGCGGCAACCGAGACCTTCGACCTCGCGAACCAAATCCCTTTGCGGGCTTCTCTTTTCCGGGTCGACGAGGGCGATCATGTGCTGGTGGCCGTCGTGCACCACATCGCCGCGGACGGCTGGTCGTTGCGGCCGCTGATGCGCGACCTGGGAGCGGCGTACGCCGCACGGTGCGCCGGACAGGCGCCCGACTGGGAGCCGCTGGCGGTGCAATACGTCGACTACACGCTGTGGCAGCGCGCCCAGTTCGGCGAGCTTGCCGACGGCGGCAGCCGCATCGGCGCGCAGCT
>NZ_JAPIYN010000042.1:0-10383 GCF_035617725.1 Mycobacterium sp. 94-17
CAGCAACCCCTGCTGCAACGGCGTCAACGGCAAAACGTCAGCTATCCGCATATTTCCGCTCGAGCTCGTCGATCTGCTGCTGGCTCAGCCGGGTGAGCGCGACATCCGACGGGGTCAGGCCGCCGCCACCGCCGCGCACATGTGCGCAGATCCCAGCCAGGGCCTCGAACCACAGCCGGCTCAACCGGCTGACCTGGGTCTGATCCATGGCCGACGGCGCCCACGTCCAGTTGGCGTGCAGCTGCGGGCCGTTGTCGGTCTCCACGGTGCCGGCGTTGAGCTCTACGGTGTGGGCCAGCGCCATGGGTATCGCCGCCGTCGCGCCGGTCAACAACAAGCCCTCCTCGCTGATCCGCCACAGATCCTCGGAAAGGGCGGCCCCGGCGCCGAGCCGGCCCAAGTAGTTGAACCCGATCACCGGATCCGACCCACCCAGCACAGTCTCAGGGTTCAGATAGCGCAGCAAACCGTAGCTCAGCGGGTCGGGCAGGGCGCGCAGCTGCTCCTTGCCGTTCTTGACGACGGCGCCCAGGCCCGAGTCGCCGGCCGTCACCTGCGACCAGGACAAACCACCCACGGCGAGCGATGCCGGGTAGAGGGTGGTGAACCATCCCACCGTGCGCGACAGGTCGATGTCGGAGGCCAATTCTTCGTGGCGGCCGTGGCCCTCGACATCGATACCCACCGGGGCCGCGGTGCCCAAAAACTCTGTCCACGCCAGCGCGAACGCAATCAGCAAGATGTCTTGCACCCCGGCATGAAACGCCGACGGCACCTCACCGAGCAGCATCCGGGTGGTCTCGACATCCAGTGGTACCGACAGCCGCCCCGCGGACGCGAACGTGTCCACCGCCGGCCGCACCGCCGGCAACGCGGCCGGGGTCGTGACCACCTGCCGCCACGTGTCGGCATGCTCGGTCACCGCCGCGGTGTGGGCATGCTCGGCCAGCACCGCCGACCATCGGGCAAACGAGGTCCCGCCCGGCGGCAACACCACCTCCTGGCCGCCGCGATGCAGAGCCCAGGCGATGTTGAGGTCTTCCAGCAGGATCCGCCACGACACCCCGTCGACGGCCAGGTGATGAATGATCAGCGCCAACTGACCGGTGGGCTCCACCCACAACGCGCTGAGCATCGTCCCGGTCGCCGGATTCAGCCGCGACCGCGCCTCGACCAGCGCGTCCTCGGACAACGCCGCCACGGCGTGCAGGCAGGCGCCGGCGCTTACGGCCCCCGCTTCGGGCACGTGCAGCGACCAGCCCCCGGCGCCGTCGTCATCGACGCGGAGCCGCAGCATGGCGTGCCGATCCAGCAGCGCCTGCAGCACCACCACCGCATCGGCCTCGGTCACCCCGGCGGGAGCCTGCGCCACCACCGTCTGGTTGAACTGATCGACCGGGCCCTCGATGTTGTGCAGCCAGTGCATGATCGGGGTCGCGACCACCTCGCCCACACCCTCGTCGACGGGGCCGGTCTCACCGTCGGCCACGCTCGCCACCCGGGCCAGCCGGGCCACCGTCTGCTCGACGAACACATCCCGCGGCCGGCACACCACCCCGGCCGCGCGAGCGCGGGCCACCACCTGCATCGACAGGATGCTGTCACCGCCCAACTCGAAGAAGGAATCGTCGACCCCGACCCGCTCCAGCCCCAGCACCTGGGCATAGATTCCGGCCAGAATCTCCTCGACGGCATCGCCCGGTCCGCGATACCGATCAACATCCTGATACTCGGGCGCCGGCAGCGCGCGAACATCCAGTTTGCCGTTGAGCGTCAACGGCAACGCCTCGATGACCACGACCGCGGCGGGCACCATGTAGGCCGGCAGCCGCTCGGCCAGCGCCGCACGCATCTCGGCCGGGTCGGCGGTGCCGGTCGCGTACCCCACCAGACGCTTATCCCCGGGCCGGTCCTCGCGGGCGATCACCACCGCCTGCCCGACACCCTCCAGGCCGGCCAGCGCCGCCTGAACCTCGCCGAGCTCGATGCGATACCCGCGGATCTTGACCTGCTCATCGGCGCGCCCCGCATAGCGCAGCTGTCCGTCGGCGCCCCACGACACCAGATCGCCGGTGCGATACATCCGTGTCCCGGTCCCACCGAACGGGCACGCCACGAACCGCGACCCCGTCAGCCCCGCCCGACCCACATAGCCGTACGCCAGCGCGCCACCGGCCACGTACAGCTCCCCGACCACCCCGGCCGGCACGGCACGAAGCGAGCCATCCAGCACGAAGAAGGCGAGGTGGGCCAGCGGCACGCCGATGGGGCTGACAGCGCTCTCGGCATCGACGTCAACGATTTCCCGCAACGAGGCATGCACCGTCGTCTCGGTGATGCCGTACATGTTGATCAGCCGCGGCAACCCCGGATGATTGCTCAACCAGGTGCCCAGACGCCGGGGTTCGAGCGCTTCCCCGCCGAACACCACCGTCTCCAGCTTGAGTTGGTGGCGCAGCTCGGGGGACAGCGCGTCAGCGGTTTGCAGCGCATAAAACGCCGACGGCGTCTGGCTCAGCACACTGACCTGCTCGGCCACCAGCACCGCGTGTAGCTCCTCCGGTGAGCGCACCACAGTGTCGGGCACCACCACCAGCCGCCCGCCGCCGAGCAGCGCCCCGAAGATCTCCCACACAGAGAAGTCAAACGCCAACGAATGGCACTGCGTCCACACCTGACCCGCCAGCTCCATCCCGGCTTCCAGGGATTCCAGCAACCGGGTGACGTTCTGATGGGCTACCGCGGCCCCTTTGGGCACCCCGGTGGTGCCCGAGGTGTAGATCAGGTACGCGATGTCTTCGGCGTCCGGCGCCGGCAGGGCCGTACCGGGTTGGGTGTCGATGCGCGGGTCGTCGACGTCGACGACCAGCAGCTGATGGCCGGCCAGCCGGTCGGCCAGCCCGGTGTTGGTGATCACGGCCACCGGTACGGCATCGCGGAGCAGGAACTCCATCCGCGCCGTCGGCTGTGCCGGGTCGATCGGCACGTACGCGGCGCCGGTCTTGAGCACCGCCAACATCGCCACGACGGCCTCGGCCGACCGCGGCAACAGCAGCGCCACCCGCTCGCCGGCGCCCACCCCCTGCCCAACGAGCAAGTGGGCCAACCGGTTAGCGGCCTCGTCCACCTCTCGATACGTCATCGACCGGCCGTCGGAGCTCACCGCCGCCGCATCGGGTATGCGGACCACCTGCGCGGCGAACAGCGCCGGAATCGACACCGGGGTGGTGCCGGGTTGGGTCAGCACTGTCCGATTGCCCCACCCATCCAGGCGAGCGTGTTCGGCCTCGTCGACCAGATCGATCGACGACAGCCGCCGGGCCGGATCGGCCGTCATCGCCACGAGCACCCGCTCCAGCCGCCCGATCAGCGCCTCCATGCCGGCTGCATCGAAGACGTCGGTGCGAAACTCCACCTCACCGCCGATCCCGGCGGGTTCGCCTGCCTCGCTCCACCGCTCGGCCAGGGAGAACGTCAAGTCCATGCGGGCGGTGCTGGTGTCGGCCGCCAGCGGAGTGACCTGCAGATCACCCAGCGCCAACGCGGCACCGGCGTCGCTTTCATCGAGGGCGAAGCTCTGCCAGGCCAGCATCACCTGGACCAGCGGATGGTGGTTCAGGGATCGGGCGGGGTTGAGCCGCTCCACCAGCACTTCAAAGGGCACGTCTTGGTGCTCGTAAGCCGCCAGGCTCCGCCCTCGCACCTGGCCCAGCAGCTCGGCGACGGTGGGGTCGCCCGTCAGATCGACCCGCAGCACCAACGTGTTGACGAAAAACCCGACCAACTCGTCCAGGGCCGGGTCACGACGGCCGGCGATCGGGAACCCGACGGCCACGTCATTGCTCGCGCTGATCTTCGACAGCAGCACCGCCAGCGCGGCCTGGACGACCATGAAGGTCGTCGCGTTGTGCTCGCGAGCCACCCAGGAAACCCGCTGTTGCAGCTCCGCCGGCCAATCCACGGACACGCTGGCACCGCGGAAATCGGCCACCGGCGGGTAGGGCCGGTCCGACGGCAGTTGCAGCCGCTCGGGCAGTCCGGCCAGGGCGCGCTCCCAGTAAGCGAGCTGCGCGCCGATGCGGCTGTGGCTATCGGCCAGTTCGCCGAACTGCGCGCGCTGCCACAGTGTGTAATCGACGTAATGCACTGCCAGCGGCACCCATTCGGGCGCGCGTCCCGCACATCGGCCGGCGTAGGCCGTACCCAAATCACGCACCAGCGGAGTCATCGACAGCCCGTCGGCGGCGATATGATGCACCACCGCCACCAGCACGTGCTCCTCTTCGGAGACGCGGAAAAGCGTTGCCCGCAAGGGTATTTCGGCTGCCAAGTCGAACGGGCGGCGCACCGCGACGTCGACAGCCTCAGCCAGTCGGGTTGCCGCCCAACCGGTGGCGTCCACGACCTGCCAACCGAAGTCGGCCCCCTCAACCGGCACCACGACCTGCCGGGGGATCCCCTCTACGGCCGGGAACACGGTGCGCAGGGCCTCGTGGCGGCCCACCACATCGGCGAACGCGGCGCCGAGCGCCTCGGCATCGAGACGCCCACACATCCGCAACGCCACCGGCATGTTGTAAACCGGTGAGGGGCCCTGCAATTGGTCGATCACCCACAGCCGGTTCTGCGCGAACGACAACGGAATCACCGCCGGCCGTTCAACGGCCACCAATGGCTCCAGCGGATCCGCATCGCCACCGATCAGCAGCGCCAACTGAGCCACCGTGGGCGCGTCGAACACGGCGCGCACCGCAAGAGCCGCGTCCAGGTTGGCGTTGATCGCGGCGATCAGACGCATGGCCAGCAGCGAGTGCCCGCCCAGGTCGAAGAACGACTCGTCGATGCCGACTCGTGTGACGCCGAGAACCTCGCCGAACAGTGTGGCCAACGCCTGTTCCCGTGGATCGCGGGGCGCACGGTAGGCCACCCCGCTGGCGAATTCGGGGGCCGGCAGCGATCGCCGATCGAGTTTGCCGTTCACGGTCAACGGCAGCGCCTCCACCACCATGACGGCCGCAGGCACCATGTATTCCGGCAACCGGGCGCCCACGTACCGGCGCACCTCGGCCGCGCGGTCGAGCGCCGACGGGTCGTTGACGTAACCCGCCAGGGAACTCACCCCGGTGGCCGGCAGGTACAGGTCGGACATTGCCGGGGAGTCGGCCGGCTCGGTGGCGCGGGTGTAGACGAGGTCCACCAGGCCGGCGTCCGGGGACCAGGTCACCGCAGTGGCATATCCGAGTTCTCGCCCGAGCGCGTGACAGTGGTGCGGCAACACCGCATCGGGTGCGGAGATGCCGGCACGCAACTCCGTGACGGGCGTGCGGTTGCCGGCCTCCGAAAGCGCTTGCGCCAGAGCCACATCGAACCATGTGCCGCCATGAGGTACGCCCGTGACGCGCACCTCCGGCAGGCCGTGGGACCGCAGAAATTCGCCCAGCCCGGCCAGGGTGCCGAAGCGCTGCCACGGTTGTGACGGGAGGTGTGCCAGCGACCGGACGGCGACCGGCCCCTTGCGCAGCGCCACGTCGTATCGGTAGCCGCTGAGTTCGTTGACCGCCTGCATCTGCTTCAGCTGTACCTGCACCGCGGCGATGTCGGCCAGGTGCTGCGGGAGTGCGGCAAAGAACTCCGGTGCCAGTAGCAGCTCCTGCTCGGCCAGCATTTCGCGGCGCACCCGCTCGCGCGCCGCCGCGGCCGTGTCCTCCCCCTCGGAGGTGTCCACGCACACCAGCCCGGTGGTGAACGCCGGCAACAGCGACAAGTTCCGCACGTCGCCGATGAACACCGTCCCGCCCGGCCGCAGCAGTCGCATCGCCCCCGCCAGCACGTCGAGCAGATACGCGGCGTTCGGGAAGTACTGGACGACGGAGTTGAGCACCACCACATCGAAGTGGCCCTGCGGCAGCCCATCTGCCACATCCGCGGGCTGCACCAGCAGCCGCACCCGATCGCCCCACGACTGCGCGGCGACCGCGGCCCGCAGCGTCTCGATGGTCGCGGCCGAGAAGTCGGTACCCCAGTACTCGACGCAGTCCGGGGCAAGCCGGGCGAGCAACAGGCCCGAGCCCACCCCGATCTCCAGCACCCGCCCCGCGCCCAGCCGACGGATCCGATCCACGGTGGCGGCGCGCCATTCCCGCATCTGCTCCAGCGGGATGGGCGCCCCGGTGTAACTGCTGTTCCAGCCTCCGAAGTCCTCGCCGAACGTCGTCGGCTCGGCCGCCTCGGCCGCCGGCCGCGAATAGACGCCGCCCCACACCCGCTGCCACTGCTCGACCAGCCCGGCTTCCCGCTCGGGCTCCCGCGCCAGCCGCAGCTGCTCATCGAGCACGACGTACCCCACCAGCTGCTTGTCGGCCACGCCGTCGGCGGCGGGGACGGTGTGCGCGACGACCGCCGCCTGCGCCACCCGGGGATGGGTCGCCAGCATCGCCTCGATTTCGCCGAGCTCGACGCGGTATCCGCGAATCTTGACCTGCTCGTCGACGCGGCCCACATAGTGCAGTTGTCCGTCGGCGCCCCAGCGCACCAGATCCCCGGTGCGATACATCCGGACACCCGCCCCGCCGAACGGGCAGGCCACAAATCGTGACGCCGTCAGAGCTGAGCGCTTCCAATAGCCACAGCCCACCGCGGCGCCGGCGACATACAGCTCACCGACCACCCCGGTCGGTATGGGTTGCAGCCATTCGTCGAGCACGAACAGCGCCGCCCCCGAAACCGGCGAGCCGATCGGCGGCACGCCCGACCCCGCGCGCAGTGGCGGACTGATCGCCACCCACATCGTCGTCTCGGTGGGCCCGTATTCGTTGAGCATCACCCGGCCGGGTGCCCACCGGTCGACGAGCTCGGCCGGGCAGGCCTCACCGCCGACCAGCAAGGTCACCGCATCCAGGCCTTCTGGCGACAATGCCCCTGCCGCAGAAGGGGTTTGGCTCAATACGCTGACGCTTTCCGTGACCAGCAGGGCATGGAAGTCGGCCGGTGAGCGGGCCACCGACTCGGGCACCACGACCAGCCGACCGCCGTGTAAGAGGGCACCAAAGATCTCCCACCCGGAGATGTCGAAGCTGTACGAATGCCACTGTGTCCACACTTGTCCGGGCGCCGCCAGCCGCGGATCCAGGGACGCGATCAGCTGGGTCACGTTGTGGTGGGTGATGGCCACCCCTTTGGGCACCCCGGTAGTGCCCGAGGTGTAGATGAGGTAAGCGATGTCGTCGGGAGCCGGCGTCGGCAGCGGGGTGGACGGATAAGCCTGGATCGCGGTGTCATCGACGTCGATCACCGGCAGGGCGTGTCCGTCGAGCAGTCCCCGCAGCCCAGCCGTGGTGATCACGGCCGCCGACTCGGCGTCGTCGAGCATGAAGCCGATGCGCGATGCGGGCAGTGCCGGGTCGATGGGCAGGTAGCACGCCCCGGCCTTGAGCACCGCCAGGATGGCGACGATCGCCTCAGCGGAACGCGAAAACAGCAGTGCCACACACTGACCCGGCCCCACGCCAAGGCCGGCCAATCGGTGTGCCAGCCGGTTGGCGGCCTCGTCGATCTCGCGATAGGTCAGGGAGCGGCCCTGGCAGGTGACGGCCACCGCCTCGGGTGCGCGCGCGACCTGCGCGGCGAACACCGCCGGGATCGACACCGGCGCCGGCGCGGGCCTGGTCAACGCGGCACGGTTACCGATCTCGTCCAGCCGCCGGTGCTCGCCGGCATCGAGCAGGTCTATCGACGAGAGGCGCCGGTCGGGCGCGGCGGTCATCGCCACCAGCGCCCGCCGCAACCACTCGATCAGCGCCTCGATGCTTTCCGCTTCGAAGACGTCGGTGCGAAATTCCACTTCGCCGCAGATCCCGTCGGGCTCGCCGGTGTCGGTCCAACTCTCCCTGAGGAAAAACGCGAGATCCCAACGGGCAGTTTGCGTATTCGTCGGCAGCGGGGCCGCCTGCACGTCCCCCAGGGCCAGCCCGGCGGCGGCGTCGTTGCTGTGCCAGGGGAAGTTCTGCCAGACCAGCACCACCTGGACCAGCGGGTGGTGGGTCAGGCTTCGGGCGGGGTTGAGCCGGTCGACGAGGACCTCGAACGGCACGTCTTGGTTCTCGTAGGCGGCGAGGCTGCGCTGGCGCACCTGGCCCAGCAGGTCGGCGACGGTGGGGTCGCCGTCCAGATCGACGCGCAGCACCAGGGTGTTGACGAAAAAGCCCACCAGCTCGTCCAGCGCGGGGTCGCGGCGCCCGGCGATCGGGAATCCGACCGCGACATCCCTGCTGCCGCTCAACTTCGACAGCAGCACCGCCAGGGCGGCCTGGATCACCATGAAGCTGGTCGCGTTGTGCTGCCCGGCGATTCCGCGCACCCGCTGTTGCACTTCCACCGGCCAGTCGACCGCGACCTTGTGGCCGCGGTGATCGGCGACCGGCGGGTACGGCCGATCGGTGGGCAGCTGGAGGCGCTCGGGCATTCCCGCCAGCGCGTGTTCCCAGTACGCCAGCTGGGCGGCGATGGGGCTGTGGCTGTCGTCGAGATCACCGAGTTGCGCGCGCTGCCACAGCGTGTAGTCGACGTACTGCACCGCCAGCGGCGCCCAGCCGGGATCGTGACCCGCGCACCGGTTGGCGTAGGCCACACCCAAGTCCCGCACCAGCGGGGTCACCGACCAGCCGTCGGCGGCGATGTGGTGCATCGCGGCCACCAACACGTGCTCGCCCTCGGCGACGCGGAAAAGCTGTGCCCGCAAAGGGATCTCGTTCGCCAGGTCGAACGTGTAGCGCGCGGCGGCGTCGACGGCCTCTTCCAGTCGGCCGCCCGGCCATGCCGTGGCGTCGGTCACCTGCCAGCCGATGTCGGCGTGTTCGGCGGGTGTCACCAGCTGCTGGGGTACGCCATCGGCCGATGCGAACCGCGTGCGCAGGCTCTCGTGGCGGCCGACGACATCGGCCAGCGCCTGGCCCAACGCCCGCGCGTTCAGCCCACCGGTCAACCGCAGCGCCACCGCGATGTTGTACAGCGGCGAGGGCCCTTGCAACTGATCGATGAACCAGAGCCGGTTCTGCGCGAACGACAACGGGATTACCGCGGGACGCTCGATTGCGACCAACGGCTGCAGCCGGCCCGCCTCGCCACCGATGCGCGGCGCCAGCTGGGCCACTGTGGGCGCCTCGAACAGGGTTCGCACGGGAAGGTGGGCGTCAAGAGCTGTGTTGACCGCGGCGATGACCCGCATCGCCGACAGTGAATCGCCGCCCAGGTCGAAGAACGAGTCGTCCACGCCGACGCGCTCGGCGCCCAGCACCTGCGCGTAGATGCCGGCCAGGATCTCCTCGGTAAGGGTGGCCGGGCCGCGGTAGTGCGCGACGTCGGTGTACTGCGGCGCCGGCAGCGCGCGGGTGTCCAGTTTGCCGTTGGGCGTCAGCGGCAGCGCGTCGAGGACGACGACGGCGGCCGGGACCATGTACGACGGGAGCCGCTCGGCCAGCTGAGCACGCAGCGTGGCCGGCTCGGCCGATCCGGTGACATACGCGACCAGGCGCGTGTCGCCGGGGCGATCCTCGCGGGTGATCACCGCCGCCTGGCCCACCCCGTCCAGCCCGGCCAGCGCGGCTTGGATTTCGCCGAGTTCGACGCGATGGCCGCGGACCTTGACCTGTTCGTCGGCGCGACCGACGTAGCGCAGCTGGCCGTCGGTTCCCCAGAACACCAGATCCCCGGTGCGATACATCCGCGTTCCGGGTGCTTGGGCGCCGCCGAACGGACACGCCACGAACCGCGATGCGGTGAGCGGACCCCGGCCCACGTAGCCGGCTGCCACCCCGGCACCGGCCACGTACAGCTCGCCGACAACACCGCCGGGAACCGGCCGCAACCGGCCGTCCAGGACGAACAACGCCGCCGCAGGCACGGGCCCGCCGATCGGCACCACCCCGGACCCCGACGCCAACGGCGCGCTGATCGCCACACACATCGTGGTTTCGGTCGGACCGTAGGCGTTGACCATCACGCGTCCCGGCGCCCACCGATCCATCACGGCGACCGGGCAGGGCTCGCCGACCGTCACCAGCGCCGCGGCCTCCAGGCCCTCGGGCGTGAGCAACCCCAGCGCGGACGGGGTCTGGGTCAACACGCTGACCTGTTCGGCGACCAGCACGCGTTGGAGTTCTTCGGGCGCGCGGACCACCGAATCGGGCACGACTACCAGCCGCCCACCACGCAGCAGCGCCCCAAAGATCTCCCACACCGAGACGTCGAAGGCCAGGGAGTGACTGTGCGTCCACACCCCGCCGGTCGGCAGGCCGGCGTCCAGTGTGTGCAGCAGCTGGGTGACGTTGTGGTGGGTGATGGCCACGCCCTTGGGTGTTCCGGTGGTGCCCGAGGTGTAGATCAGGT
>NZ_JAPIYN010000043.1:0-8086 GCF_035617725.1 Mycobacterium sp. 94-17
GGTTGTGCTGTGGGTGTCGGTTATGTGGGTCGGGCGGGGTTGACGTCGTCGCGGTTTGTGGCGTGTCCGTTCGGGGGCGCGGGAACTCGGATGTATCGCACCGGGGATGTGGTGTTGTGGGGTGTTGATGGAGAACTGCGGTATGTGGGGCGCTCCGACGAGCAGGTCAAGATCCGCGGATATCGCATCGAACTCGGCGAAGTCCAGGCGGCGTTGGCCGGGTTGGATGGGGTCGAGCAAGCGGTGGTGATCGCCCGCGAGGACCACCCCGGTGATAAGCGCCTGGTGGGGTATGTGACCGGGACGGCCGATCCGGTCGGGGTGCGTGCGGCGTTGGCGGAGCGGTTGCCGGGGTATATGGTGCCGGCCGCGATCGTGGCCATTGAGGACCTGCCGTTGACGGTGAACGGCAAGCTGGACAAACGCACCTTGCCCGCACCCGAGTACGGCGTTGTCGGTCGGTATCGGGCTGCGGCCACGGCTACTGAGGAGATCCTCGCGGGTATCTATGCCCAGGTGTTGGGTGTGGAGCGGGTGGGGGTGGATGACTCGTTTTTCGATTTGGGTGGGGATTCGTTGTCGGCGACCCGTCTGGTCGCGGCGGCCAATTCCGTTGTACGTGGCGGTATTTCGGTGCGAGCGGTGTTCGACGCGCCGACGGTGGCGGGGTTGGCAGCGCATGTCGGTTCGGGTGGGGGTGGGCTTGAGCCGTTGAAGCCGATGGCGCGTCCGGCGGTGGTGCCGTTGTCGTTTGCGCAGTCGCGGTTGTGGTTTATCGATCAGTTGCAGGGGCCCTCGCCGGCCTACAACATGGCGGTGGCGTTGCGGCTCGAGGGCGAACTGGACGCGGAGGCGTTGGGGGCGGCGCTGGTCGATGTGGTGGGCCGCCACGAATCGTTGCGCACCGTGTTCGATGCGGTCGATGGGATTCCACAGCAGATGTTGGTGTCGGTGCAGCGCGCCGATTTCGGGTGGCGAGTGGTGGATGCGACCGGCTGGTCGGACCAGAAACTCGATGGGGCGATCGCGGCGGTGGCGGGTTACCGGTTTGACTTGGCGACCGAAATCCCCTTGCGGGCCCGGCTTTTCCGTGTCGCCGTCGATGAGCATGTGTTGGTGGCGGTGGTGCATCATATCGCCGCGGATGGGTGGTCGTTGGGGCCGTTGGTGGCCGATCTAGGGGTCGCGTACGGGGCGCGGCGCCGTGGTGGCGTGCCGGGGTGGGCCGAATTGCCGGTGCAGTATGTGGATTACACGTTGTGGCAGCGTGAGCAGTTCGGGGATCTTGATGATCCCGGCAGTGTGATCGCGACTCAGGTGGGGTATTGGGAGCGGGCTTTGGCGGGGTTGCCCGAGCGGGTGGTGTTGCCTACGGATCGGCCGTATCCGGTGATCGCTGATCAGCGGGGTGCGGCGGTGGCGGTGGACTGGCCGGCGGGGTTGCAGCACGGGATTGCGGGGCTGGCGCGGGAGTATCAGGCGAGCAGCTTCATGGTGATTCAGGCGGCGTTGGCGGTGGTGTTGTCCAAGCTGGGTGCGGGTCGGGATGTGGCGATCGGGTTTCCGATTGCGGGGCGCGGGGATCCCGCGCTGGAGGGGTTGGTCGGGTTTTTCGTGAACACGTTGGTGTTGCGGGTGGATTTGGCCGGCGATCCCAGTGTGGCGGAGTTGGTGGGTCAGGTGCGGGGGCGCAGTTTGGCGGCGTTTGAACATCAGGATGTGCCGTTTGAGGTGTTGGTGGAGCAGCTCAATCCGGTGCGGAGTTTGAGTCATCACCCGGTGGTGCAGGTGATGTTGGCTTGGCAGAACTGGCAACACGCGGATCCGGCTGCCGGGTTGGCGCTGGCGTTGGAGCAGCGGGTCAGCGAGATCGCGCTGGATGCAAAGACCGCGCGGATGGATGTGTCGGTGTCGTTGGCGCCGCGTTGGTCTGCCGATGGGGAGCCGGCCGGTATTGGCGGGTCGGTCGAGTTCCGCACCGATGTGTTCGACCCCGACACCATCGAGGCATTAGTCAATCGGTTACAGCAGGTGCTCGAGGAGATGGTGGGCGATCCCGCGCTGCGACTCTCGCGTATTGGGGCGCTCGAGGCCGGTGAGCGCGCCGAGCTGGAGGCGATGGGCAACCGGGCGGTGTTGGACCAGCCCGCGTCGGTGTCGTCGTCGATTCCGGTGTTGTTCGGTGCTCACGTGGCCGGCACACCTGAGGCGGTGGCGGTCAGTTTCGCCGACCAGACCCTGACGTATAGGGAGCTGGATGAGGCGTCGAATCAGTTGGCGCACTACCTGATTGGTGATGGTGCCGGCGCGGGCGGGTGTGTCGCGTTGTTGGTGGAGCGCTCGCCGCAGGCCGTGATGGCGATCCTGGCCGTCGTGAAGACAGGGGCGGCCTACCTCGCCCTGGATCCCGCGCAGCCCGATTCACGGATCGCCTTCATGCTCGACGACGCCGCGCCGATCGCGGTGCTCACCACCGCCACGCTGGCCGACCGGCTGGACAATTATGACATCTCGGTGATCGATCTCAATGATCCTGACATCGAGGCCTGCCCCAACACGCCACTCGCGGCGCCGGCCCCCGAGGACATCGCTTACCTGATCTACACCTCGGGCACCACCGGCACACCCAAGGGCGTGGCCATCACCCACGGCAACGTGACCCAACTGCTGGCGTCATTGGATGCCGGCCTGCCGTCCCCCGGTGTATGGCCGCTTTGTCATTCGTTGGCATTCGATGTTTCGGTGTGGGAGATCTTCGGCGCGCTGCTGCGCGGGGGACGGCTGGTGATCGTGCCCGAAGCGGTCGTAAGCGCGCCAGAAGAGTTTCATGCCTTGCTGATTCGTGAACGTGTCACGGTGTTGACCCAGACACCCTCGGCGGTTGCGGCGTTGTCTCCGCAGGGGTTGGAGTCGACGGCATTGGTGGTCGTCGGTGAGGCCTGCCCGGTCGATGTGGTGGACCGGTGGGCGCCCGGGCGGGTGATGGTCAACGCCTACGGCCCGACCGAGACCACGATGTGCGTGGCGATCAGTGCGCCGCTGACACCCGGGGTGGTGCCGATCGGTGCGCCCGTGCCCGGGGCCGCGTTGTTTGTGCTTGATGAGTGGTTGCGTCCGGTCCCGGCGGGCGTGGTGGGGGAGTTGTATGTGGCGGGTTGTGGTGTGGGGGTGGGGTATCGGGGCCGGGCGGGGTTGACGTCGTCGCGGTTTATGGCGTGTCCGTTCGGGGGCGCGGGGACGCGGATGTATCGCACCGGGGATCTGGTCTCGTGGGGTGCCGATGGGCAGTTGCGGTATGTCGGGCGTGTTGATGAGCAGGTCAAGATCCGCGGGTATCGCATCGAACTCGGCGAAGTCCAGGCCGCCCTGGCCGCAGTGGACGGCGTCGAGCAGGCGGTGGTGATCGCCCGCGAGGACCGGCCGGGGGATAAGCGGCTGGTGGGGTATGTGACCGGGACGGCGGATCCGGCGGGTGCGCGTGCGGTGTTGGCCGAGCGGCTGCCCGCCTACATGGTGCCGGCCGCGGTGGTGGCGATCGCGGAGTTGCCGTTGACGGTCAACGGCAAGCTCGACACTCGTGCCCTGCCCGCACCGGAGTACGGCGATGCCGGTCGGTACCGCGCACCGTCGACCGTGACCGAGGAGATCCTGGCCGGTATCTACGCCCAGGTGTTGGGTGTGGAGCGGGTGGGTATCGACGATTCGTTCTTCGACTTGGGTGGGGATTCCATTCTGTCGATGCAGGTGGTGGCTCGGGCGCGGGCGGCGGGGTTGGTGTGTGGGCCGCGTGATGTGTTTGTGGAGCAGACGGTGGCCCGGTTGGCGTGGGTGACCAAGGTGGCCGATGACGCCGCTGCGGTGGTCGATGCCGGGGTGGGGTCGGTGGTGGCGACCCCGATCATGCGCTGGCTGAACGCCTTTGAGGGTCCCACGGATCAGTTCAACCAGACCATGGTGGTGCAGGCCCCGGCCGGGGTGAGCGAGTCCGATGTGGTGGTGGTGTTGCAGGCGTTGCTGGATCGGCATGCGATGTTGCGGGCGCGTGTGGTGGACGGGCCCGAGGGTTGGTCGTTGACGGTGCCCGAGGCCAGTGCGGTCGATGCCGGGGGGTGCGTGCAGGCGGTGGAGGTGTTGTCGGAGGCGGCGGTGGTGGCGGCGCGGTCGGGGCTGAATCCGGCGGCAGGGGCGATGGTGCGCGTGGTGTGGGCGCGGACGACGGGCGAGTTGGCGTTGATCATTCACCACCTGGCCGTCGACGGGGTGTCCTGGCGAATCCTGTTGGAAGACCTCAATATTGCGTGGGCGCAGCATCATAGCGGGCAGCCGATCGCGTTAGCCGCGGGTGGGACGTCGTTTGTGCGGTGGTCGGCGCTGTTGGCGGAGCGGGCGCGCCACCGCGAGGTGGTGGCTCAGGCCGAGACTTGGCGTGCGGTGACGGCGGTCCCGGCGGTGGTGGCGGGGCCGCGCCCGGCGGTGGATACGTTCGCCAGTGCGGGGTCGTGGTCGGTGGAGTTGGATGTGGCGACGACGCGGATGTTGTTGGGTGAGGTGCCCGCGGCGTTTCATGCCGGAATTCAGGACGTGTTGGTGATCGCGTTCGGGTTGGCGTGGGCGGAGTTTATGGGTCTCGGGGATGGGTCGGTGGGGATCGATGTGGAGGGTCACGGCCGTGATGAGGAGGTGGCCGCCGGGGTGGATTTGACCCGCACGGTGGGTTGGTTCACCGCGATTTATCCGGTGGCGTTGTCGGTGGGGGGGTTGTCGTGGGCGCAGGTGATGGCGGGGGATGCCGCGTTGGGGGCGGTGGTCAAGGCGGGTAAGGAGCAGCTGCGGGGGTTGCCTGATCCGCTCAGTTATGGGTTGTTGCGCTACTTGAATCCGGAGGTGGTGCTCGGCGAGTCCGAGCCGGTGATCGGGTTCAACTATTTGGGTCGGTTGGGTGCGGCGGCTGCGGAGTTGTCGGAGGAGTTTTGGCGGATCAGCGCGCCGGGTGTGGCGTTGACCGGGGCGGTGGCGGCGGTGCCTACTCCGCTGGCCTACACCGTGACGGTGAACGCCGGTACCGCGGAGTCTGAGGCGGGTCCGGTGTTGCACGCGAATTGGACGTGGGCGCAATCGGTGCTTGATGCGACCCAGGTTGAGCGGTTGGGGCGGTTGTGGTTTGAGGCGTTGGCCGGGATTTGTGCGCACGTGCGCGGTGGTGGGGGTGGGTTGAGCCCGTCGGATGTTGTTCCGGCCCGGTTGACCCAGGTCCAGCTCGATGAGTTGTCGCGGCAGTACGACATCGCTGATGTGTTGCCGTTGACCCCGTTGCAGCAGGGGTTGTTGTTTCATGCCAGTACCACCGGGGGCGCCGATGATGTGTATGCGGTGCAGCTCGATCTGAGCATCGCGGGCCCGTTGGATGCCGAGCGGCTGCGCGCGGCGGTGCACACGGTGATCGCGCGCCACCCGCATCTGGCGGCCCGGTTCTGCACCCAGTTCGACCAACCCGTCCAGATCATCCCGGCCAACCCGGTGGTGCCCTGGCGCTACGTCGAACTCGACACCGCCGACAGTGCCGATGCCGCGGAGCAGGTGTGCGCGGCCGAGCGTGTCGCGGTGTGTGTGCTGGGGGATCAGCCGGCGTTTCGGGTGGCGGCGCTGCGCACCGGACCCGACAGCCACCGCATCCTGGTGACGGCGCACCACATTGTGCTCGACGGGTGGTCGTTACCGATCCTGCTGGCGGAGATGTTCGCCGGTTATCAGGGGCAGCGGTTGCCCGCGCCGGTTCCGTATCGCCGGTTTGTCACGTGGCTGGCCGAGCGGGACCTCGAGGCTGCTCGAGTGGCGTGGCGCACGGTGTTGGCCGGGTTTGAGTCCCCGACATTGGTGGGTGGTGCGCCGGGGCGGGCGCAATCGGGACCGCGGGGTGTGCTGTCTTATCTGATGCCGGCCGAGATCACCTGTGCCATTGGGGATTTAGCCCGTTCGTGTCACACCACGATCAATACGGTGTTGCAGGCCGGTTGGGCGGTGTTGCTGGCCTCGCTGACCGGCCAGCATGATGTGGCCTTCGGTGCCGTGGTTTCGGGGCGGCCCGCCGAGGTGCCGGGCGCGGAGTCGATGGTGGGGTTGTTGATCAACACCGTGCCGGTCCGCGCCCACCTCACGGCGGCGGGCACCACGACCGACCTGATCGACCAACTGCAACGGGCACACAACGGGACAGTTGAGCATCAACATTTGCCGCTCACCGAGATCCACCGGATCACCGGCCAGGACCAGCTGTTCGACACCCTGTTCGTGTTGGAGAACTACCCGATCGACGCCGCGGCGTTAGCCGCCATCGACGGGTTAAACGTCACCGCGTTCACCAACCGTGAATCCACCGACTATCCGCTGACGGTTCAGGCCGTAGCCGGTCGCGAACTGAGCCTGCGCGTCGAATACGACACCGAGGTGTTCGACAACTCAAGCGCCGAAACGATTGTCACGCGCTTCCATCGGGTGCTGGCGGCGTTGACCACCGATCCCACCCGGCGGTTGTCATCCCTGGACGCGCTGGATTCCGTCGAACACGCGCTCCTGGATCGGTGGGGGAACCGGGCGGTATTGAACCGGCCCGCGACACCGGTGTCGATTCCAACGTTGTTCACCGCCCACGTCGCTGCCGCACCTGACGCGGTGGCACTTACCTGCGGTGGCCTCTCGATGACGTATCGGGAGCTGGAGGATGCGTCGAATCAGTTGGCGCACTATCTGATTGGTGCCGGCGCGGGTCCCGGCGCGTTCGTGGCTCTGCTGTTGCCTCGCTCGGCCGACGCGATCGTGGCGATCCTGGCCGTGCTGAAGGCCGGGGCGGCGTACCTGCCGATCGACCCGACGATGCCCGACGCGCGCATCACCTTCATGCTCGACGACGCCGCGCCGATTGCCGGCGTCACCACCGCCGCCCTGGCCGAGCGGCTGCGCGGGCACGGGCTGCTGGTTATCGATGTCGATGACCCTGAAATCCATGCCCACCCAAACACGGGACTGCCGGCGCCGGGACCCGACGAACTTGCGCACCTGATCTACACCTCGGGAACCACGGGCGTGCCGAAAGGCGTCACCGTCACTCACCACAACGTCGCCCAGCTGTTCGACGCACTGGAAATCGGCGTCCCGCTGGCACCGGGGCAGGTCTGGTCGCAGTGTCATTCGTATGCGTTCGATTTCTCGGTGTGGGAGATCTGGGCGGCGTTGCTTGGTGGTGGGCGGTTGGTGGTGGTGCCCGAGCCGGTGACTCGTTCGCCAGAAGAGTTCCACGCCTTATTGGTTCGTGAGCGAGTCACCGTGTTGACCCAGACCCCGTCGGCCGTCGGCGTGCTGTCGACCGAAGGTTTGGATTCCACAGCGTTGGTGATCGGCGCCGAACCGTGTCCGACGGAGCTGGTGGATCGGTGGGCGCCCGGCCGTGTGATGGTCAACGTCTACGGCCCGACCGAAACCACGATGTGGTTGTCCAAGAGCGCGCCGCTGACAGCAGGGTCAGGGTCGCCGTCGATCGGTTCGCCGGTGACGTGGGCGGCATTCTTCGTGTTGGACGCCTGGATGCGCCCGGTATCACCCGGGGTCGTGGGCGAGCTCTACCTGGCGGGTCGTGGTGTGGGGGTTGGGTATTGGCGCCGGGCGGGGTTGACCGCGTCACGGTTTGTGGCGTGCCCGTTCGGGGGGCCGGGTGCGCGGATGTATCGCACCGGGGACCTGGTGTCGTGGGGTGCTGATGGGCAGTTGGTATATGGGGGGCGGGTCGACGAGCAGGTGAAGATCCGCGGGTATCGGATCGAGTTGGGTGAGGTGCAGGCGGCGCTGGCTGCCGTGCCCGGGGTCGAGCAGGCGGTGGTGATCGCCCGTGAGGATCGCCCGGGGGATAAGCGGCTGGTCGGCTATCTCACCGGAACTGCCGATCCGGGCGAGGCACGCGCGGTGTTAGTTGAGCGGTTGCCGGGGTGGATGGTGCCGGCGGCGGTGGTGGCGATTGGGGAGTTGCCGTTGACGGTCAACGGCAAACTCGACAAACGCGCCCTGCCCGCGCCCGATTACGGCGATGGGGGTCGAT
>NZ_JAPIYN010000044.1:0-5108 GCF_035617725.1 Mycobacterium sp. 94-17
CTGGGCGGCTCGGTCGTTCGCGGCACCGCGGCGCCCGCGGGCAAGACCGTGTTCGTCTTCCCCGGCCAGGGATCCCAATGGCCGGGTATGGCCGATGAATTGCTCGACACCGCACCGGTATTCGCACAGCAGATCCGGGAATGCGAAGAGGCCTTCGCCGAATTCGTCGACTGGCCGCTGACCGGTGTGCTGCGGGGCGCACCCGATGCGCCCGGGCTGGACCGGGTCGACGTCGTGCAACCGGTGCTCTTCGCGGTGATGGTGTCGCTGGCCGAGCTGTGGAAGTCGGTCGGGGTGACTCCGGACGCGGTGATCGGCCATTCGCAGGGTGAAATCGCCGCTGCCTACGTCGCCGGTGCGCTGTCGCTGCGCGACGCCGCCCGGGTGGTCACGTTGCGCAGCAAGCTCTTGACGTCACTGGCCGGACCGGGCGGGATGCTGTCGATCGCGTGCAGCACCGAACGGGCCCGGGAGTTGTTGGCGCCCTATGGCAGTCGCGTCAGCATCGCCGCCGTCAACGGCAGGTCGGCCGTCGTGGTGTCGGGTGAGGTGGCCGCGCTCGACGAGCTTGTCGGCTTCTGCGCCGATCTGGAGTTGCGGACCCGGCGGATCGACGTGGACTATGCCTCGCACTCGGTCGAGGTCGAGGCGATCCGCGCTGACCTTGCGCAGGTGCTGACCGGTATCGAGCCGCGCTCGTCGCGCATCGCGTTCTTCTCCACGGTGACCGGAAACCGTTTGGACACAGCCGGATTGGACGCCGACTACTGGTATCGCAACATCCGGCAGACTGTGCAGTTCGATCAGGCGGTGCGCAGCGCCTGCGAGCACGGATACCGCACGTTCATCGAATCCAGTCCCCACCCGGCCCTGGTCGCCGGCCTCGAGGACACCGCCAACGACCAGGGGGGCGCCGACACCGAGGCGATCGTCATCCCCACCCTGGGTCGCGACGACGGTGGACTCGACCGATTCCTGACGTCGGCGGCAACCGCGTTCGTCGCGGGAGTGAGCGTCCGCTGGCGCGGCGCGCTGGACGGCGCAGGCTTCGTCGAGTTGCCGACGTATGCCTTTGACCGGCGCCGGTTTTGGCTGTCCGAGGGCGTAGCGGCCGACGCCTCGGGGCTGGGGCTGGGCGCGGGCGAGCATCCGCTGTTGAGCGCGGTCGTCGAGCTGCCGGCGTCGGGCGGCGTGGTGCTGACCGGGCGCTTGTCGGCGAGCCTGCAGGGCTGGCTGACCGATCACGCCGTGTCCGGCACGATCGTGTTCCCCGGGTCCGGCTTCGTGGAGCTGGCGATCCGCGCCGGTGACGAGGTCGGCTGCTCGACGGTCGAAGAACTTACGCTGCAGGCGCCGTTGCTGCTGCCCGCCAAGGATTCCGGGCCCGCATCGGTCGCGGTGCAGGTGGTGGTCGGTCCCGGCGAAGAGTCCGGCCGGCGCGAGGTGTCGATCTTCTCGCGCGCCGAGTCCGGGTCCGGCTGGGTGTGCCACGCGGAAGGGATGCTGAGCCCCGGCTCGGTCGAGCCGGGCGCGGACCTGTCGGCGTGGCCGCCTGCGGGAGCCGTCAAGGTCGACGCGGCCGACGGCTACGAGCGGCTGGCCGCGCGCGGGTACGGCTACGGGCCGGCGTTTCAGGGCCTGACCGCGGCGTGGATGCGTGACGACGAGGTGTTCGCCGAGGTGCGGCTGCCCGACGCCGCCGGCGGCGTCGGCGGTTTCGGCGTGCACCCGGCGTTGCTGGATGCGGCCATGCATGCGCTGGTCGTCAGTCACGACCTCGCGGGCCAGACCGAGGAAGTGGTGTTGCCGTTCTCGTGGCAGGGTGTGTCGTTGCACGCCGCGGGCGCCTCGGCGGTCCGTGCGCGCATCGCGCCGGCGGGCCCGTCGGGCGTCTCCATCGAGCTCGCCGACGGACTCGGCTTGCCGGTGCTGTCGGTGCGCGCGATGGTCGCGCGCCCGGTGAGCGAGCGCCAGCTGCGCGCGGCGGTGTCGGCCTCGGGTCCGGATCGGCTGTTCGAGGTGGTCTGGTCACCGGCGCCGCCGGCCCCGACCGCAGCCGGCGCCGGGCCCGTTGTGCACGAGGTATTCGAATCCGTTGCCGCCGGCGAGGATCCGGTCTTCGGGTCGTATGAGCGTACGCATCGGGCGCTGGCGGCCGTGCAGTCATGGCTGACCGGGCACGGCTCCGGAGTGCTGGTGGTCGCGACCCGCTGCGCGATGGGGCTGGCGGGCGAGGACGTCACCGATCTGGCCGGCGCGGCGGTGTGGGGGCTGGTTCGGTCGGCGCAGACCGAACATCCCGGCCGGATCGTCCTGGTGGATTCCGATGCGGCGCTTGATGATAGCGCGATAGCGACCGTTCTGGCGGTCGGCGAGCCCGCGGTGTTGCTGCGGGGCGGGACGGCGTACACCGCGCGGGTGCGCGGCAGCCGCGCGGTCGACGGCATCCTGACGCCGCCGGCCGACGGGCCCTGGCGGCTCGGGATCAGCAGCGCGGGCACGTTCGAAAACCTGCAATTGGAGCCGGTTCCCAATGCGGGCGCGGCGCTGGAGCCCGGCCAGGTTCGGGTGGCCCTGCGCGCCATCGCCACCAACTTTCGCGACGTCATGATCACCCTGGGCATGTTCACCCACGACGCCCTGCTCGGCGGTGAGGGCGCCGGCGTGGTGGTCGAAGTCGGGCCTGGCGTCACCGAGTTCGCGGTCGGTGACTCGGTGTACGGCTTCTTCCCCGACGGCAGCGGCACCCTGGTGCCCGGCGACGTGCGCCTGCTGCAGCACAAGCCCGCCGAGTGGTCCTACCCCGAAGCCGCGGGCATTTCGGCGGTGTTCACCACCGCCTACATGGCGTTCGTCCACCTGGCCGACGCCAAGCCGGGGCAGCGGGTGCTGGTGCACGCCGCAGCGGGCGGCGTCGGGATGGCTGCCGTTGCGCTGGGCAGGCATCTCGGCCTAGAGGTGTTCGCGACGGCCAGCCGCGGCAAGTGGGACACCTTGCGTGCCATGGGCTTTGACGACGATCACATCGCCGATTCGCGCAGCCTGGAATTCGAGGACAAGTTCCGGACGGTCACCGGCAGCGCCGGCATGGATATCGTGCTGGACTCGCTGGCCGGCGAATTCGTCGACGCCTCATTGCGGCTCGTCGCCCCCGGCGGCGTGTTCCTGGAGATGGGCAAGACCGACATCCGCGACCCGGGCGTGGTGGCCCAGCAGTACCCGGGTGTGCGCTACCGCGCCTTCGACCTGTTCGAGCCGGGACGCCCCCGGATGCACCAGTGGATGCAGGAGCTGGCCGGGCTGTTCGACGCCGGGGTGTTGAAAACGTTGCCCGTCACGACCTTTGACGTGCGACGCGCCCGCACCGCGTTGCGGTACCTGAGCCAGGCCCGCCACATCGGCAAGGTCGTCATGACTTTGCCTTCTGGGCCGGGTGCCGGCCCAAGTTCGGGGCTGAATGCGGGCACGGTGCTCATCACCGGCGGAACCGGCATGGCGGGTTCGACGCTGGCCCGCCACCTGGCGGCACACCACGGCGTCGAGGACCTGGTGCTGCTGAGCCGGCGCGGCCCGGAAGCTGCCGGGGCCGCCGAGTTGGTCGCCGAGCTGCACGCCGCGGGGGCCCGGGCGCGCGTCGTCGCGTGCGATGCGGCCGACCGGGCGGCGCTGGCGCGGGTCATCGACGACATTTCGGCGCGGCGGCCGCTGTCGGGCGTCATCCACGCGGCCGGGGTGCTGGACGACGCGATGGTCACCTCGCTGACCCCCGAGCGCGTCGACGCGGTGTTGCGGGCCAAGATCGACGCGGCCTGGAATCTGCACGAGCTGACCCGCGACGCGAATCTGTCTGCCTTCGTGATGTTTTCGTCGATGGCCGGGCTGGTCGGCTCGTCGGGCCAGGGCAACTACGCGGCGGCCAACTCGTTCTTGGACGGGCTGGCCGCGCACCGCCGGGCGCACGGGCTGCCTGCGGTTTCGCTGGCCTGGGGGTTGTGGGATCAGGCCAGCGCCATGACCGGCGGCCTGGACGCCGCCGACCTCGCCCGCCTGGGCCGCGACGGCATCTTGGCGCTGTCCTCGGACGAGGCCATGGAACTCTTCGACACCGCGCTGATCGTCGACGAACCTTTCCTGGCGCCGGCCCGCATCGATCTGGGCGCGCTGCGGGCTCATGCGGTCAGCGTCCCGCCGATGTTCACCGACCTGGTCAACGCTCCGACGCGCCGCCGGGTGGACGACTCGCTGGCCGCCGCGAAATCGAAATCGGCTCTGGCGCATCGCCTGGACGGATTGTCCGAGACCGAACAGCATGCCGTGCTGCTGGACCTGGTGCGCTCGCACATCGCCACCGTGCTGGGGAACACCGCCGCCGACGCGATCGACCCGGACAAGGCGTTCCAGGAGTTGGGCTTCGACTCGCTGACCGCGGTCGAGATGCGTAACCGGCTCAAAACCGCTACCGGACTGGCGCTTTCGCCCACCCTGATCTTCGATTATCCGACCCCCAACGGCCTGGCCGGCTATATCCGCACCCAGCTCGCCGGGCTGCCGCAGGAGATCAAGCACGCCCCGGTCGCCCGCGTCACCGACGACGACCCGATCGTCATCGTCGGCATGGCGTGCCGCTACCCGGGTGGGGTGAATTCCCCCGAGGACCTGTGGACCATGCTGGCCGAGGGCCGCGACGTGCTGTCCGAATTCCCGACCGATCGCGGCTGGGACCTGGCCGGCGTGTACAACCCGGATCCCGACGTGCCGGGCACCTGCTACACCCGCACCGGCGGCTTTGTGGACGGTGTCGGGGACTTCGATCCGGCCTTCTTCGGCATCGCGCCCAGCGAGGCGCTGTCCATGGACCCGCAGCAGCGCATGTTTCTCGAGCTGTCCTGGGAAGCGTTGGAGCGGGCCGGAATTGAGCCCGGCACGTTGCGCGGCAGCGCCACCGGAATGTTCGCCGGGGTGTACACGCAGGGTTACGGTATGGGCGCCGCGCCGGCCGCGGAGGGCTTCCGGCTGACCGGGCAGTCGTCGAGCGTCGCCTCGGGGCGGGTGTCTTATGTGCTGGGGCTGGAGGGGCCGGCGGTGTCGGTGGATACCGCGTGTTCGTC
>NZ_JAPIYN010000045.1:0-4157 GCF_035617725.1 Mycobacterium sp. 94-17
CCCGCAGCACTAACCGCCTAACCACGACAACGAAGAATCACACGACGACGTCGTACACCACGTCCCTGGACTTGACCATCCTCCAGTTCGACGTGTCATTCAGAATCCGTCTCCGAATAAGTTGCGCTGAAGCCCGAGCCGATGCTTGGTACGGTCCGACCATGACGTTGAGAAACGGTGCAACCTTCGCGGGATACACCATCCTGCGACTGCTGGGATCCGGTGCGATGGGCGAGGTCTATCTGGTCGACCACCCCTGGTTGCCTCGCCAACGGGCGCTCAAGATTCTGCCCGTGCACCTGTCAGCGGACAGTGAGTTCCGAGACCGGTTCCACCATGAAGCCGACCTGGCCGCCACCCTCGATCATCCGCACATCGTCGGCATACACGACCGAGGCGAGTTCGATGGCCAACTGTGGATCGCGATGGATTATGTCGAAGGCGCCGACGCCGCGCAGCTGATGCAAGCCCAGTACCCAGACGGGATGCCAGCGCATGATGTCTGTGCCATTGTCACGGCGGTGGCCGACGCACTCGACTACGCCCACCAGCGGGGCCTATTGCATCGCGACCTCAGGCCGGCCAACATCTTGCTCACGAATCCGGAATACGGCGAACCACGGATCCTGTTGGCCGACTTCGGAATAGCCCGGCAAGAGGGCGATATTGGTGGACTCGCCGCAGGAGATTTCACCGCGGGATGGGTCGCCTACTCCGCACCCGAACAATTATTGGGCTCGGATATTGACGGGCGCGCCGATCAGTACGCGCTGGCCGCCACCGCGTTTCACCTTTTCACGGGTGCGCCACCTTATGAGCACTCCAACCCGGTCGCAGTTATCAGCCAACACCTCAACGCAGCACCTCCCAAGCTCACCGATCGGCGCCCCGATTTGGCGCAGCTCGATCAAGTGCTAGAGATTGCCCTGGCCAAGGATCCCGCCGACCGATTCGACCGGTGCGGCCAGTTCGCCACAGCTCTCAGTGAGCGGGCCGCCGACCCGCGGGAGTTCTTCGGCGCGTTGCGCCCTGCCCAGAGGCAAGACGACGCCGCACCGCCCAGCAGGTCCGCGCCGGAGCGCCGACACAGCGCGACGGTGCAGTCGGCGCCCAGGAAGTCGGGGTGGGAGGCTCTGGGACGCCGGCGGCGCCGGATCCTTGTCGGCGGGGCGACAACGGTGGTCATGCTCACCATCATCAGCTGGATGGTCGCCTACCTGATTGACCATAAGATTTTCGCCCCGCCTGCGGCCAGCACCGCGCTCCCAGCGGCCGCTGCAGGTCCGGTACTCGATGGCACCTATCGCGTGGACTACGACGGGGCAAAGCGGACGAAGAACGGCACCCCAGATCCCTCTACCGACACCTCCAACGCCTGGTGGGCGTTCCGTTCATCTTGCAGACCCTCAGGGTGCGCTGCCACCGGAACAAAGCTAGATGACCACAACCATCAAGTGGCGGGCACACCAGCCGATACAGACGATTTGCATTTCGTCGACGGTCACTGGCACGCCGCGCCTGTTCAGGACCAAACCCAGCAACAGCGGTGCATCGGGGCAGACGGAAAAGTCGTGGCAGGTGCAGAAACCGAGGCGTTTACGTGGTCATTGGAGCCACAGCCTGACGGCACGCTCCGAGGCGTTCAGACCGAAACCGTTCTCACCAATGAATGCGCCGGCCAAGGAGCGGTGGTCCAAACGCCCGCAGTGTTGACCCGGACAGGCGATGTTCCCCCGGCCGTCATCGTCGCCGACCCTGCGGCAGCAACTGGCGCCCCGGCCGCCAGCACCTCTGCGCCGGCCGTTGCAGGTCCGGTACTCGATGGCACCTATCGCGTCGACTACGACTGGGCAAAGCAAACTGCCAACGGCGCTGCAACTTCCGGGGACCCCACCCCCCAGACCACTAATTGGTGGGCGTTTCGTTCGTCGTGTACAGCCACGGGATGCGTCGCCACAGGATCTCGGCTGGCCGACACCAACCACAACGAGGCCAAAGGTGGTGCACGCGTTCTCCGCTTCGCCGACGGTCAGTGGCAGGACACTCCATATCTTCATCCACCAGAACAGTGCCGCGGAACAAGCGGAACAGTCACCGACACCTCAACGCTTAGTTGGTCATTGGCGCCACAGCCCGACGGCGCGCTGCGGGGCTTTCAAACCGAAACCGTTCTCACCAATGAATGTGGCAACCAAGGAACGGTGTACCGAACCCCGGTCGTCGCGACCCGGACAGACGATGTGCCGCGCAGTGTCACCGTGGCCGATCCGGCCTTATTCGCCACCCCGCCCGCGCCACCCACCAACAGCCCCCACCCCTAGCGTTCGACAAGTCACAGCGGCGAGGCGATTGTTGGGTTCGGTTGTGGTTGTGCCAGCCGGCACCGAGTCAAACGTCCTGGAGCTGCGCCAGACGCCGCTCCCGGGCGATGAGAAAGAGTGGAACGGCCACGCTGATATCGACGATGAACCCCAGCACGACGTACACCCACAGGTACTTGACGCCGGTCCTGCGTGCCTCGGCAACCATGAAGACCAGCGCTGCGACGGAGACCAGTGTCAGGTCGATGGTCATGGAGCTGACCGCGTGATTGGCGAAACAGCTGGCGAGGAAGTCGAAGGTGTCTCCGCCGGCTGAGAAGTACGCGATGTTGTGCGCCCAGGTGGCGATGAGCGCCACCAGCGCGATCACGCCGTAAAGGATGCAGAGGTTTCTTCGGGCAGCGGTCATACCCGTCAGTATTTGGTCATCAGAGTAATTGTCAATACGGGTTGTTTCACGTCACCTCCGTTTCGGCTGGTTCGATAGGTTCGGTGAGCGTGATGTCGATGAGGGGCTTGAGCAGTTTGCCTTTGTGGAACACCGCCGCGCCGGCACGGACGAGGCGACCAGGCGCGGGGCGTTGACGGCCCGCCAGCGTGCTTGTGAGGGCTCAATGACCTTGTAGGTCATGGCAATACCGGCCGCACGTGAACGCGTGCCCTTGGTCACTTTGGTCGGCAATCGCACGGTCGCGAATATCGACTAATCGGGTTGGCAGTGCGCAGGCGAACCCACTCTCGGCCGGATACTTGTAGAAGTCCAGCAGCAAGTCGGCGTCCGCCACGATCTTGGCGACCACCTTGGGATGCGTGGCGCCGTAGTCGGTCTCGAACGCCTTTGATCGCAACTTGGGCGTGCTCCATTTCGCTTACGTCCCTCACGGTCGATGAGTACGGCCATACCGAGGTGAGCCAGCGTGATCATCGAAGACTGGCGTCGCGGCTACGAAGCAACCGGCTCCACTCCGCCCACGGTGAACTCACCCCGGCCGAGTTCGCTCTACAGTGGCCCACGACCCATCAACCCCAAGCCCCATAGCGCCTGGACCACCAAACGGATCCCCTTCACGGTGCGCAATTCTGTGCACCGTAGTGCGGCACGCGGGCCAAGTTGTGTGCACGAGATGCGGGCCGGTCACCACTCTGCGACCATCAAGTGAACTATGAAGGTGCTACTCGCGACCCTGATTGGCCTTGCCGCCATCCTCGGCATGGCCGTATCCGCGCACGCCGATAGCACCGATGACGCATTCATCGCCGCACTGGACGCGGCCGGCTTCACCTATTCCGACCCAGATAAGGCCGTAGGCGCAGGCAAATGGCTGTGCGACACGGTCAATGGGGGCACGGATATGTCGGATGTCGTCAAGACCCTGCAATCCAAGAACTCCTCGTTAAGCGAGGAGAAAGCTAACAAGTTCGCAGCAATCGCCGCCAACGCGTACTGCCCACAAGCGATCTCGGCTGGCAGTGCCCCGAGCAGCGCTCCCAATAGTGGACCCAGCAATGCCCCCAGCAACGCTCCCAGCAGTGCCCCCAATAGTGCCCCGAGCAACGCTCCCAGCAGTGCCCCCAGCAACGCTCCCAATAGTGCCCCCAGCAACGCTCCTCGTAGTGGCCCCAGTAGCGCCCCCAGTAGCGCGCCTAGTAGTGCGCCAGCACCGCCCCGCAGCGCCATCTCTTAGATGACACGGCCGGCGTACGCCGCGGGCCTTTGGGCTTTGTTGGCGGGCGCGAAATAAGGCTTTACCTACAAAAATGGCTCTTCGGATCTTGCCGGGGTGCTGTGTTCATCGGACGACGATGGATGTGAGGACCCGCCAGTTGGGCTTGCCG
>NZ_JAPIYN010000046.1:0-3705 GCF_035617725.1 Mycobacterium sp. 94-17
TCCTGGCCGGGATTTACGCCCAGGTCCTGGGACTCGACCAAGTCGGCACCGAAGACTCCTTCTTCGAACTCGGCGGGAATTCGCTGTTGGCCATGCGGGCGATCGCCGCGATCAACGAATCTTTGGACGCTCACCTCGCGGTGCGCACGTTGTTGCACGCGCCGACGGTGAGAAGCCTGAGTCAGCAATTGGGCAAGCACGACAGCACGGTCGAAGTCGTCCCCGTCGAGGTCTTCAAGGAGGGAACGGGCGCTCCGCTGTGCTGTATCCATGAAGGCAGCGGGCTGAGCTACGCATATCTGACGCTGGCGGCGTATTTGGACTGCCCGATCATCGGAATCAACGAAATCCCGCAAAAGGGCGAGGCTGAATTCGGATCGATTCGCAGCATGGCGGCAAGTTACGCCGACCGGCTGCAGGCCCTCTATCCCGACGGGCCGTACAAGCTGCTCGGCTGGTCCTTCGGTGGGCCCGTCGCGCACGAGCTCGCCACCGAGCTTCGCCGCCGCGGGTGCGTCGTCGAACGCGTTGTGTTACTCGACCCGGCCGGCCACGGCGGCAACGGTGCGGCGGGAGAAATTCCCGACGAGAGGGAAATCGAGAATCGCATCCTGCAGGAGTTCTTCCGGTTCAATCGGATTGATTTCCCGGAACAGTCGGGGCCTCTCACCTACGAGCTGGTCGACGACTTGATTCGCGAGCAAGGCAGAGAACTGATTCTTCCGCCGAGGCAGCTCTTCGACTTCACGGTCCGCACTGGACATGCCAACCAGGTGTACCGGGCGCAACACGTGCCCGATGTGTTCGACGGCGACGTGATCGTCTTCGCTGCCCGAAGCAAAAACGACAGCGATCCATCTCATCTGGAAACCTGGCGGCCTTACGTTGCGGGCGAGATCACCGTCCACCGGGTCGACTGCGACCACCACGACATGCTGACCGTCGAAACGCTCGGAAGCTACGGCCAGCAACTTAAACTCGCGCTGGACGCGTAAACGTTCCTAAAGCGAAATTACGCTCGAGCGCACCCTCGCCGACAGCTGCTGATAAGAGTCGCCCCGACCGCCGAGGACCGTGAAACCGGTTGGCTTGAGCAGATTCTCCAAAACCCGCAGTTTCTTGAGAGGCTCGAGCGCACGAAACCGCTGCCGCAATGACTCGGATTCGAACAGGTCTTCCGTGGTTTGGCACAGGTAGCGCATGTCACCGGTTTCGATTTCGCCGAGATCCAGCAATTTGCTCGAGTCCACCAGGTTCACGTTGTTGACAGCGGCCCAGTCGAGTTTGGTGGGATCGCGGAGCAGGCCGATGATTTCGTCGAACCGGTACGCATTGACGATGGGATGCAGATAGGCATCCACATCGATGCTCGCCTGGCTCACTTCGGATTCCGACTGCGATGCGGAGCTGCCGTATCTCTTGATCTCGAGTTGTAATCCCAAGTCCTGCAACACTTGTAACCCCGCATCGAGGCCCTCGGATCGATCCCAGAGCGTCAGGAGGGTTTCTCTGTCGAGCAGCCGCTGATGTTCACCCAGGGAGTGATACAGCCAAAGGATCAGGATTCCACCTTCACCGAGCAGCGAGGCGAGGAACTCGATACCCTGAGTCGGATCCTCCAAATGGTGTACGACGCCGATCGAAGTAATGATGTCGAACGTGTATCCCGGACTGAAATTGAGCATTTCGGATCTGCGGAACTCGACGTTCCTGATGTCGTGCCGCTGCTTGAGGGCTTCGGCAACAGCGAGTGAGGCTGCCGTCATATCGAGCCCCACGAACTGTGCTTTCGGGTACCGCCGAGCGACCGCGAGAAGTCGTTGTCCGGTGCCGCAACCGGCGTCGAGGATTCTTTTCCCAGCGAGGTCGTCTTCGCCGAAGAGCGTGTACAGGCTGTTCGCGACGTCCCCGATTAACGTATTTCCAACCGTGGGGCTCGGGTACGGATAAGCCTCGTACATTGTCCGCACGTCCCGCATCGTTCCTGGTGCGGCGATCTCATGCATGGGTCCTCCCAATCAGTTGGCGCACTCATGCTAGTACAGAGCGCGCCGCGCTACGGTGACTTTGCCAAGGCGCTCATATGCGCCGCACAGGGCCGCTCGAAGCGCCGAGAGCGGTGCCCCGCCCCCGGCGAGTTCCCGTCACTGCAGCAACCCTGCGCGTGGCATTTACGGGGGCTTACGGGAGCGTCGGGCAGGACGATCAAGGGGTCCGGCGAGCAGCGGCCGGCATTCGGTGTTCCCAGGTTCGGGTGGCCGTGGTTGAACGTGCATTTACCGGCGCCGAATGATGGCTCGGGCCGAAAACAGACTCCGCCCGAGAGCCGGCGAGAAACACGCTGCCGACGTTGGTGGTTGACTCGGCTTCATCGTTGTCCCAGCGATGCGGGCGCGGGACCATCCGGCGCAACTATCGAGAACCGTTGCAGCACATACGAACTAGACTTGCGCCGTCCGTCCGCGGTACGGGGGCGGAATCGACGATGGGAAATCGAGCGCCCCCGGGCCACGGATTCGACGACGCCGGAATAGCGGCGTCGGGACGGTAGGGGATCGCTCACCGCCGGCGCGGCCCCCTCGGTGGAGATCCCGTATCAATCTCGCCCGCGGCAGCTGATTCGTGGCGGTACGCAGCTCGCGCACTGATGCCCGTCGCCGTCCGGTTCTGGCCGGTCCGCTAGCTGCGGGGATTCACGGGAAAATGTCACGATCGCGCGAAGAGGGTAGGCGTAAACCACCAATTCACGAAATTAGCGCAACTCTCACGCAGGGCAACAGCCAAGCGGGCGGGTAATCACCGGCGAACTCGCCTCGGAGTCTGGCGCGACGCATTTCGCGTCCGATCGCCACAGCAGGGAGCTCATAAGGAACTCTCAGTGTTTTTCGAGCTTGTAAATGCCGACCGTGCGTTAGGGTGGGGCCTTCGGGGGGTTCCGATTCGCTCGGCGGGTCATCATTCCTGCAGCCGAAAGCGCTTCGGGGGCGCGGTTTCTGGTACTCCTGTCCGGTTTTTTGGGGGGTGATGATCGCAATTATCTTTGTGCGGCAACCAGTATGGACATGCGGATCGTGTAGCGCGGGCGGCTTGGCCGGTGCCGGCCGCAGCTTCGGGCTACGCGATTCCAGTGGCGGCCGCGAGGCGTAGATACCGAGAGTCCTAGAGGGCGCGGGGCTTTCAGACCAAGTGGCTGAGGAATCCCGGGTAGCCGAAACTGGAAGACGTGGAAACCACGAGGCTAAGAGACCCAGGGGCTTAGAAACCCGAAGAACCTCTGACGACGAGTGTAGTTGGGGGATAGCGCTTTTCGCGTTCGCGAGTCGACCCCCGATTCGTTTGATGGCTCTATCCGTGGTTTGGTGGTGTCATGATTTGAAAATGGCTGCTTCACGCTGGCTGACGTGCGATGCTGATCGAACCACGGCCACAGTTGGCCTGTGTACCAATGACTGCCAGCTCGGGGCGGGCGGGATTCACAGGCTGAGGGCGTTGGGGCGCAGGGCTTCTCGGCGTCCGTTGCAGGCACTGACGAGTTCATTGGAGGGGTGATGACTGAACTAGTAAGCCTTTTCGATGCGATCGTGATCGGGTCGATGGTGGATCGGTTGCAGCGGGTGTCGGGGGGTTTGTCGTGACGGCGGATTTGTCGCGGCGGGTCTTGTCGATTGATCTGTTGGATGAGGGTGAGCGGGCGCGGTTGGATGG
>NZ_JAPIYN010000047.1:0-3417 GCF_035617725.1 Mycobacterium sp. 94-17
TGGGTGGGGATTCCATTCTGTCGATGCAGGTGGTGGCTCGGGCGCGGGCGGCGGGGTTGGTGTGTGGGCCGCGTGATCTGTTTGTGGAGCAGACGGTGGCCCGGTTGGCGTGGGTAACCAAGGTGGCCGATGACTCTAAAGCGGTGCTCGATATCGGTGTGGGGTCCGTGGTGGCGACCCCGATCATGCGCTGGCTGAACGCCTTTGAGGGCCCGACGGACCAGTTCAACCAGACCATGGTGGTGCAGGCCCCGGCCGGAGTAACCAAGGCCGATGTGGTGGTGGTGTTGCAGGCGTTGCTGGATCGGCACGCGATGTTGCGGGCCTGTGTGGTGGACGGGCCCGACGGCTGGTCGTTGACGGTGCCCGAGGCGGGATCGGTCGATGCCGGCGGGTGCGTGCAGGCGGTGGCGGTGTTGTCCGAGGCGGCGGTGCTTGCGGCCCGTTCGGGGCTGAATCTGGCGTCCGGGGCGATGGTGCGCGCGGTGTGGGCGCGGGCGACGGGCGAGTTGGCGTTGATCATTCACCACCTGGCCGTCGACGGGGTGTCCTGGCGAATCCTGTTGGAAGACCTCAATATTGCGTGGGCACAGCATCACAGCGGGCAGCCGATCGCGTTGGCCGCGGGTGGGACGTCGTTTGTGCGGTGGTCGGCGCTGTTGGCGGAGCGGGCCCGCCGGCCCGAGGTAGAGGCGCAGGCCGACACCTGGTGTCAGGTGGCCGCGACTCCGCCTGCGCTGCCGGCGCCGCGCCCGGCCCTGGACACATTCGCCAGCGCGGGGCATCTGTCGGCACGGTTGGATGTGGCGACCACCCGGTTGTTGTTGGCGCGCGTGCCGGCGGCGTTTCACGCTGGGGTGCAAGACATTTTGCTGATTGCGTTCGGTGTCGCATGGGCGCAGTTTGTGGGCGACCCCGCGGCGGTGGTGGGGATTGATGTCGAGGGTCACGGCCGTGACGAGGAAGTCGCCGGCGATATCGATCTGTCGCGCACAGTGGGGTGGTTCACCGCGAAATATCCGGTGGCGCTGCGGGTGGGGGGCTTGTCGTGGGCGCAGGTGGTGGCGGGGGAGGCCGCGCTGGGGGCGGCGGTCAAAGACGCCAAGGAGCAGTTGCGCGCTGTGCCGGACGGGCTGACGTATGGGCTGCTGCGGTATCTGAACACCGAGGTTGATCTGGATGGGGGTGACCCGCCGATCGGGTTCAACTATTTGGGGCGCCTCGGCGGTGCGGGGGTGCAGGGCGATCAGTTGTGGCGGGTCAGCGAGCAGGGTCTGTTGCTGGTCGGTGTGGCGGGGGAAATTGCGATGCCATTGGCGCACACCGTGGACCTCAACGCCGCCACGGTAGACACCGACGATGGCCCGTGCCTGCAGGCGAATTGGATGTGGGCGCCCTCGGTGCTCGACGAGGCGCAGGTCGAGCGATTGAGCCGGTTGTGGTTTGAGGCTCTGGCCGGTATTTGTGCGCATGTCGAGCGTGGTGGGGGTGGGTTGACCCCGTCGGATATCGTCCCGGCCCGGCTCACCCAGGCCCAGCTCGACGCCCTGTCCGGGCAGCACCACATCGCCGATGTGTTGCCGCTGACCCCGCTGCAACACGGATTGCTGTTCCACGCCAGCACCGCAGCGCGCAGCGGTGACGACGTTTATGCGATGCAGTTGGATATCGCGGTGGCGGGTCCGCTCGAGCAGCAGCGACTGGCCGAGGCGGTGCGTGTGGTGGTGTGCCGTCATCCCAACCTGGCGGCGCGGTTCTACGGGCAATACGACGACCCGGTGCAGGTTATCCCGGCCGACCCCCAGGCGCCGTGGCGCTACGTCGAACTCGACGGTGTCGAGCTCGAGGGTATCGAGCAGGTGTGCGCGGCCGAGCGCGCCGCGGTGTGCGAGTTGGGGGATCAGCCGGCGTTTCGGGTGGCGGTGATCCGCACCGGACTCGACAGCCATCGCATCGTGGTGACGGCGCACCACATCGTGCTCGACGGGTGGTCGTTGCCGATCCTGCTGGCGGAGATGTTCGCCAGTTATCAGGGAGAGCGACTGCCGGCACCGGTTCCGTATCGCCGGTTCGTCACCTGGCTGGCCGGGCGAGACCTGGAGGCGGCCCGGGAATCCTGGCGCGCCGTGTTGGCCGGGCTGGAGTCCCCCACACTGGTGGGTGGTGCGCCGGGCCGGGCGCAACCGGGACCGCGCGGTTCCCTGTCTTACCTGGTACCGGCCGAGATCACTTGCGCCGTTGGGGATTTGGCCCGCTCGTGTCACACCACCGTCAACACAGTGTTGCAGGCCGGCTGGGCGTTATTGCTGGCCTCGCTGACCGGCCGGCACGACGTGACCTTCGGTGCGGCGGTCTCGGGACGGCCCGCCGACGTGCCGGGCGCGGAGTCGATGGTGGGGCTGTTGATCAACACGGTGCCGGTCCGCGCCCACCTCACGGCCGCGATCACCACCACCGACCTGATCGACCAACTACGGCACGACCATGCCAAAACCATTGAACATCAACACTTGCCGCTCAACGAGATCCACCACATCACCGGCCAGGACCAGCTCTTCGACACCCTGTTCGTATTCCAAAACTACCCGATCGACACCGCGGCGTTAGCCAACATCGACGGGCTGAACATCACCGCGTTCGCCAACCGCGAGTACAACCACTACCCGCTGACCATCCAAGTAACGCCGGGTCACGAACTGGGCCTGCGCCTCGAATACGACACCGAGGTGTTCGACAACTCAAGCGCCGAAACGATTGTCACGCGTTTCCACCGGTTATTGAACGCGTTGACCACCGATCCCACCCGTCGGGTGTCGTTGGTGGAGGTGCTCGATGCGGCCGAGTGCGCTCAGCTGGATGGGTGGAGTAATCGGGCGGTGTTGGGTGAGCCGGTGTCGGCTGGCGTGTCGATTCCGGTGTTGTTCGCTGAGCAGGTTGAGCGTGTTGGTGAGGCGGTGGCGGTCAGTTTCGAGGGCCGTTCGATGACGTATCGGGAGCTCGATGAGGCGTCGAACCGCTTGGCGTGGTTGCTAATTGACGTAGGTGCTGGGCCGGGTCGATGTGTAGGGCTGTTGTTGTCGCGGTCGGAACAGGCGGTAGTGGCGGCGCTGGCGGTGTTGAAGACCGGGGCCGCGTACGTGCCGATTGATCCGATGGTGCCCGATGCGCGGGTTGGGTTCGTGCTCGATGATGCGGGGCCGGTCGCGGTGCTCACCAGCGGTGAGTCGGCCGGACGGTTGGGTGGACGCGGGTTGGTGGTCCTCGATGTTGATGACCCTGTGGTCGAGAGCTATCCGGGTGCGGGATTGCCTGCGCCGGCCGTGGAGGACGTGGCCTATCAGATTTACACCTCGGGCACTACGGGTGTGCCGAAGGGGGTGGCGATTTCGCACCGCAATGTGGTCGAGCTGCTGCTGT
>NZ_JAPIYN010000048.1:0-2924 GCF_035617725.1 Mycobacterium sp. 94-17
CACCTCACCCCCATCCAGCACACCCACCGACGACAACCGCCGACCCGGATCCCCCACCATCGCCTGCAAAATCCGCTCCAGACGCTGCAGGAGGGTGTCGATGGTCTGGCTGTCAAAGACGGTGCTGTCGTATTCGGCGCGCAGGCCGAGTTGAGGCCCGGGTGCGGCGACCAGGGCCAGTGGGTAGTGAGTGGATTCGTGGATGGTGATGTCGGTGACGCTGAGTTCCTGGTCGGTGGACAGTTCGCTGGTGTCGAGGGGGTAGTTCTCGTAGACGAACAGCGTGTCGAAGAGCTGCTCGTGACCGGCCACGCGGTGGATCTCGCTGAGCGCGAGGTGGTGGTGCTCGAGGGTGTGGTTGTGGGCGCGCTGCAGCTGGTCGAGCAGCTCGGTGGTGGTGGCGTTCGGGGTGATCCGGGCCCGCACCGGCACGGTGTTGATCAGCAGGCCCACCATCGAGTCGGCGCCGACGACCTCGGCGGGCCGCCCGGAGACCGCGGTGCCGAAAGCGACATCATCGTGGCCGGTGAGCCAGCACAGCAGCTGGGCGAAGGCGGCCTGCAGCACGATGTTGATCGTGGTCTGGTGCGCGCGGGCCAATTCCGTCAGCGCCCGGGTGGTCTGCTCGGAGACGGCCAGCGACGCGACGCCTTGCGGACCCAGCGCCAACCGGCCCGCGGGGCCGACCAGGGTGGGGGTGTCGAAACCGGCCAGCACCTCACCCCAGGCCGCGAGGTCGGCGTCGAGGTCGCGATCGGCCAGCCAGTCGACAAAGCGGCGGTAGGGCGCGGCCGCGGGCAGCTGGTAGCCGTAGTACGCGGCGATGATCTCGCGGGTCAGGACTGATTTCGACCAGCCGTCGAGCACGATGTGGTGGTTGGTGAGCACGAACCGGTGCCGGTCGTCGGCGAGGCGGATCACCGCCGCCCGCAATGCCGACTGGTGGGCCAAGTCGCAGACCACGGCGCGTTCGGCGACGCACACCCGCTGGATCTGCTCCTCGACCTCGACACCGTCGGTGGTGGCGAGGTCGACGTAGCGCCACGGCACTACCGGGTCGGCCGGGATGACCTGGACGGGTTGGTCGAACTGGGCGCAGAACCGGGCCGCCAGATGCGGGTGCCGCGCCACCACGGTGTGCACCGCCGCGCGCAGCCGCTCGGCATCCAGCGGGCCGGCGATGGTCAGATCGAGCTGCACCGCATACACATCGTCGCCACCCCGGGTGCTGCTGGCATGAAACAGCAACCCCTGCTGCAACGGGGTCAACGGCAACACATCAGCGATGTCGTACTGCCGCGACAACTCATCGAGCTGGGTCTGGGTCAACCGGGCCGGGACGATATCCGACGGCGTCAACCCACCCCCACCACCGCGCACGTGCGCACAAATCCCGGCCAACGCCTCAAACCACAACCGCCCCAACCGCTCAACCTGGGTCGCATCAAGCACCGATTGCGCCCACGTCCAATTCGCGTGCAACACCGGACCCGCCTCAGACTCTGCGGTACCGGCGTTCACCGTCACGGTGTAGGCCAGCGGAGTAGGCACCGCCGCCACCGCCCCGGTCAACGCCACACCCGGCGCGCTGATCCGCCAAAACTCCTCCGACAACTCCGCAGCCGCCGCACCCAACCGACCCAAATAGTTGAACCCGATCACCGGCCCCGCATCACCCAACTCGACCTCGGGATTCCCATAACGCAACAACCCATACGTCAGCGGATCGGGCAGCGCACGCAACTGCTCCTTGCCCCGCTTGACCACCGCCCCCAACGCGGCATCCCCGGCACACACCCGCGCCCAATCCAACCCCCCCACCGACAACGCCACCGGATAGATCGCGGTAAACCACCCCACCGTGCGGGTCAAATCCACCCCGGCGGCCACCTCCTCATCACGGCCGTGACCCTCCACATCGATCCCGACCGCCGCCCCCCCAGCGCCCAAAAACTCCGCGACCGCCAGCCCGAACGCGATCACCAACACGTCCTGAACACCGGCATGAAACGCCGCCGGCACCTCACCCAACAACATCCGGGTACTCGCCACATCCAACTCCACCGACAACGACCCCGCACTGGCGAACGTATCCACCGCCGGACGCGGCGCCGCCAACACCGCCGGCACCGCCGTCACCGCACGCCAAGTCTCGGCCTGGGCCACCACCTCAGCCTGGCGCGCCCGCTCCGCCAACAACGCCGACCACCGCACAAACGACGTCCCCCCCGCCGCCAACGCGATCGGCTGCCCACTGTGATGCTGCGCCCACCCAATATTGAGGTCTTCCAACAAGATCCGCCACGACACCCCATCAACAGCCAGATGATGAACGATCAACGCCAACTGACCCGTCGCAGCCACCCACACCGCACTAACCATCGCCCCAGCCGCCGGATTCAACCGCGACCGCGCCGCCACCAACACCTCCGCCGACAACACCTCCACCACATGCAAGTGATCACCCACCCGCACCGCACCCGCCTCAGGCACCGTCAACGACCAACCCCCCGGCCCCTCCACCACACGCGCCCGCAACATCGCATGCCGATCCAGCAACGCCTGCAACACCACCACCACATCGGCCTCGGTCACCCCCGCCGGGGCCTGCACCACGACCGCCTGGTTGTACTGGTCCACCGGTCCGGCGACGTGTTCGAGTCGGCGCATCACCGGAGTGGCCACAACCGTGCCGGTGTCCGTATCGGCCGGGCGGTCCTGCCCCTCGGTCACGCCGGCCACGCGGGCCAGCCGGGCCACCGTCTGCTCCACGAAAATGTCACGCGGCCGGCAGGTCAGGCCGGCCGCCCGCGCCCGGGCGACCACCTGCAGCGACAAGATGCTGTCCCCGCCGAGTTCGAAGAAGGAGTCTTCGGTGCCGACTTGGTCGAGTCCCAGGACCTGGGCGTAAATCCCGGCCAGGA
>NZ_JAPIYN010000049.1:0-2744 GCF_035617725.1 Mycobacterium sp. 94-17
ACCTGATCTACACCTCGGGCACCACCGGAACACCCAAGGGCGTGGCCATCACCCACCACAACGTCACCCAGCTGCTGGACGCGCTGCGTGCGGACTTGCCACACCCAGGAGTGTGGACGCAGTGGCATTCGCTGGCCTTCGACGTCTCGGTGTGCGAGATCTGGGGCGCGTTGCTCTACGGCGGGCGGCTGGTGGTGGTACCCGAGCCGGTTGCCCACTCTCCCAAGGACTTTCACGCCCTGCTGGTCGCCGAACAGGTCAGTGTGCTGAGCCAGACCCCGTCCGCGTTCTACGCGCTACAAGACGCCGACACGCTCGCGCCCGAGCTCGCCCGACAGCTCAACCTCGACGCGGTGCTATTCGCGGGCGAAGCGCTGGAACCTCACCGCCTGCGCACGTGGCTGCACGACCACCCGGGATCACCGCGCCTGCTCAACCTGTACGGCACCACGGAGACCACGGTGCACGCCTCGTTCCGCGAGATCGTCGACGGCGACACCGACAGCGTCGTCAGCCCCATCGGGGTTCCGCTGGCGCACCTCGCCTTTTTCGTGCTGGACGGCCAGCTGCGCGCGGTGCCCGCCAACGTGGTCGGGGAGCTGTACGTGGCGGGCGCCGGAGTGGGGCACGGCTATGTCGGTCGTGCGGGTCTGACCGCGTCGCGGTTCGTGGCGTGCCCGTTCGCCGAAGCGTCTGGGCTCCGGATGTATCGCACCGGGGATCTGGTGAGCTGGGGTTCCGATGGGCAGCTGCGCTACCTGGGGCGTGCTGATGAGCAGGTCAAGGTCCGCGGCTACCGCATCGAACTCGGTGACGTCCAAGCGGCGCTGGCCGGGCTGGACGGGGTGCAGCAGGCAGCGGTGATCGCCCGCGAAGACCGGCCCGGCGACAAGCGGCTGGTGGGATACGTGACGGGAAACGCCGACCCGGCCGGGCTGCGAACCGCGCTGGCCGCGCGGCTGCCGTCGTACATGGTTCCGGCCGCCGTCGTGGCGATCGATGCGCTGCCGCTGACGGCCAACGGCAAACTCGACAAGCGCGCATTGCCACCACCGGAGTACACCGACGTCGATCGCTATCGCGCGCCGGCCAACGCCACCGAGGAGATCCTGGCCGGCATCTACGCGCAAGTCCTGGGTGTGGACGGGGTCGGGGTCGACGACTCGTTCTTCGACCTGGGCGGCGACTCACTGTCGGCCATGCGGGTCATCGCCGCGGTCAACAAATCGTTGGACACCCGCCTCGAGGTGCGCAAGCTGTTCGAGGCGCCGACCGTCGCACAGCTGGCGCCCTGCGTCGGCGCCGCTCAGGGTCGGGTCGAGCCGTTGGTGGCGATGGAACGGCCGGCGGTAGTGCCGCTGTCGTTCGCCCAGAACCGGCTGTGGTTCATCGATCAATTCCATGGCCCGTCGCCGGTCTACAACATGGCGGTGGCACTGCGGCTGGACGGCAGGCTGGATACCGAGGCGTTGGGCCGGGCGCTGGCCGACGTGGTCGCCCGCCACGAGAGCCTGCGCACGTTGTTCCCCGCGGCCGACGGGACGCCCCAGCAGCTCGTCATCCCCGTTGACGGCGCCGACTTCGGCTGGGACGTCGTCGATTCCGCCGGCTGGTCGGCTAGCGAGCGCGCGGAGGTCATCGACACGGCTGCCCGGTACACGTTCGACTTGGCGGTCGAAATGCCTTTGCGGGCAAGGCTTTTCCGCGTCGCCGAGGACGAGCATGTGCTGGTGGCCGCGGTGCACCACATCGCCGCCGATGGCTGGTCGATCACCCCGCTGGTGGCCGATCTGGGAGTGGCGTATGCGAGCCGGTGCGCCGGACGGGCGCCCGGGTGGACACCGCTTGCGGTGCAGTACGTCGACTACACGCTGTGGCAGCGCGCGCAGCTGGGCGATCTCGCCGACGGCCAGAGTCCCATCGCCAAGCAGCTGGCCTACTGGGAACAGACCCTGGCCGGCATGCCCGAACGCCTGGCGCTGCCCACCGACCGCCCCTATCCGCGGGTTGCCGACTACGGCGGTGCCACTGTCGCGGTGGACTGGCCCGTGGAGCTGCAGCGGGCCGTGCGCCGGGTGGCCCGCGAGCAAAACGCGACCAGCTTCATGGTGGTGCAGGCCGCCCTCGCAGTGCTGCTCTCCAGGCTCAGCGGTAGCAGCGACGTGGCGGTCGGGTTCCCGGTCGCGGGGCGCGCCGACACCGCGCTCGACGGGCTGGTGGGGTGCTTCGTCAACACGCTGGTGCTGCGGGTCGATCTGGCCGCCGACCCGAGTGCCGCCGAGTTGCTGGCTCAGGTCCGCGAGCGCAGCCTGGCCGCCTTCGAGCATCAGGATGTGCCCTTCGAGGTGCTGGTGGAGCGGCTCAACCCCACCCGCTCCCTGACTCACCACCCGCTGATCCAGGTGGCCTTGGCCTGGCAGAACAACGACCTCGATGCCGAGCTGACCTTGAATGACCTCCAGGTCACTCAGCTGCCGCTCGACACTCACACCGCCCGCCTGGACCTGACCTTTTCACTGGCGGAGCGCTGGACCGAGGCCGGCGAGCCGGCCGGGATCGGCGGCGGGGTGGAGTTTCGCACCGATGTGTTCGACGCGGGAACCATCGAGACGCTGGTCGAGCGGTTGCAGCGGGTGTTGGAGGCCATCGCCGCGGACCCGGCCCGGTGGCTGTCGTCGGTGGATCTGCTCGACGAGCCCGAGCGTGCCCGGCTCGATGGGTGGGGCAACCGGGCGGCGCTGGGC
>NZ_JAPIYN010000050.1:0-2628 GCF_035617725.1 Mycobacterium sp. 94-17
CTCAACACTTCCCACATCGAACACATCCGTACGAAACTCCACCGCCCCCGCAATCCCCGCGGGCTCACCATCCCCGGAGAAGCGCTCGCCGAGTGCGAACGTCAGATCCATGCGCGCCGTGCGGCTCTCCAGCGGCAGCCGGGCGACCTGCAGGTCACCGAGGTCCAGGCCCGCCCCGGGATCGTTGTCGTCTTCCCGCAGGTTCTGCCAGGTGATCGACACCTGGACCAGCGGGTGATGGCTCAGAGACCGAATCGGGTTGAGCCGCTCCACCAGCAGTTCGAACGGCACGTCCTGATGTTCGAGGGCCGCGAGGCTGCGGGCCCGAACCTGGGCCAACAGGTCGGCGACCGTGGCGTCGTGGCCGGTATCGACGCGCAATATCAACGTGTTGACGAAAAATCCGACCAGCTGATCGAGGGCGGGGTCAGCGCGCCCCGCGATCGCAAACCCCACCGAGACATCGCTGGTTGCAGTGACTTTGGCGAGCAGCAGGGCCAGCGCCGCCTGCACCACCATGAAGGTGGTGGCGTTGTGTGCGCGCGCGAGCGCGCGGATCCGCTGTTGCAACTCCGCCGGCCAGTCCACCGCCACGCTCGCGCCGCGGTAGTCGGCCACCGGCGGGTAGGGCCGGTCGGTGGGCAGCGCCAGCCGCTCGGGCATGCCCGCCAACGCGTCCTGCCAGTAGGCCAGCTGAACGGCGATGGGGCTGCCGCTGTCCTCGAGATCGCCGAACCGGGCGCGCTGCCACAGCGTGTAATCGGCGTACTGCACCGCAAGCGGCGCCCAGGCGGGCGGCCGTCCGGCACTGCGGCCGGCGTAGGCCGCGCCCAGATCGCGCACCAGCGGGGCGATCGACCAGCCGTCGGCGGCGATGTGGTGCACGACGGCCACCAGCACGTGCTCGTCCTCGGCGAGGGCGAAAAGCTTTGCCCGCAGCGGTGTCTCGGTTTCCAGATCGAACGCGTGCCGCGCGACGGCGCCGACGGCCTCGTCCAGCCGCGTGGGCGGCCATGCGGTGGCGTCGACCACCTCCCAGCCGAAGTCCGCCCGATCAGGCGATACCACGCCCTGATACGGCACGCCGTCGACATGAGGAAAGACGGTGCGCAGCGACTCGTGGCGGGCCACCACATCGGCCAGCGCCGCACCCAACGCGCCGGCATCGAGTCGCCCGCTCAGCCGCAGCGCCACCGCCATGTTGTAAACCGGTGACGCGCCGTGCAATTGGCCGAGGAACCACAACCGGCTCTGACCGAACGACAACGGAACCAGCGCGGGCCGCTCGCCGGCCACCAACGGTTCCAGCTCGCCGCCGTCCCCGCGAATCCGGGGCGCCAGCTGGGCGATGGCGGGCGCGTCGAACAGGGTTCGCACGCCGAGGCGAGTGTTCCAGGATTTGTTGATCGCGGCGATCAGGCGCATCGCGGTCAGCGAATCTCCGCCGAGGTCGAAGAAGGAGTCGTCGACCCCGAGCCGGTCGAGTCCCAGCACGTCGGCGTACATGCCGGCCAGGACTTCCTCGACGGCGTTGCCCGGGGCGCGGTAGGTCGTGCCGCGGTATTCCGGTGCAGGCAGCGCGCGGGCGTCCAGCTTGCCGCTAACGGTCAACGGCAACGCATCGAGCGCCACCACCGCGGCCGGCACCAGGTACGACGGCAACCGCTCGGCCAGCTCGGTGCGCACGACGGCCGGGTCCGCGGTGCCGGTGATGTAGCCCACGAGACGCCTGTCGCCGGGCAGGTCCTCGCGGGCGATCACCGCCGCGGCGTCCACGCCGGCCAAACCGGCCAGTGCAGTGCGGATTTCGCCGAGCTCGATGCGATAGCCGCGGATCTTGACCTGCTCGTCGGCGCGGCCCCGATAGCGCAGCTGGCCGTCGGCGCCCCACGACACCAGATCCCCGGTGCGGTACATGCGCTCACCCCGCGCCCCGAAGGGGCACGCCACGAACCGCGACGCCGTGAGGCCCGCCCGGCGGACATACCCGACGCCCACACCCCGGCCGGCCACGTACAACTCCCCCACCGTGCCCACCGGCACCGGCCGCAGCCACCCGTCGAGCACGAACAACGCCGCACCCGGCACCGGCACGCCGATGGGTACCACCGCGGACCCGGCGGCGAGCGGTGCGCTGATCGCCACGTCCACGGTGGTTTCGGTGGGGCCGTAGGCGTTCGTCATCACCCGGCCCGGCGCCCACCGGTGCACCAGTTCGGGCGGGCACGCCTCGCCGCCCACGATCACCGCCGCCGATTCCAGGCCCTCGAGCGACAACGCCGCCAGGGCGGAGGGCGTCTGGCTCACCACGTCGACCCGTTCGGCGATCATCAAGGCGCGCAACTCTTCCGGCGATCCCGTGACAGCCTCGGGTATCACCACCAGGCGCCCGCCGTGCAGCAGCGCACCCCAGATCTCGCGGACGGAGGCGTCGAACGCGTAGGAGTGCCACTGCGTCGACACCTTGACGGGCCCGGGTTCGGTCAGGCCGGAGTCCAGGCTTTCCATCAGTTGGGTGACGTTGCGGTGGGTGACCGCAACGCCTTTGGGAACACCGGTGGTCCCCGAGGTGTACACGATGTGCGCGATGTCGTGGGCATCGGGCACCGGCAACCCCGTACCCGGCCA
>NZ_JAPIYN010000051.1:0-2072 GCF_035617725.1 Mycobacterium sp. 94-17
CTGGTGGGACCGGCCGGCCGGGTGGGGCTGGGCCGGCGGTCGGTCGCGTCCTTTGATGTTCCTCAGCCGATCACCCACGCGCTGACCGAGTTGGCCCGCGCTCAGCACACCACGGTCAATGTGGTGTTGCAGGCGGCGTTCACGCAGCTGCTGTGCGCGTTGACCGGCTACCACGATGTGGCCTTTGGCACCGCGGTCTCGGGCAGACCGGCGGAGTTGGCGGGTGCCGAGTCGATGGTGGGGTTGTTGATCAACACGGTGCCGGTGCGCGCCCGGCTCAGCGCGGCCACCACCACCACGGAGTTGTTGGCTCAGCTGCAACAGGTCCACACCGCCACGCTGGAGCATCAGCATCTCGCGTTACCCGAGCTGTTCCGGATCACCGGCCACGACCAGTTGTTCGACACGTTGTTCGTCTACGAGAACTATCCGATCGACACCGCGGCGCTATCCGGTGATCATGAGTTGGCGATCACCGGGTTCAGCGCCCGCGAGCACAACCACTACCCGTTGACGGTGGCCGCCCAGCCCGGTGAGCAACTGAGCCTTCGGGTCGAGTTCGACACCGAGGTCTTCGACACCGCCGGCATCGAGGTCCTGATCGCCCGGTTGCAGCGACTACTGCAGGCCATGACCATCGACCCCGACGCGCGGGTCTCCTCGATCGGGGTGCTCGAGGAATCCGAGCGCACCCGGCTTGAGGCGTGGGGTAACCGCACCGTGCTGGATCACCCGGTGCCACAAGCCAATTCGATTCCGGTGTTGTTCACCCAACAGGCGGCCCGCACCCCCGACGCGGTCGCGATCAGCTGCGACGGCCACTCGATGACCTACCGGCAACTCGATGAGACCTCCAACCGGTTGGCGCACCTGCTGATTGACCACGGGGCAGCCCCGGGCCAGCGGGTCGCGCTGCTGCTGGCGCGCTCGGCCGAGGCGATCGTGGCGATGCTGGCCGTGCTCAAAACCGGTGCCGCCTATCTGCCGCTCGACCCCGCACACCCCGACGCCCGCATCGAGTTCCTACTCACCGACGCCGCCCCGATCGCCGCGCTCAGTAGCGCAGACCTGCGCGGCCGATTGGATGGTCATGCGTTGTCGGTCGTCGATATCGATGACCCGGGCTTGCTCGGCTGTCCGTGCACGCCGGTGCCGGCGCCGGGCGCCGAGGAGATCGCGTACGTGATTTACACCTCGGGCACCACCGGGGTGCCCAAGGGGGTGGCGGTTGCGCACGGGAATGTGACGCGGTTGTTGCGGGCGTTGGATGTGGTGGTGCCGGCGGCGGGGGTGTGGGCGCAGTGTCATTCGTTGGCGTTTGATTTTTCGGTGTGGGAGGTGTTTGGGGCGCTGCTGGGTGGGGGCCGGCTGGTGGTGGTGCCCGATGCGGTGGTGCGTTCCCCTGAGGAGCTGCACGCCCTGCTGGTGGCCGAGCGGGTCAGTGTGTTGAGCCAGACCCCGTCAGCGTTCTATGCCCTGCAAACCGCTGATGTGTCGGCGCCCGGTGGTTCGCTCCAGTTGCAGACGGTGGTCTTCGGTGGGGAAGCGTTGCAACCCCAACGCCTGGGAACCTGGCTGGACAAGCATGCGCAGTCGCCGCGGCTGCTCAATATGTATGGGATTACCGAGACGACGGTGCACGCCTCGGTGCGCGAGATCCTCCCCGGCGACATGGACCGCCCGGTCAGCCCGATCGGGGTGCCGTTGGAGCATCTGGGGTTTTTTGTTTTGGATGGGTGGTTGCGGGCGGTGCCGGTGGGGGTGGTCGGCGAGTTGTATGTGGCCGGTGGCGCGTTGGCGTACGGGTATGTGGGGCGGGCGGGGTTGACGGGGTCGCGGTTTGTGGCGTGTCCGTTCGGGGGTGTGGGGGCGCGGATGTATCGGACCGGGGATTTGGTGTGCTGGGGTCCCGAGGGGCAGTTGGTGTATGTGGGCCGTGCTGATGAGCAGGTCAAGATCCGCGGGTATCGCATCGAGTTGGGTGAGGTGCAGGCAGCGCTGGCGGCGGTAGACGGGGTGGGGCAGGCGGTGGTGATTGCCCGTGAGGATCGCCCGGGGGATAGGCGTCTGGT
>NZ_JAPIYN010000052.1:0-2021 GCF_035617725.1 Mycobacterium sp. 94-17
CGCCAGGGTGCTCCTGGGTCGCCGGGGACGATCTGCACCGGTTCGTCGAACTCCGTGCTGAACCGGGCCGCCAGGTGTGGGTGTCGGGTGATCACGGTGTGCACCGCCGCGCGCAGCCGGTCGGCGTCGAGCGGACCGCTCAACGCGATGTCGAGTTGCACCGCATACACGTCATCGCCGAGACCCTGGGAGGTGTTGGCGTGGAACAACAACCCCTGCTGCAACGGGGTCAGCGGCAACACATCAGCAACCCGCTCCCGCTGCTGCAGTAGGTCGAGCTGGGTCTGAGTCAGTCGGGCCGGGACGATGTCCGACGGGGTCAACCCGCCCCCACCACTGGTGACGTGCGCGCAGATCCCGGCCAGCGCCTCAAACCACAACCCGCCCAACCGTTCGACGTCGGTGCGGCCGAGCACCGAGGGCGCCCACGTCCAGGTGGCGTGCAGCACCGGGCCCTCATCGGTGTCGGCGGTGGCGGCGTTGAGTTCCACGGTGTGCGCCAACGGCATCGGGATCGCCGCGGTCGCCCCGGTCAACGCCAACCCCTCGGGGCTGATCCGCCACAGCTCCTCAGACAGGTCGGTGCCGCCGGCGCCCAGCCGGCCCAGATAGTTGAACCCGAGCACCGGATCGGACCCACCCAACTCGACGTCAGGGTTCAGATAGCGCAGCAACCCATACGTGAGCGGGTCGGGCAGGGCCCGTAGCTGCTCCTTGGCGTCCTTGATAATCGCCCCCAGCGCCGGATCGCCCGCGAGCACCCGCCCCCAGGGCACTCCCGCCACCGCGAGCGAGACCGGGGACAGCGTGGTGAACCAGCCCACCGTGCGCGACAAGTCCACACCGGCGGCCAACTCTTCGTCGCGGCCATGACCCTCCACATCGATCGCGATCGGGGCAGCCCCGGCGGTCACGAACTCCGCCACCGCCATCCCGAACGCGATCACCAAAATGTCGTGGATCCCGGCGTGAAACGCCGCGGGCACCACACCGAGCAGCATCCGGGTGGTCTCGACATCCAGCGGCATCGACACCCGCCCCGCCGTGGCGAAGGTATCCACCCCCGGTTGCGGCGCCGACAGTGCGGCCGGGGCCGCGACCACCTGCCGCCAGGTGTCGGCCTGCTCGGTCACCGCGGGGTGGCGCGCGTACTCGGCCAGCACCCCAGACCAGCGTGCGAATGACGTCTTCGGCGCGGGCAGCTCGATCGGCTGCCCGCCGCGATGCTGGGCCCAGCCGATGTTGAGGTCTTCCAACAGGATTCGCCACGACACCCCATCGACGGCCAGGTGATGGATGATCAACACCAACCGGGCGCTGCCACTCACCCACAGCGCGCTGAGCATGATCCCGGCCGCCGGGTCCAACCGCTCCCGCGCGGCCACCAGGACCGCCTCGGACAGCACCGGCACGCTGTGCAGCACAGCGCCGGCGTCCACCGACCCCGGCTCGGGCACCGTTAGCGACCAGCCCCCCGACCCGTGGTTGGTGCGGGCCCGCAGCATGGCGTGGCGATCCAGCAGCGCTTGGAGCACCACCACCACCTCGGGCTCGCTCACCCCGGCCGGGGCCTGGACCACCATGGTCTGGTTGAACTGATCCGTCGGGCCCGCAAAAGCCTGCAGCCACCCCATGATCGGGGTCGCCACCACCTCGCCGACGCCGTCATCGACCGGACCGGCATCGTCAACGGCCACGCTGACTACCCGGGCCAGCCGGGCCACCGTCTGCTCCACAAAAATGTCGCGCGGCCGACACGTCAAACCCGCCGCCCGCGCCCGCGCGGCCACCTGCATCGACAGGATGCTGTCCCCACCCAACGCGAAAAACGAGTCCTCGGCCCCGACCCGCTCCACCCCCAACACCTGGGCATAAATCCCGGCCAGGATTTCCTCGACCCGCGTCGCGGGGGCCCGATATTGCTGGGCTGCAACGTATTCCGGGGCCGGCAACGCCCGTTTGTCGAGCTTGCCGTTTGGGGTGAGCGGCAACGCGTCGATGACGACGATCGCGACAGGCAC
>NZ_JAPIYN010000053.1:0-1922 GCF_035617725.1 Mycobacterium sp. 94-17
GTCGTGACGGCGGATTTGTCGCGGCGGGTCTTGTCGATTGATCTGTTGGATGAGGGTGAGCGGGCGCGGTTGGATGGGTGGAGTAATCGGGCGGTGTTGGGTGCGCCGGTGGGGGTGGTGGGGTCTGTTCCGGTGTTGTTCGCGGAGCAGGTGAGCCGTACGCCGGAGGTGGTGGCGGTGAGTTGTGGGGGGCGGTCGTGGACGTATCGGGAGTTGGATGAGGCGTCGGATCGGGTGGCGGGGGTGTTGGTGGGGTTGGGTGCGGGTCCGGGGGGGTGTGTGGGGTTGTTGTTGCCGCGGTCGGGGGAGGCGATTGTGGCGATTGTGGGGGTGTTGAAGTCGGGGGCGGCGTATGTGCCGATTGATCCGGTGTTGCCGGATGCGCGGGTGGGGTTCATGGTGGCGGATGCGGCGCCGGTGGCGGTGCTCACCTCTGCTGCGTTGGCGGGTCGGGTGGCTGGGTGTGGGGTGGCGGTGGTTGATATTGATGAGGCTGTGGTGGCGGTGCGGCCTGGCGGGGTGTTGGCGGTGCCGTCGGCGCAGGATTTGGCGTATGTGATTTATACGTCGGGGACTACGGGTGTGCCTAAGGGTGTGGCGGTCAGTCATGGGAATGTGGCGCGGTTGGTGGGGTCGGTGGCGGGGTGTGTGTCGGGGGTGGGGGTGTGGTCGCAGTGGCATTCGTTGTCTTTTGATGTGTCGGTGTGGGAGATCTTTGGGGCGTTGTTGGGGGGTGGGCGGTTGGTGGTGGTGCCGGAGGAGGTGGCGGGGTCGCCGGAGGAGTTGCATGCGTTGTTGGTGGCGCAGGGGGTCAGTGTGGTGAATCAGACGCCGTCGGCGGTGGAGTTGTTGTCGCCGGTGGGGTTGGAGTCGGCGGTGTTGATGGTGGCGGGGGAGGCGTGTGGGGTGGAGGTGGTGGATCGGTGGGGGGGTCCGGGGCGGGTGTTGATTAATGCGTATGGGCCGACGGAGGCCACGGTGTATGCGGCGTTGAGTGCGCCGTTGGTGGCGGGGTCGTCGGTGGTGCCGATTGGGTCGCCGGTGGTGGGGGCGGCGTTGTTTGTGTTGGATAAGTGGTTGCGGCCGGTGTCGGTGGGTGTGGTGGGGGAGTTGTATGTGGCTGGTGGTGGGGTGGCGTGTGGGTATTGGGGTCGGGGGTCGTTGACGGCGTCGCGGTTTGTGGCGTGCCCGTTTGGGGATGGGGTGGCGGGGTTGCGGATGTATCGGACGGGGGATGTGGTGCGGTGGGGGGCGGATGGGCAGTTGCAGTATTTGGGGCGGGCTGATGAGCAGGTCAAGATTCGTGGGTATCGCATTGAGTTGGGTGAGGTCCAGGCCGCCCTGGCTGCCTTGGAGGGGGTGGTGCGGGCGGCGGTGATTGCGCGGGAGGATCGGCCGGGGGATAAGCGTTTGGTGGGGTATGTGACGGGGACTGCGGAGCCGGCTGAGTTGCGTGCGGCGTTGGCGGAGCGGTTGCCGGGGTGGATGGTGCCGGCGGCGGTGGTGGTGCTTGAGGCGTTGCCGTTGACGGCGAATGGGAAGTTGGATAAGCGGGCGTTGCCGGCGCCGGAGTATGCCGGTGGGGTGTATCGGGCTCCGAGCAGTCCGGCGGAGGAGATTTTGGCGGGGGTGTTTGGGCAGGTGTTGGGGTTGGAGCGGGTGGGGGTGGAGGATTCGTTTTTTGATTTGGGTGGGGATTCGTTGTTGGCGATGCGGGTGGTGGCTGCGGTGAATGCGGGGTTGGGTGTTCATTTGTCGGTGGGGGTGTTGTTTGAGGCGCCGTCGGTGGCGCAGTTGGCGTTGCGGGTGGGTGAGGGTGGTGGGTTGGAGCCGTTGGTGGCTGGGGAGCGTCCGGCGGTGGTGCCGTTGTCGTTTGCGCAGAATCGGTTGTGGTTTATCGACCAGTTGCAGGGGCCCTCGGC
>NZ_JAPIYN010000054.1:0-1877 GCF_035617725.1 Mycobacterium sp. 94-17
GCGCTGGCGGCGGTAGACGGGGTGGGGCAGGCGGTGGTGATTGCCCGTGAGGATCGCCCGGGGGATAGGCGTCTGGTCGGCTATATCACCGGGACGGCTGATCCGGTGATGGTGCGGGGCGGGCTGGCCGAGCGGTTGCCGGGTTATATGGTGCCGGCCGCGGTCGTGGTCATCGACGCGGTGCCGTTGACGGTGAACGGCAAGCTCGATAAGCGCGCGTTGCCGGCTCCGGAGTACGGCGGGGGATGCTCGCGGGCCCCGGCTGGGCCGGCGGAGGAGATCGTGGCGGGGATGTATGCCGAGGTGTTGGGGGTGGAGCGGGTCGGGGCCGAGGAGTCGTTTTTCGATTTGGGTGGGGATTCGTTGTCGGCGATGCGGTTGATCGCGGCGGTCAATACCGGTTTGGATGCGGGGTTGGCGGTGCGGGCGGTGTTTGAGACGCCGACGGTGGCGCAGTTGGCGCGCCGGCTGGGTGGGCCGGCGGGCCGGGGTGCGCCGGTGGTGGCGGGGCCGCGTCCGGCGGTGCTGCCGTTGTCGTTCGCGCAGTCCCGGTTGTGGTTTATCGACCAGTTGCAGGGGCCGTCGGCGATGTATCACATGCCGGTGGCGTTGCGGCTGCAGGGGCACCTCGACGAGGCGGCGTTGGGGGCGGCGCTGGCCGATGTGGTGGGCCGCCATGAGAGTCTGCGTACCCGGTTTCCCGCGGTCGAGGGCATTCCGCGCCAGCAGGTGGTGGCGGCCGGGCGGGCCGAGGTCGATTGGCGGGTCATTGAGGCCGGTGACTGGCCCGCGGACCGGTTGGCGCAGGCGATCCAGGACGTGGTGTGTGACCCGTTCGATCTGGCGACCGACCTCCCGGTGCGGGCGACACTTTTCCGTGTCAGCGCCCAGGAGCATGTGTTGGCCGCGGTGGTGCACCATATCGCCGCCGACGGGGTGTCGATCACCCCACTGCTGCGGGATTTGAGTGTGGCCTACGCGCACCGGTGTGCGGGCCGGGTGCCGGGGTGGGCGCCGCTGCCGGTGCAGTACGCCGATTACACGCTGTGGCAGCGGGCCTGGTTCGGGGATCTCGACGATCCGCATAGTCGTATCGGCGGGCAGTTGGCTTACTGGCAGCACGCGTTGGCGGGGATGGCGCAGCGGCTGGTGTTGCCCACGGATCGGCCTTACCCGGCGGTGGCCGATCACCGCGGCGCGCGGGTGGCGCTGGAGTGGCCGGTCGCGGTGCAGCAGGGCATTGCCCGGCTGGCCGCCGAGCATCACGCGACCGGGTTCATGGTGGTGCAGGCCGCGGTGGCGGTGGTGTTGGCCCGGCTCAGCGCCGGCACCGAGGTGGCGGTGGGGTTCCCGATCGCCGGGCGCGCTGACCCGGTGCTCGAGGAGTTGGTGGGGGTGTTCGTCAACACCTTGGTGTTGCGGGTCGATGTGTCGGGGGATCCCACCGTGGCCCAGTTGTTGGGCCGGGTCCGCGAGCGGGCCCTGGCCGCCTACGAGCATCAGGATGTGCCGTTCGAGGTGCTGGTGGAGCGGCTCAACCCGGTCCGCAGCCTGGCCCATCACCCGCTGGTTCAGGTGGTGGTGAACTGGCAGAACTTCCCCACCCCGCCCACCCCACTCGACGGCGGGCTCGGTGGGGACGGCCTGCGGGTGACCGCGCTGGCCGCCGAGACCGGTACCGCCCGGATGGATTTGACGGTGTCGCTGGCTCCGCGCTGGACCCCGACCGGTGCCCCGGCCGGGATCGGCGGGGAGGTCGAGTTCCGCACCGATGTGTTCGACGCCGCCACCATCGACACCCTGATCGACCGCCTCGAGCGGGTGTTGATGGCGATGACCGCCGACCCCGCCAGGAGGCTGTCCTCGATCGATCTGCT
>NZ_JAPIYN010000055.1:0-1856 GCF_035617725.1 Mycobacterium sp. 94-17
AGCATCACCCGACCCGGCGCCCACCGCTGCACCACCTCCACCGGACACGCCTCACCAGCCACCACCAACGCCGCCGACCCCAACCCCCCCGGCGACAACACCGCCGCCGCCGACGGGGTCTGACACACCACCGTGACCCGCTCAGCCACCAGCAGGGCATGGAAATCCTGCGGCGAGCCCGCCACCACCCCGGGAACCACCACCAGGCGCCCACCCCCCAGCAGCGCCCCGAAAACCTCCCACACCGACACATCGAAGGCATACGAATGCCACTGCGACCACACCCCCGCCCCCGCCAGATACGCCCCCACCGACGCCACCAACTGCGCCACATTGCCGTGCGTGACCGCCACCGCCTTCGGCACCCCCGTCGTGCCCGAGGTGTACATCAAATACGCCACATCCCCCACCGCCGGCGCCGGCAGCGCGGTGCACGGACAGTCCTGAACCCCCGGATCATCCACCTCGAGGACCGCCACGCCACCCCCGCCCAATCGCGGACGTAAATCCGCGGTGGTCACCACCACCACCGGGGCGGCATCGCCGAGCACAAACCCGATCCGCGGCTGCGGCAACCCCGGATCAATCGGCACATACGCCGCCCCGGACTTCAGCACCGCCACCATCGCCACAACCGCCTCCGCCGAGCGCGGCAACAGCAACCCCACCCGCTGCCCCGGGCCCGCCCCGTGGCCAACCAACAGATGCGCCAACCGGTTCGCCGCCTCATCCAGCTCGCGATACGTCCACGACCGCTGCCCGCACGTCAGCGCCACCGCCTCAGGAGCCCGCGCCACCTGCTGCGCGAACAACACCGGAATCGAATCAGCCTGCGACACCGGCCGGTCCAGCACCGCCCGGTTACCCCACGCCTCCAGCCGGGCATGCTCGGCCGCATCGAGCACCCCGATCGAGCACAATGCCCGGGCCGGATCCAGCACCATTGCCTGCAATATTCGTTGCAGACGATCCATCAACGTCTCGACACCGGCCGCGTCGAACACCCCGGTATCGAACTCCACCCGAAAATCCAACTCACGACCCGGCCGGGCCTGCACCGCCAACGGATAATGGGTGTACTCCCGCGCCGTGAACCCGGCAATCGCCAACCCATCCACCCCCAACGGCGCACCCGTATCAATCGGATAGTTCTCGAACACAAACAACGTGTCGAACAACTGATCCAGACCCGCCACCCGATGAATCCCCGACAACGCCAAATGCTGATGCTCCACCGTCGCGTTATGCGCATCTTGCAACTGCGCCAACAACTCCACCGTGCTCATCGCCGCACCCATCCGCGCACGCACCGGCACCGTGTTGATCAACAACCCCACCATCGACTCCGCACCCACCACCTCAGCCGGCCGCCCCGACACCGCCACCCCAAACGCCACATCAACACGACCGGTCAACCACATCAACAACTGCGCCCACGCCCCCTGCAACACCACATTGACCGTCGTGTGCTGCGCACGCGCCAACTCCCCCACCGCCCGCGTGAGCTCCACCGCAACCCGACACGACACCACCGACCGCCCACCCAACTCCAACCGCCCCGGCCGACCCACCAACGTCGGGACATCAAACCCGGCCAACACCTCCCCCCACACCACCCGCGCCGCCGCCACATCACGCCCCGCCAACCAACTCACAAAACTGCGATACGGCACCGGCGCCGCCAACCGCTGCCCGTAATAACTCGCGAACACCTCCCGCAACACAATCGGCAACGACCAGCCATCCATCACAATGTGATGATTGGTCAACACCAACCGATGCCGATCGGCCCCAATCCGGACCAACACCACCCGAAACGCCGACTGCCCGCCCACATCACACACCGCGGCGCGCTC
>NZ_JAPIYN010000056.1:0-1719 GCF_035617725.1 Mycobacterium sp. 94-17
GGAGTTGCCGTTGACGGTCAACGGCAAACTCGACAAACGCGCCCTGCCCGCGCCCGATTACGGCGATGGGGGTCGATACCGCGCCCCGTCTACTCCCACCGAGGAGATCCTGGCCGGCATCTATGGCCAGGTGTTGGGTGTGGAGCGGGTGGGGGTGGATGACTCGTTCTTTGATTTGGGTGGTGATTCGTTGTCGGCGATGCGGTTGGTGGCGGCGGTCAATGCTGGTGTGGGTGGGGGTGTTTCGGTGCGTGCGGTGTTTGATGCGCCGACGGTGGCGGGGTTGGCGGGGTGTGTGGGTTCGGGTGGGGGTGGGGTGGCGCGGTTGGGTCCGGTGGTGCGTCCGGCGGTGGTGCCGTTGTCGTTTGCGCAGTCGCGGTTGTGGTTTATCGATCAGTTGCAGGGGCCTTCGGCGGTGTACAACTTGGCGGTGGCGTTGCGGCTTGAGGGTGAGTTGGATGTGGCGGCGTTGGGGGCGGCGCTGGGTGATGTGGTGGGTCGTCATGAGTCGTTGCGGACGGTGTTCGCGGCGGTTGATGGGGTGCCGCAGCAGGTGGTGTTGCCGGTGGGGGGTGTTGATTTCGGGTGGCAGGTGGTGGATGCGACGGGTTGGTCGGACCAGAAACTTGATGGGGCGATCGCGGCGGTGGCGGGTTATCGGTTTGATTTGGCGGTTGAGATCCCGTTGCGGGCCCGGCTTTTCCGTTGTGGTGTGGATGAGTATGTGTTGGTGGCGGTGGTGCATCATATCGCCGCGGATGGGTGGTCGTTGGGGCCGTTGGTGGCTGATTTGGGGGTGGCGTATGGGGCGCGGTCTGTCGGGCGGGTGCCGGGGTGGGCTGAATTGCCGGTGCAGTATGTGGATTACACGTTGTGGCAGCGTGAGCAGTTCGGGGATCTTGATGATCCTGAGAGTGTGATCGCGACTCAGGTGGGGTATTGGGAGCGGGCTTTGGCGGGGTTGCCCGAGCGGGTGGTGTTGCCTACGGATCGGCCGTATCCGGTGGTGGCTGATCAGCGGGGTGCGGCGGTGGCGGTGGAGTGGTCGGCGGGGTTGCAGGCCGGGATTGCGGGGTTGGCGCGGGAGTGTCAGGCGAGCAGTTTCATGGTGATTCAGGCGGCGTTGGCGGTGGTGTTGTGCAAGGTGGGTGCGGGCCGCGATGTGGCGATCGGGTTTCCGATTGCGGGGCGCAGTGATGCGGCGTTGGAGGGGTTGGTCGGGTTTTTCGTGAACACGTTGGTGTTGCGGGTGGATTTGGCGGGTGATCCCAGTGTGGCGGAGTTGGTGGGTCAGGTGCGGGCGCGCAGTTTGGCGGCGTTTGAGCATCAGGATGTGCCGTTTGAGGTGTTGGTGGAGCGGCTCAATCCGGTGCGGAGTTTGAGTCATCATCCGGTGGTGCAGGTGATGTTGGCTTGGCAGAACTGGCAGCATGCGGATGCGGTCGGGGGTGTGGGGTTGGGGCCGGTGCGGGTCAGTGAGATCGGGTTGGATGCGCAGACCGCGCGGATGGATGTGTCGGTGTCGTTGGCGCCGCGGTGGACTCAGGTGGGGGAGCCGGCCGGTATTGGGGGGTCGGTGGAGTTTCGTACGGATGTGTTTGAGCCTGAGACGATTGAGGCGTTGGTTCACCGGTTGCAGCGGGTGCTTGAGGAGATGGTGGGTGATCCCGGGCTGCGGCTTTCGGGTATTGGGGTGCTTGGGGCCGGTGAGCGCGCCGG
>NZ_JAPIYN010000057.1:0-1706 GCF_035617725.1 Mycobacterium sp. 94-17
AGCGGATTTTGCAGGCGATGGTGGGGGATCCGGGTCGGCGGTTGTCGTCGGTGGGTGTGCTGGATGGGGGTGAGGTGGCGCGGTTGGATGAGTTTGGTCAGGTTGCGGTGTTGGGTGAGTCGTCGGTGTTGGTGTCGGTGCCGGGGTTGTGGGCGGGGCAGGTGGCGCGGACGCCGTTGGGGGTGGCGTTGGTGTGTGGGGGGCGGTCGTGGACGTATGGGGAGGTGGATGAGGCGTCGGATCGGTTGGCGCGGGTGTTGGTGGGTCGTGGGGTGGGTGTGGGTGATGTGGTGGCGTTGTTGTGTGAGCGTTCGGCGGAGGCGTTTGTGGGGATTTTGGGGGTGTTGAAGTCGGGGGCGGCGTATGTGCCGTTGGATCCGGATCATCCGGATGCCTCGATTGCGTTCATTGTGGGTGATGCGTTGCCGGTGGGTGCGGTGGTGACGCGGGGGTTGGGGCGGCGTTTGGAGGGGTTGGGGTTGTGGGTGGTTGAGGTGGAGGATCCGGGTGTGGTGGCTGGTGGGGGGGTGTCGTTGCCGGTGGTGGCGGCGGAGAGTGTGGCGTATTTGATCTATACGTCGGGGACGACTGGCACTCCGAAGGGGGTGGCGGTGACGCATACCGGGATTGCGGGTTTGGTGGCCAGTCATGTGCAGCGGTTGGGGATTACCGAGCAGAGTCGGGTGTTGCAGTTTGCGCCGTTGATCTTTGATATGTCGGTCGGGAATATGTGGTGGGCGTTGCTTAGTGGGGCGGCTGCGGTGATTCCGTGTGGGGATGAGGTGTTGCCGGGTCAGGAGCTGCTGGAGTTGCTGGCGCGTGATCGGGTGTCGCATGCGAAGTTCACGCCGAGCACGTTGGCGGCGTTGCCGGCTGAGGAGTTGGCGGGGTTGACGTTGGTGACTGGTGGTGAGGTGTGTACGGCGGAGATTGTGGATCGGTATGGGGCGGTGGCGCGGTTGGTCAATGAGTATGGGCCGACGGAGACGACGGTGGATGTGACGTTGGGTTATCCGGTGGTGGTGGGGTCGGGGGCGGCGCCGATTGGGTCGGCGGTGTCGGGTGCGGTGTTGTTTGTGTTGGATAAGTGGTTGCGTCGGGTGCCGGTGGGGGTGGTGGGTGAGTTGTATGTGGCGGGTCCGATGGTGGCGTGTGGGTATTGGCGGCGGGCGGGGTTGACGTCTTCGCGGTTTGTGGCGTGTCCGTTTGGGGGGCCGGGGGTGCGGATGTATCGGACGGGGGATTTGGTGTCGTGGGGTGTTGATGGGCAGTTGGTGTATGTGGGGCGTGCGGATGAGCAGGTGAAGATTCGTGGGTTCCGGATTGAGTTGGGTCAGGTGAGTGCGGCGTTGGCCGGTTTGGAGGGTGTGGAGCAGGCGGTGGTGGTGGCGCGGGAGGATCGGCCGGGGGATAAGCGGTTGGTGGGGTATGTGACCGGGACGGCGGATCCGGTCGGGGTGCGTGCGGCGTTGGCGGAGCGGTTGCCGGGGTATATGGTGCCCGCGGCGGTGGTGGTGATCGAGGCGTTGCCGTTGACGGTGAACGGCAAATTGGACAAGCGGGCGTTGCCGGCGCCGGATTATCGTGATGGCGGCAATTATCGGGCGCCGACCAGTGCGGTCGAAGAAGTCCTGGCCGGGATTTACGCCCAGGTCCTGGGACTCGACCAAGTCGGCACCGAAGACTCCTTCTTCGAACTCGGCGGG
>NZ_JAPIYN010000058.1:0-1530 GCF_035617725.1 Mycobacterium sp. 94-17
GCCGACCACCCCCACCGGCACCGCCCGCAACCACCCATCCAAAACAAAAAACCCCAGATGCTCCAACGGCACCCCGACCGGACTCACCGCACTGTCGACATCACCGGCCACGATCTCACGCACCGAGGCATGCACCGTCGTCTCAGTGGTGCCATACAAGTTGAGCAGCCGCGGCAACCCCCGATGCCGGCCCAGCCACCCCTGCAGCCGCGGCGGATCCAGCACCTCCCCACCAAACACCACCGCCTCGAGGTTCAGTCGCTGACCCAACTCTGGTGCCAGCGCATCCGCGGCTGCCAGGGCATAGAACGCCGACGGGGTCTGGCTCAACACACTGACCCGCTCGGCGACCAGCAGGGTGAGGAATTCCTCGGGGGCTCGGACCAGCGACTCGGGCACCACCACCAGCCGCCCACCAGCCAGCAGCGCGCCCCAGATCTCCCACACCGAGATGTCGAAGGCCAACGAACTCGCCTGGGACCACACCCGGCCCGGCGCGAGCTCGGCGTCGAGGGAGTCCAGCAGCTGAGTGACGTTATGGTGCGTGATGGCAACGCCTTTGGGCACCCCGGTGGTGCCCGAGGTGTAAATCAGGTATGCGATGTCGTCGGGCGCCGGAGCGGGCAGGCCGGCGCGCGGATAGGTCGGGATGCGCGGATCATCCACGTCGATGGTCAACAGGTCGTAGCCGTGCAGTCGTGAACGTAGGTCTGCTGTGGTGAGCGCGGCGATCGGGGCGGCGTCGGTGAGTAGGAACTCGATGCGGGCGTCGGGGTGTGCGGGGTCGAGCGGCAGATAGGCGGCACCGGTTTTGAGCACCGCCACAATCGCCACGATCGCCTCGGCCGAGCGCGCCAGCAGCAGCGCCACCCGCTGGCCCGGGGCTGCCCCGTGGTCAATCAGCAGGTGCGCCAACCGGTTGGAGGCCTCGTCGAGTTGGCGGTAGGTCATCGAGTGGCCGTCGCACGTTAGTGCCACCGCGTCGGGAGTGCGGACCACCTGCTGGGTGAACAACACCGGAATCGAATTAGCTTGTGGCACCGGGCGATCCAGCACGGTGCGGTTGCCCCACGCCTCGAGCCGGGTGCGCTCGGATTCCTCGAGCACCCCGATCGAGGAGACCGGTGCGTCGGGGTCGATGGTCATGGCCTGCAGTAGTCGCTGCAACCGGGCGATCAAGACCTCGATGCCGGCCGCGTCGAACACCTCGGTGTCGAACTCGACCCGCAGACTCAGTTCTTCGCCCGGTAGAGCCTGGACCGCAAGCGGGTAGTGGTTGTATTCGTGGGCGCTGAACTCCGTGACGGCCAGTTCGTGATCGCCGGCCATCCCGGCGGTGTCGATCGGATAGTTCTCGTAGACGAACAACGTGTCGAACAACTGCTCGTGGCCGGTGATCCGGAACAGCTCGGGTAACGCGAGATGCTGATGCTCCAGCGTGGCGGTGTGGACATGTTGCAGCTGAGCCAACAACTCCGTGGTGGTGGTGGCCGCGCTGAGCCGGGCGCGCACCGGCACCGTGTTGATCAA
>NZ_JAPIYN010000059.1:0-1463 GCF_035617725.1 Mycobacterium sp. 94-17
TGCTGGTGATGACTCTCGCTCCGACTGACGCCCTGCTGAGTTGTCTTCCAATTGATTTGTCTCACCAGCGACGAGCGGGCAAGCACCGCCATGAGAGCCCGGTGTGGCGGACATGACCTAATCAGGAGCCTGGCAGTTCCTCATCAATGTCTTGTCTGCCCGCCCCACCGGGTTTGTCACCCACCGCACCGTCGCTTGCACAGAGAGGACACCAACCATCGTGACATCCCCACGTCGGGTCGTCATCGGCGTCGACACTCACCTCGACACCATTCACGTCGCGGCCATCACCGACACCGGCCAACTTCTTGGCGATGCCGAGTTTCGCACGAATCCGACCGGTTATTACGTCGCCCTGCGGTGGGCGCAAAGCTTTGGAGAGGTGTTCATCGCCGGCGTCGAGGGCACTGGCAGCTATGGGGCCGGGTTCACACAAACCTTGCAAGACAACGAGATTCAGGTTGTCGAGGTCAACCGACCCGACCGGTCAGCGCGACGCCGCCAAGGTAAATCCGACCCGCTGGACGCCTATAGCGCCGCTCGTGCCGTGCTGGGCGGCCACGGCCTGACCGTGCCCAAAGATCCCGACACCGGCGCACTCAAAGCCCTGCTGATCGCGCGCCGCGGCGCAGTTAAAGCCCGCACCGCGGCCATCCAGCAGATCAAAGACCTCCTCGTCGCCGCGCCGGCAGCGCTGCGGGAACGCTACCGCCGCTACCCCACCACCTTGCGTCTGATCGAGGCGTTGGCCCGATGCCAGCCTTACACCCACGACGACCCCACTGTCATGGCGGTGTTGATTGCCTGCAAAACCTTGGCCCAGCGCATCGAATTCCTCGAACGCCAAGACCGCGAGCTGACCGCTCAGCTCGACACCTTGACCACCGCGACCAACCCGGCCCTCCGCGCCGCCTACGGAGTGGGCCCCGACACCGCGGCACAATTGCTCATCACCGCCGGCACTAACAGCGACCGGGTGCGCTCTGAAGCGGCCTTTGCCATGCTCTGCGGCGTCGCACCCATCCCCGCCAGCTCGGGTAAAACCCACCGCTACCGACTCTCTCGCGGCGGCGACCGCGCGGCCAACAACGCGCTGCACCGCATCGCACTGGTGCGCTGGTCCCACGACCCACGCACCCGCAACTACGCCACGCGCCAACTCGCCGCCGGCCGCTCCAAAAAGGACATCCTGCGTCTGCTCAAACGCGCCATCGCCCGCGAGATGTTCAAACACCTCACCGCACCGTGCCCCATCGATGACTACAGCGACCTGCGCCCGGCCCGACAAGCCAAAAACATCACCCTCACCAGCGCTGCAGCACACTTCGGTGTTTGGCCCAACGACATCTCCCGGCTCGAACGCGGCCTCAAACGCAACGACACCCTCGCAACCAACTACCGCGAATGGCTCAACACCCAGCTCATCACCGCCGCTTGACCCTTAACAAAGATAGGAGCATCAA
>NZ_JAPIYN010000060.1:0-1424 GCF_035617725.1 Mycobacterium sp. 94-17
GGCTCTTCGGATCTTGCCGGGGTGCTGTGTTCATCGGACGACGATGGATGTGAGGACCCGCCAGTTGGGCTTGCCGGCGTAGAGCAGTGCGCGAATGCGGTAGTTCTCGAAGTTGGTGAAGCCGTAGCCGATGCGTTTGATGCGTTTGATCAGGTTGTTGAGGGCCTCGGTGGGCCCGTTGCTGACTCGGGCGATGTGGAAGTTGCAGATCTTGTCGAACCAGGCTTTGAAGGTGCGGGCGAGTTTGTTCAGTTCGGGCGGCAGGCTCGGGCGTAGGCAGTGGTCGATCAGTTCGGAGAGCATCGCGCGGGCGGCGTGGATGTCGGTGCAGCAGTAGAACTCGCGTAGTCGTTCCTTGACGCGGTAGGCCAGGGCGACTTCGCCGCGGGGATCGCCCAGTTGCAGTAGTGAACTCAGGCGTTGGGTGGCCTTGGCGTCGAGGCGTTCCTCACCGGTGAGCAGCACCCGGCGGACCCGGTAGAGAGGGTCGTGACGCCGACCGCGGTGGCCTTTTTGTTCACGCTGCACGCGTCGTCGAATCTCGTCGAGGGCCCGATTGGCCAGTTGCACGCAGTGGAAGGGATCGACGACCTGCCGGGCTTGGGGCAGCATCACCGTGTAGACCGCGGCGTTGGTCGCCGACATGTCCAGGGCGCCGAAGCGGATGCGGTGTTTCCATGCCAGGGGTTGTTGGTCGATCCAGCCGGCGACATCGACATAGCTTCGTGTGGGCAGGATCTCGATGATCTGGTGGTTGGCGACATCAGCGACGGTGGTCGCATACGAGCGGCCCCTGCGGCTGCACAGTTTCACAAAAGAGGTCTCGTCCAAGCCGATCGCGGACGTGGCGTTGAGGCGACGCCGGTCGGCAGCCAGCAGCGCCCGACCGTAGGTCATGACCGCGTCGTTGACGGTGTGCCAATCGCAGGACAGCTCACCGGCGACATCGGAGACCGCACGACCTGTCCCGACCTGCATCGTGGCCCATTTGGCGCAGCGGGTCGTCAGCAGGCAGTTCTTGGCCGCGATGCGGTGGTCGGCACTGGTCCAGCTCGGCCCAGCACAGGCGGGTCGCCGGCAGATCAAACGGTGCTTGCGCCACGCCAGACGCATCGGCTGGCCGTAGACGGGCAGGTCGACATAGCGCACCGTCGGCCGCTCCTTGATCTGGCCTGCGCCCCCACACGTCGGGCATAACCGATTGACCACGGTCTGCTCGATCACCAGCTCGACATCCGGACCGATACGTCGATAGGCCAGCACGCGGACGTCCTTGAGCCCGACAAGGGCTTCGACGATCTGACTAGGCTCACAACGGACGAAGGTGCTTTTGAATTTGATGGTCACACTTCAAAGACTCAGGCACCTTCGTTCCCCACAACCGCAGGGCACGCCGACCTCAAAGCCGGCACCTAGCCCCGCTG
>NZ_JAPIYN010000061.1:0-1422 GCF_035617725.1 Mycobacterium sp. 94-17
AAGTCCAGGGACGTGGTGTACGACGTCGTCGTGTGATTCTTCGTTGTCGTGGTTAGGCGGTTAGTGCTGCGGGTGCGTCCTCCTGTTCTGGTGGTGCGGTGGTGGTGAGGCGGGATTTGCTGAGTACGTCGAGGCCGAGATAGCGGCGTGATTCGGCCCATTCATCGTGTTGTTCGGCCAGTACGGCGCCGACGAGGCGGATCAGGGCGTCGCGATTGGGGAAGATTCCAACGACGTCGGTGCGCCGCCGGATCTCCTTATTGAGCCGCTCTTGGGGATTGTTGGACCAGATCTGGCGCCAGATTTGCTTGGGAAACGCGGTGAACGCCAGCAGGTCGGCTCGGGCGTCTTCGAGGTGATCGGCGACCTTGGGCAGCTTGTCGGCCAAAGCGTCGATGATCCGGTCATATTGCGCCCCAACGGATGTGGTGTCGGGCTGATCGAACACCGAATGCAGCAGCGTCTTAACCCACGGCCAGGAGCTCTTGGGGGTGATGGCCATCAAGTTGGTGGCGTAGTGGGTGCGGCACCGCTGCCAGGACGCGCCAGGCAAGGTAGCCCCGATCGCCGAGAGCAGTCCAGCATGGGCGTCGCTGGTGACCAGTGCCACCCCGGACAGGCCGCGGGCGGTCAACGACCGCAGAAACGTCAACCAGCCGGCTCCATCCTCGGCGGTGGTGACATCGATGCCCAGGATTTCGCGGTAACCCTCGGCATTGACGCCGACCGCGATCAGCGCGTGCACGTTGACCACGCGGCCGGCCTCGCGGACTTTGAGGACCAGGGCATCGGCGGCCATGAACGTATACGGGCCAGCATCCAAGGGCCGGGTGCGGAAGGCTTCAACGGCGGTGTCGAGTTCTTTGGCCATCACCGACACCTGCGATTTCGACAGGCTGGTGACGCCTAGGGTTTCGACCAGTTTGTCCATCCGTCGGGTCGAGACCCCCAGCAGATAACAGGTGGCCACCACGGTGGTCAACGCCCGCTCGGCGCGTTTGCGGCGTTCCAGCAGCCAATCCGGAAAGTAGGACCCTTGCCGCAGCTTGGGGATCGCCAGATCCAAACTGCCTGCCCGGGTATCGAATTGGCGATGCCGGTAGCCATTGCGGGAGTTGGTGCGTTCAGCACTGCGCTGACCGTAGCCCGCGCCGCACAGCGCATCGGCTTCAGCGCCCATCAGCGTGTGGATGAACGTGGCCAGCAGTTCGCGCAGGACGTCGGGGTGGGTGGTAGTGAGTCGCTCAGCCAGCAGCGCCGGCAAGTCGATATCGTGGGCAGCGGTCATCGCGTTGATTCCTTTGCTCGAGTGACTTTGGTCGGTCTCTCGAAGAATCACGCGATGACCCTCATTCGTCCGGCTACGACACGCCGGTTCTCACTTCACGGCCCGGCTCGTACACCACCTTGGTGGACGCAACC
>NZ_JAPIYN010000062.1:0-1415 GCF_035617725.1 Mycobacterium sp. 94-17
CGTGCGGTGGTCGGGTCGGCGGTGCCGGTGAGGTAGCCGACCAGTCTTTTGTCGCCGGGCCGGTCTTCGCGGGCGATGACGGCGGCGTGATCGACGCCGTCGAGTGCGGCCAGGGCGGTGTGGATTTCGCCGAGTTCGATGCGGTAGCCGCGGATTTTGACCTGTTCGTCGGCGCGGCCGAAGTAGTGCAGTTGTCCATCGGTGGCCCAGCGCACCAGATCTCCGGTGCGGTACATGCGTGCCCCGGGTGCACCGAAAGGACACGGGACAAACCGTGAGGCGGTCAGCGCGGGCCGGCGCAGATATCCGAGGCTGACGCCGTGGCCGGCCACGTAGAGTTCGCCGATCACTCCGGGCGCTACCGGGTGCAGCCATTCGTCGAGGACGAACAGCGCCGCCCCCGGGACGGGGGTGCCGATGGGCACCGGTGTGGTATCGGGGGTCAAGGGGTGGCTGATGGTGGCGTAGACGGTGGTTTCGGTGGGGCCGTAGCCGTTGATCATCACCCGTCCGGGTGCCCAGCGGTCGACGATCTCGGCGGGGCAGGCTTCGCCGGCGGCCATCAGCGTCACCGAGTCCAGCCCGTCGGGGCGCTGGGCGGCCAGCGCGGAGGGGGTTTGGCTCCACACGGTGACGTGCTCGGCAAGCAGCAAGGCGTGCAGGTCTTGTGGTGAACCGGTCACCGTCTCGGGTACCACCACCAGGCGAGCGCCGTGCAGCAATGCCCCCCAGATCTCCCAGACGGAGAAGTCGAAGGCATAGGAATGGCATTGGGTCCACACCTGGCCGGGCGCCGGTTGCACGCCGACGTCGAGGGCGTCGAACAGTCGGGTGATGTTGTGGTGGGTGACCGCAACGCCTTTGGGCACCCCGGTGGTGCCCGAGGTGTAGATGATGTGGGCGAGGTCGTCGGGGGCCGGCGCGGCTAGGGCGATGCCGGGTTGGATGTCGATATGTGGGTCGTGGATGTCGATGACATCCAGGTCGCATTCGTGCAGCCGGTCAGCGTGCGCGGCGGTGGTGACCGCGGCAACGGGCATGGCGTCGGCAACCATGAATTGGATGCGGGCCGCCGGCACTGCCGGATCGATCGGCAGATACGCCGCCCCGGTTTTGAGCACCGCGAGGATGGCGACGATCGCCTCGGCGGACCGGGAAAACAGCAGCGCCACACACGCACCCGGGCCTGCACCGTATCCAGCCAGCAAGTGCGCCAACCGGTTCGACGCCTCATCGAGCTCGCGGTAGGTCATCGAGCGGCCCGCACAGCTGAGCGCCACCGCCCCGGGCGTGCGCGCCACCTGCGCGGCAAACAACACCGGTATCGACACCGGCGTCACCGCCCGGCTCAACACCGCCCGATTACCGAACTCATCCAACCGAGCGTGCTCGGCCTCTTGGAGCAGATCGATCGA
>NZ_JAPIYN010000063.1:0-1197 GCF_035617725.1 Mycobacterium sp. 94-17
GGAGAATCGGGCGGCGGCTGAGCAGTTGCGGGGGATTGGGGAGTTGTTTTCCTATCGGTTGTCGCGGTGTGCGGAGACCGAGGAGTGGGCGATCGACACCGAGGCGGCGGTGGCTGCGGAGGTGGGCGCGCAGTTGCGGATCAGTCAGGGGTTGGCGGCGAGCAAGGTGCGTTATGCGCGGGCGATGCGGGAGCGGTTGCCGAAGGTGGGGGCGGTGTTTGCGGCCGGCGACATCGATTACGCGCTGTTTCAGACGATTGTGTATCGCACGGATTTGATCACCGACGCCGAGGTGGTGGCGGTGGTGGATGCGCAGTTGGCGGTGACGGTGGCGCGGTGGCCGTCGATGACGCGGGGCCGGCTGGCCGCGCGGGTGGATGCGGTGGTGGCGCGGGTGGATGTCGATGCGGTGCGCCGGCGCGCCAAGGTGGCCGCTGATCGGCAGGTGTGGGTGGCCGATATGGAGGGTGGGGGTTTGGCGCATCTGGAGGGCACGTTGTGGGCCCCGGATGCTCATGCGCTGGATCAGCGGTTGGAGGCGTTGGCGGGCACGGTGTGCGAGCACGATCCCCGTAGCCGTGAGCAGCGGCGCGCGGATGCGGTGGGGGCGTTGGTGGCCGGGGCGGACCGGTTGGGGTGTCGGTGCGGGCGTGCCGAGTGCCCGGCGGGCGGCAGACGGCCGGCGGGTCCGGTGGTGGTTCATGTGATCGCCGAGCAGGCCAGTCTGGCCGGCCGCGGTGCGGTGCCGGGGGTCGAGGTGGGCGCCGAGGGTTTGATTCCCCCGGAGTTGCTGGCGCAGTTGGCCGGCGCGGCGCGGCTGGTGCCGCTGGCGCATCCCGGGGATGCGGCCCCGGAGTCGGGGTATGTGCCCTCGGCGGCGTTGGCTGATTTCGTGCGGTGCCGGGATCTGACGTGTCGCTGGCCCGGGTGTGACCGCCCGGCCACCGACTGCGACATCGACCACACGATCCCGCACAGCCAGGGTGGTCCCACGCATGCGTCGAACCTGAAATGTTATTGCCGCGCGCATCATTTGGTGAAAACGTTTTGGGGCTGGCGTGACCAGCAGCTGCCCGACGGGACGTTGATTGTGACGTCGCCGGCCGGCCAGACGTATGTCACCACTCCGGGCAGCGCGTTGTTGTTCCCCGGCCTGTGCGCCCCGACCGGCGACCTGCCGCCACCCGCCGAGCGCCC
>NZ_JAPIYN010000064.1:0-1175 GCF_035617725.1 Mycobacterium sp. 94-17
CTGTCACCCAGGCAGCACGGGTTTATGGCCTGTCTCGCCAGCACATCTACCGGTTACTGGCCCGCTATCGCCAGGGCGGTCTCGACGGTGTCGATCCACGCTCGCGGCGGCCCGCCAGCAACCCCCGAGCCACCAGCGACGCGGTCATCGCTGCGGTAGTGCTGCTGCGCGAACAACTCGGCGCTGAGGGCCTCGATGCCGGCGCACAGACACTGCAATGGCACCTCGCCGACCGCGGCTTGCCCGTGCCGTCGACCTCCACGATCCGGCGCATCCTGCACCACCACGGCCTGATCACACCCCAGCCACGCAAACGACCTAAAAGCTCCTACATCCGCTTTGAGGCCGCCCAGCCCAATCAGTGCTGGCAATCCGACTTCACCCACTGGAGTCTGGCCAACGGCGCCGACGTCGAAATCCTCAACTGGCTCGACGACCACTCCCGATACCTGCTCTACTGCACTGCGTATCACCGCGTGGGCGGAGGTGACGTCGTGTCCAGCTTCACCGACGTGGTCAACACCTACGGGCTACCAGCATCCACACTGACCGACAACGGTTCGGTCTACACCTCACGGTTCACCCACGGCCACAACGACTTCGAGCGCCTACTGGCCAGCCTGGGCATCACTCAAAAGAACGGCCACCCCGGACACCCGCAAACCCAGGGCAAAATCGAACGCTTCCACCAAACCCTCAAACGCTGGCTAGCCCCACGACCCCGTCCAGCCACCCTGGCCGATGCGCAAACGCAGCTCGACACCTTCCGCGAGATCTACAACACCGCCCGCCCACACCGCGCCCTACCCCAACGCCGCACACCCGCCCAGGCCTACGCCGCACTGCCCAAAGCCAGCCCACCATCAACGGCCAACGAACACTTCCGCATCCGCCACGACACCGTCGACCAATTCGGCAAACTCACCCTGCGCCACGGCAGCCGCCTGCACCACCTCGGCATCGGACACACCCACGCCCACACCCCCGTGCTCATCCTGGTCACCACCACAACCGTCACCGTCATCAGCAAAACCGGCCACCAACTCATCGCCAGCCACCACATCGACCCCGACCACAACTACTGGCGCAACCAACAGAAAAACCCCGGCCGATGGCCGGGGCGATCTGTAACCGATGACGCGACTCATGTGTAACCCATGACTCGACTCATCACA
>NZ_JAPIYN010000065.1:0-1165 GCF_035617725.1 Mycobacterium sp. 94-17
CACCTCGAAGCGGCCCGCCATCGCCCGCATTTCGTGCGGGTCGGTCATAAAACGTGTTGCCATGTCGGCTGTCTCCTTGCTACGTGGTTGTTGAGTGATGTGGTGAAAGACGGTGGCGGGATCGTTCAGGTACTACACAACCGCCGAGCCGAATGAATTGAAATGACCCCCCCTTCCCATCAGCCGGCGGCCACCGGGCTTTGTCACGGTGAGACGGACGTCGAACCCGAATCGCGGCGTTTGAGTTGACGGAGCGCGTGGTGCCTCGCCATACGGATCGCGGGCCCACCCCTGCGGCCCGGTAGTCCCGTGCCGGGCGATTACGTCGCAACCCACGTCGGTGACGATCTGTCCAGTCCCCTCAACGCGCCAGTCCGGTCAGAGCGCGGCGGCGGCGTTGGCTGCCTCGGTCGCAGCGTACGAACCGGAGCTGGTGGCCAGCGTGTTCACGAAAGCCTCGTGAATGGCGGCGGCCTGGGCGCTCACCGCCTGGTACATCTGCGCGTGCGCGGCGAACTGCGCCGCGGTCAACGCCGACACCTCGTCGGCAGCAGCGGGTACCACCCCTGTGGTTGGGGCTGCGGCGGCTGCGTTTTGGGCGCTCAAGGTCGACCCGATAGCCTGCAGGTTCCCGGCCGCCGCGGCCAAAGCCTCCGGCTGTGTGGTCACGAACGACATAGTGTTCCCTCCTAGTTGAAACCCCGACTCAGCGAGACTAGATGACTGTGGCCCCCGCGGTCAGTGCGGAAGGCCCGTGTTTGCAATTGTTCACCCAGCAGTACGGCAAATTCACTTTTGGTAACGACACAGTAACAACGCTTGACCTCGACCGCTGCCCGTCGCAAGACGGTTGGACGCCACGCTACCAGTCTCCGGGCGAAAAAGTTGCTGCTAATCGGCGCCCGGGGTTCGATGGTTTCGCCGCCCGGCATAAAAATCTGGTTGCCGCTTAACCCGTCGCAAAGAATCGCTGCGACGACCATTCCCGGGGGCGCGCCGTGGGGACCTCCTTTCGCGCTTTTCCGTTGTTTGACCGCCCTCGTGGCGTCCGGACGCGAACGCTGCCATCGGTGGGGGCGCTCGCTCAGCCGGCGAAGGGTGGTCGGGCCATCACGGTGGGCCGGAATCCGTACTTGGGGCCGGCGACGCCGTGTCCGGCCGCACC
>NZ_JAPIYN010000066.1:0-1064 GCF_035617725.1 Mycobacterium sp. 94-17
AGCACGCTGTAGCGGAACCCGTATTTGTTGACGTAGCCGGCGGCCGCGCCGCGTCGTCCCATGCCTCCTACCGGCATTCCCCGCAGCAAGCCGTTGCCCGGGGAACCGGGCGCCCCCGCCGCACCGGCGGCCTGCACGGGGGTGGCCTCCTCGGTGACCGCCGCCGGGCTGACCGCCGAGGTCAGCGTCGTCCAGTGCTGCGGAACCGAAAGCATCCCCACCCGGGCGGCCTGCCCGGCACCCGCCGACACCGCGTGGGCCGCCGCACCGCCGCCACCCAGGTTGCTCAGACCCAAGCTCGCGAACTGCGGCGTCGGGAACCACGCACCACCGGCACCCGCCGTGCTACCCCCGGGACCGAAGGTCAACTGCTGGGCGATCGACGTACAAAAGCCCGCCATACCGTTCGAGAAGTAAGCCAGACCCGTCGTCCGTTTCAAGATCGCGTCGTACGCACTGGAGGACAACCCGAGGTAGTTGTTGCTCGGGGTCGGCAGCCCGGACTGCAGGAAATTCTGAATCGTGTTCGTCAGCCAGGTGAAGGGCCCCGGCTGCGTGGCGGTCGTGGTCGACGTCTGGGTGAGCGCCTGAGAGGTGGTGGCCGACAACAGTTGTGGGGTCGTGTTGGCCGCGGTCTGCGCGGTGTTGCCCGCCGGCTCGGCCACGGCCTGGGCCACCGCGTCGGCCTGATCCGAGCCCGCATCCGGGGTCGTGGTGTTGGGCGGCGCCGCGAACGGCGTCAGCTCCGAGGCCACCGCCGACGAGCCGGCATAGCCATACATCGCCGCGGCGTCTTGGGCCCACATCTCCATGTACTGCGCCTCGGTGGCCGCGATCGCCGGCGTGTTCTGCCCGAAGAAATTCGTCGCGACCAGCGTGGCCAACAACACCCGATTCGCCGCGATCACCGGTGGGGGCACCGTCATCGCAAACGCCGCCTCAAAGGCCGCCGCGGCGGCCCGGCCCTGCCCGGCGGTCTCCTCGGCCTGCGTGGCCAAAGCACTGAGCCAACTCACGTACGGGGTGACCGCCGACAACATCGCCGTCGACGCCGGACCCACCCA
>NZ_JAPIYN010000067.1:0-884 GCF_035617725.1 Mycobacterium sp. 94-17
CGCGGGCGACCACCACCGCCTGGGTGACACCCTGCAGCCCGGCCAGTGCGGCCTGGACCTCACCGAGCTCGATGCGATACCCGCGGACCTTGACCTGCTCATCGGCACGCCCCAGATACCGCAGCTGCCCATCAGCCCCCCAGCACACCAGGTCCCCGGTCCGATACATCCGGGCCCCCGGAACACCGGACGGGCACGCCACAAACCGCGACCCGGTCAACCCGGCCCGCCGCAAATAACCGACAGCCACACCCGCCCCGGCCACATACAACTCGCCGATCACCCCGGCCGGCACCGGCCGCAACCAGTCATCGAGCACCAGCAACGCCGCGCCGGGCACCGGCGCACCAATCGGCGCCACCCCCGCACCCGCCACCAACGGCGCGCTGCGCGCCGCATACACCGTGGCCTCCGTCGGGCCATAGGCATTGATCATCACCCGACCCGGCGCCGCCCACTGCTGCACCAACTCCACCGGGCAGGCCTCACCGGCCACCACCAGCGCCGCGCCCTCCAACCCCTGCGGCGAAAGCACACCCACCGCCGACGGGGTCTGACTGAACACACTGACCCGCTCGCCGGTCAACAACGCGTGGAAATCCTGCGGCGAGCGCGCCACCGACTCGCCCACCACCACCAGGCGCCCACCATGGAGCAACGCACCGAAAATCTCCCACACCGACACGTCAAAGGCATACGAATGCCACTGCGACCACACCCCGGCCACCGCCACACCCGCAGCCAACCCATCCCAAAGCCCGCCGACATTGCGGTGCGCCACCGCCACCCCCTTGGGCACACCCGTGGTGCCCGAGGTGTAGATCAGATACGCCAGGTCCTCGGCGCCCGGCGCCGCCAACCCGGTACTGGGCTGGGCATCCACC
>NZ_JAPIYN010000068.1:0-882 GCF_035617725.1 Mycobacterium sp. 94-17
AACCACACCTCCGCGGTGGCCTCGCAGGTCACATAGCGGCGCTCGGCATCAGAGAGCAGCGCACCCCGATGCAAGGCGGCGGCCGGCCGGTCCACCTCCAAGTGCACCACCACCGTGGTGTGCTGCCCATGCGGGCGGCGCAGCGCCTCGGCGTCCCAGCCCGCCTCGACCAGCCGCATGAACGCCTCGGCGGCATCCGGCAACGGCGGCCGCTGATCGCCCCCACCCTCGCCGTGGTCGGCCTTCCACTGCGCGATCAACGCCTCCCGATGCGACGCCACCGCCGCATCCAACGCCGCCGCATCCAGCGGGGGCAAGGTGATCCGGTAGCAGCTGCCCCGCTCGGTGCTCGACTTGGTGAACGAACGCTGCGGCGCACACCACGGCTCGGACTCGGGGTCAGCTCGCGGCTCCAGCCTGACCGCGGTCCGCAACTGCGCCACCGTGGCCACCTCCGCCAACCGCGCGTAATGCTCATCGGAGCCCGCCGCGGCCCGCGCCGCGATCACCCCCACCTGATCGGCCGACAACCGGCCCTGCCGCATCCCCGCGACGCAACGCGGGAACTCCCCCAACCGGCCCGCGATCGCGGCGATCGTGTGCGCGTTGGCCGGTGAACAGCCCGTCTTCCACGCCACCAACGCCGGCACCGAACGCGCCCCGGTCATCCCACCCAACCCGTCACGATCGATCTCAGCCACGATCTCCACGATGCGCCCATCAATCGCATTACGCTGACCCGTCAACTCCGCCAACTCCTCAAACAACACCCCCAGACGCTCATTAGGACTCACCACCCCAGCGCCAACAGATGCCGTCGAAGAAGACACGACCACATCCTCGCAGCCACCCCCGACAAAAACCGGCCGCGCCCTCAGACGT
>NZ_JAPIYN010000069.1:0-857 GCF_035617725.1 Mycobacterium sp. 94-17
GGTGCGGCCGGACACGGCGTCGCCGGCCCCAAGTACGGATTCCGGCCCACCGTGATGGCCCGACCACCCTTCGCCGGATAGTCCCCGCCGGAATCGCAACCCCTGGACGATTCCGACGCGCCCTGCCTCCGAATGACCGGCGGCAGGGCGCGTTTCGCGTCTTCGTGCCACCGGCACCGCCGATCGGTGACCCGTCGTGGGATCCGCGCGCGGAAGCCCCCACGCCGAGTCGCATGCGGGGCTCCCGCAGCGAATCGTATGACGGGCTTTTATCTGCGGCCGGATTTTTATCCCGCACTGGGGTTTTCGCGTCGGCGCCGTCCCCCCGACGCGGCCCGAGCGGTCGCAGTCGCACGCCCACGGTGGACAGCCTGCTCGGTGCGTTCCCGCAGGTAGCGCCCCTGCGCGCGGACCCGTCCGCCGCGACCCCGAGCGGGCAAACACCTGTGGTGACAGCGGCGCCGGCATGCCGCTGCCGTACCACCGCGGCATCGCGAACCCGCGACGCGGCGGCGCGGCCATTTAGCCTTTCGGAAAACCAATTCCGATGGTCATCGCTGAGTGATCACCTGCGAGGGGATACATGTCGTTCCAGCCCGGTGCTTCATGACCATGGATTTCGGGGCACTGCCGCCGGAGGTCAATTCCGGTCGCATGTACGCGGGTCCGGGGTCGGGCCCGTTGATGGCCGCGGCCGCGGCCTGGGACGGACTCGGCGCGGAGCTGGGCACGGCGGCCAGCGGCTACACGTCGGTGATTTCGGAGCTGACCCAGGCACCTTGGGTGGGTCCGGCGTCGACGGCGATGTTGTCGGCGGTCACCCCGTACGTGAGTTGGCTCAGTGCTTTGGCCACGCA
>NZ_JAPIYN010000070.1:0-791 GCF_035617725.1 Mycobacterium sp. 94-17
ATGCCGGTAGGAGGCATGGGACGACGCGGCGCGGCCGCCGGCTACGTCAACAAATACGGGTTCCGCTACAGCGTGCTGACCCGCCCACCTTCGGCCGGATAACGGAGAGCCACATGAATGCCAGAACACCAGCAACCCACTCCCGGAATGTCGCCGGGCCGGGCGGAAGGAACGAGACCTAGATGTCCTTTGTGACCACGCAGCCCGAGGCGCTGGCAGCCGCGGCGGGAAATCTGCAGGCCATCGGGTCAACGCTGAGCGCACAGAACGCCGCGGCAGCAGTCCCGACGACGGGGGTGGTACCGGCGGCTGCCGACGAGGTATCAGCGCTGACAGCGGCACAGTTCGCTACGCACGCGCAGATGTATCAGGCGGTCAGCGCCCAGGCGGCGGAGATCCACGAAATGTTTGTCAACACCCTGAGCACCAGCTCCGGGTCGTACGCGGTGACTGAGGCGGCCAACGCCGCCGCGGCTGGTTAAGGAGTCGATGATGTTGGATTACGGGATGTTTCCGCCGGAGTTCAATTCGGCGCGGATTTACGCGGGTCCGGGGTCGGGTTCGTTTGTGGCTGCGGCGTCGGCGTGGAGTGCGTTGGCGGCCGAGCTGAATTCGGCGGCGCTGAGTTATGACAACGTGGTCACCGCGCTGAGTAGCGATGAGTGGACGGGGACCGCGTCGGCGACGATGGCCCAGGCGGCCCAACCGTACGTGACGTGGATGACTACGACGGCGGCGCAGGCCGAAGAGACTGCGTCGCAGGCGCGTTCGGCCGCGGCGGCCTATGAGAG
>NZ_JAPIYN010000071.1:0-779 GCF_035617725.1 Mycobacterium sp. 94-17
CAGCTGCTGTGCGCGTTGACCGGCCACCACGATGTGGCCTTCGGCACCGCGGTCTCGGGCAGACCGGCGGAGTTGGCGGGTGCCGATGCGATGGTGGGGTTGTTGATCAACACGGTGCCGGTGCGCGCCCGGATGACGGCGGCCACCACCACCACGGAGTTGTTGGCTCAGCTGCAACAGGTCCACACCGCCACGCTGGAGCATCAGCATCTGGCGTTACCCGAGCTGTTCCGGATCACTGGCCACGACCAGTTGTTCGACACGTTGTTCGTCTACGAGAACTATCCGATCGACACCGCGGCGCTATCGGGTGATCATGAGTTGGCGATCACCGGGTTCAGCGCCCGCGAACACAACCACTACCCGTTGACGGTGGCCGCCCAGCCCGGTGAGCAACTGAGCCTTCGGGTCGAGTTCGACACCGAGGTGTTCGACACCGCCGGCATCGAGGTCTTGATCGCCCGGTTGCAGCGGCTACTGCAGGCCATGACCATCGACCCCGACGCACGCGTGTCCTCGATCGGGGTGCTCGAGGCGGCCGAGCGCACCCGGCTCGAGGCGTGGGGCAACCGGGCAGCACTGGATCACCCAGCACCACAAGCCAATTCGATTCCGGTGGTGTTCACCCGACAGGTGGTCCGCACCCCCGACGCGGTCGCGATCAGCTGCGACGGCCAGTCGATGACCTACCGGCAACTCGACGAGACCTCCAACCGGTTGGCGCACCTGCTGATTGACCACGGGGCAGCCCCGGGCCAGCGGGTCGCGCTGCTGCTGGC
>NZ_JAPIYN010000072.1:0-755 GCF_035617725.1 Mycobacterium sp. 94-17
CCCCGCCACGGACTCACCGGCCAACCGCTGGCACCCGCGCTGGCCGCCACCGCGACCGCGCAACGCCACGGCACCCTGGGCACCGGCCAGGTCGCGGTCATCCGCCGCTTCTTCCACCACCTGCCCGGCTGGATCGACACCGCCACCCGCGCCCAGGTCGAAGCCCAGCTGGCCCACCAAGGCGCCCGATTTCGCCCCGAACAACTCGCCAAACTCGCCGACACCCTGGCCGACTGCCTCAACCCCGACGGCACCTACCACGACGACGACCGCACCCGACGCCGCGGCCTGACCCTGGGCCACCAACACCCCGACGGCATGTCCGAACTACGCGGCTGGCTCACCCCCGAACTGCGCGCCACCCTCGAAGCCGTGCTCGCCAAGCTGGCCGCCCCCGGCATGGCCAACCCCGACGACGACACCCCCGTCGTGGACGCAAGTCCCAGCGAGTCCGCCGTCCAACGCGACACCCGCAGCGCCACCCAACGCAACCACGACGCACTGGGCGCCGCGCTGCGCGCGCTGCTGGCCTCCGGAAACCTCGGCCAGCACAACGGGTTACCGGCCTCCATCATCGTCACCACCACCCTGACCGAACTCCAAGCCGCCGCCGGCAAAGGGCTCACCGCCGGCGGCACCGTGTTGCCCATGTCCGACGTGATCCGCCTGGCCGGCCACGCCCGCCACTACCTGACGATCTTCGACAAAGGCAAAGCCCTGGCGCTGTATCACACCAAGCGCCTAGCCTCACCCGG
>NZ_JAPIYN010000073.1:0-722 GCF_035617725.1 Mycobacterium sp. 94-17
CGCAACCAACTACCGCGAATGGCTCAACACCCAGCTCATCACCGCCGCTTGACCCTTAACAAAGATAGGAGCATCAACATCACCGCAGTGTTGGACGATCTCGGCAGTTCGGAGGCGGTTCTCGTCGCGGTCGACGGGGCGTTGGCGCCAGCGGCACTGCTCGCTGCCACGCATCCGTCGCGCACAACCGCGCTGGTCTTGCTCGAAAGCTATGCGATCCCGCTTTCGGAACGCACTGGGCTGGATCCCAAGGAAGTCCTCGGTGCCATGACCGCGATGTGGGGGACGGGTGAGTTCAACCATGTGCTCAATCCCGACATGCCCTGGAATGAGGAGATCCCGACAACGTGGGCACGAGAGGAACGACTGGCCGCGAGCCCGTGGACAGTCGCCCTCATGCTCCCTCTTATGGTCGAAATGGATGTGCGGGCGGTGCTTTCGACCGTCCGCGTGCCTACCCTCGTCGTGCAACACAGCGACGACCTGATGATCACGCCCGCCATGGGCAGGAGCGTCGCTGAACATATATCCGGCGCCAAATACGTCGAGCTGCCAGGCCGAAACATGTATCACTTGGTCGAGCCGTGGCGCGAGTCCTTTCGGGAGATCGCCGAGTTCCTCACCGGCGAGCAAGCCGAGGTGCCCGACGATCGGGTGCTGGCCACGGTGTTGTTCACCGACATCGTGGATTCGACGCGCCGGGCGGCGGAGATGGGTGATCG
>NZ_JAPIYN010000074.1:0-691 GCF_035617725.1 Mycobacterium sp. 94-17
ACACCGGTGGTCCCCGAGGTGTACACGATGTGCGCGATGTCGTGGGCATCGGGCACCGGCAACCCCGTACCCGGCCACCCACCCAGCACACCATCGGCCACCTCGATCACCCGCAGCCCACACCCGCCGAACCGCCCGGCCAGCCCCGCCGTACTGACCGCCACCACCGGACGCGCATCGGCCACCATGAACTCGATCCGACCATCGGGCACCGCCGGATCAATCGGCAAATACGCCGCACCGGACTTCAGCACCCCCACGATCGCCACGATCGCCTGCACCGAACGCCCGAACAACACCGCCACACACTCACCACGACCAGCACCATGATCAACCAACACGTGCGCCAACCGATTCGACGCCTCATCCAACTCCCGATACGTCATCGACACACCGGCACAACTCAGCGCCACCGCATCCGGCGTACGCCCCACCGCCGCGGCGAACAACTCCGGAATCGACACCCCCGCAACCGGACGCGCCAACACCGCCCGATTACCCATCACCTCCAACCGCGCACGCTCGACCGCATCCACCACCTCCACCGACGACAACCGCCGCAACGGATCAACCGTCATCGCCACCAACACCCGCTCCAACCGGGCAACCAACAACTCAACACTTCCCACATCGAACACATCCGTACGAAACTCCACCGCCCCCGCAATCCCCGCGGGCTCACCATCCCCGG
>NZ_JAPIYN010000075.1:0-669 GCF_035617725.1 Mycobacterium sp. 94-17
CCCCCGAACGGACACGCCACAAACCGCGACGACGTCAACCCCGCCCGACCCACATAACCGACACCCACAGCACAACCCGCCACATACAACTCGCCCACGACGCCCGGCGCCACCGGCCGCAACCAGCCATCGAGCACGAAAAACGCCAGATGCGCCAACGGCACCCCGATCGGACTGACATTGACACCGACATCGCCCGCAACGATCTCCCGAAACGACGCGTGCACCGTCGTCTCCGTCGTGCCATACAAATTGATCAACCGCGGCAGACCCGCATGGTTATCCATCCACGCCCCAAGACGCTGAACATCCAACGCCTCACCGGCAAACAACACCACCTCAAGACCCAACCCACCCGCACCCACCGTCTGCAACGCATCAAACGCAGACGGCGTCTGACTCAACACCCCCACCCGCTCACGAACCAACAAGGCGTGGAACTCTTCCGGCGAACGAGCCACCGACTCCGGCACCACCACCAACCGCCCACCATGCAACAACGCGCCGAAAATCTCACACACCGACACGTCGAACGCCAACGAATGCCACTGCGACCACACCCGGCCCGCCAACGCCAAACCCCCATCCAGCGACAGCAGCAGCTCGACCACATTGCGGTGCGAAATCGCCACCCCCTTCGGCACACCCGTAGTGCCCGAGGTGTAAATC
>NZ_JAPIYN010000076.1:0-634 GCF_035617725.1 Mycobacterium sp. 94-17
GCGTCGGGTGTGGCCGTGTCGGCCCTGTCCACGTCCGTGATCCCCACCGCGTCGGCCCAGTGTCCGGACGTGCAAGTGGTGTTCGCCCGCGGCACCGGCGAAGCACCCGGCGTCGGCCCCACCGGCCAGGCCTTCGCCGACGCACTGCACCAACGCGTCGGCAACCGGTCCTACGACGTCTACCCGGTCAACTACCCCGCCAGCGACCAATGGGCCACCGGCATCGACGGCGTCAGAGACGCGGGCGCACACGTGGTTTCGATGGCCCACGACTGCCCGAACACCAAAATGGTGCTGGGCGGCTACTCCCAGGGCGCCGCGGTGATGGGCTTTGTCACCTCCGCCGCGGTCCCCGACGGCATCGACCCCAACACCGTGCCCAAACCGCTGTCCCCCGACGTCGCCAGCCACGTCTCCTCAGTCGTGCTGTTCGGCATGCCCAACGTGCGCGCGATGAACTTCCTCAACGAGCCACCCGTGGTCATCGGCCCCACCTACCAGGACAAGACCATCAAGGTCTGCGCCACCGAGGACCCGGTCTGCTCCGACGGCATGAACTTCGCCGCCCACGACACCTACGCCGACGACGGCGCCATGATCGACAAGGGCGTCGCCTTCGCCTCCAGCCACCTGG
>NZ_JAPIYN010000077.1:0-630 GCF_035617725.1 Mycobacterium sp. 94-17
CCGGCCCGCCAGCGACCACCCGATGTCCGCGACATCCAGATCACCGTGCGCACGAACGTATTCCGCCAACCGCGCCGCCTGCGCCGCCAACGCCGACCGCGATTTCGCCGACACCGGCCACGGCACCACCGGCACAGTCGGACCGTCCCCAGCACGCGGCGCCTCGGCCGCCACCGCCTCGATGATGACATGCGCGTTGGTGCCACTGATCCCGAACGACGACACACCCGCCCGCCGCGGACGATCGCCAGGCCACGCCCGCGACTCGGTCAGCAACGACACCGCGCCCGCCGACCAGTCCACATGCGGACTCGGCACATCGACATGCAACGTCGCCGGCAACATCTCATGGCGCATCGCCTGCACCATCTTGATCACCCCGGCCACCCCCGCGGCCGCCTGCGTATGCCCCATGTTCGACTTGACCGACCCCAGCCACAACGGCTCGCCACGACCCTGCCCATAAGTCGCCAACAACGCCTGCGCCTCGATCGGATCACCCAACGTCGTCCCGGTGCCATGACCCTCGACCACATCCACCTCGGCCGCCACCAACCCCGCGCTGGCCAACGCCGCACGCACCACCCGCTGCTGCGAAGGACCATTGGGCGCGGTCAACCCGTTGGACGC
>NZ_JAPIYN010000078.1:0-599 GCF_035617725.1 Mycobacterium sp. 94-17
CAGCAGCTGGGTGACGTTGTGGTGGGTGATGGCCACGCCCTTGGGTGTTCCGGTGGTGCCCGAGGTGTAGATCAGGTAGGCAATGTCTTCGGCGTCCGGGGCCGGCAAACCGGTCGAGGGGTAGGTCTGGATGCGCGGGTCCTCGACATCGATGACCAGCAGGTCCCCGGGCAACCGGTCGGCCAGCCCGGCGGTCGTCAGCGCGGCGGCCGGCGCGGCGTCGGCCACCATGAACTCGATCCGCTGTGGAGGCAGGCCCGGGTCGATCGGCAGATACGCCGCCCCGGTCTTGAGCACCGCCAGGATCGCCGCGACCGCCTCGGCCGACCGGTGGAGCAGCAGCGCCACACACCCACCCGGGCCCACGCCGTGCCCAACGAGCAAGTGCGCCAACCGATTAGCCGCCTCATCCACCTCGCGATAGGTCAGCGAACGGCCGTCGAAACTCAGCGCCACCGCCTCGGGGGCGCGCGCGACCTGGGCGGCGAACAGCTCCGGAATCGACGCCCCGCGCACCGCACCGCCCAGCGCCGCCCGGTTGCCCCACCCATCGAGCCGGGCACGCTCGGGCTCGTCGAGCAGATCCACCGACGACAGCC
>NZ_JAPIYN010000079.1:0-593 GCF_035617725.1 Mycobacterium sp. 94-17
TGCCGGCGGACTGGACCTTCTGTCCGTGGGCGTTGGCCTGCTCGTAGATGACCTGGAAGTTGCGACCCAACTGGGTGATGAACTCCTGGCAGGCCACCGAACCCGAACCACCCCAGAAGTCGCCGGCAGCAAGCACATCGCGAACGATGGCCTGGTGCTCTTGCTCCAGGGAAGCGGCCTGGGCGCGGATCAACGCGCCGTGGGCGTCGACATCGCCGAACTGGTAGTTAATGCTCATGTGGTTAGCTCCTTAAAAGTGTTGGGCGACAGCCGCTTCGAGTGCTAGCTGCCGAGGATCTGCTGCGAGGCCTGCTCTTGCTGCTCGTAGTTGTTCGCGTCGCGAATCAGTCCGTCGCGCACCCCGTGGAGCATGTTGACGATGTTGCGGAAGGCCTGGTTGACCTGGCCCATGGTGTCGTACGAGGTGGCCTGGGCCTGACCGCTCCAGCCCGAGCCGGCGATGTTCATCGACGACGACCACATCTTGCGGGCCTCGTCCTCAACGGTCTGGGCGTGCACCTCGAAGCGGCCCGCCATCGCCCGCATTTCGTGCGGGTCGGTCATAAAACGTGTTGCCATGTCGGCTGTCTCCT
>NZ_JAPIYN010000080.1:0-574 GCF_035617725.1 Mycobacterium sp. 94-17
AAACCCCCGACGGGCTGCGCCGCGCCGGTACCGCGCGACTGGAAGCCTGGCTGCGCAAACGCAAGGCCCGCAACGCCGCTGCCATCGCAGCCACCGCGATCGAGGCGGCCAACGCCCAGCACACCACCGTGCCCGGACAACAGATCGCCGCCGCGATGGTCGCGCGGCTGGCTAAGGAGGTGATGGCCCTCGACACCGAAATCGGCGACACCGACGCGATGATCGAGGACCGATTTCGCCGCCACCGCCACGCCGAGATCATCCTGAGCATGCCCGGATTCGGCGTCACACTCGGCGCTGAATTCCTCGCCGCCACCGGCGGCGACCTGACCGCCTTTGACAGCGTCGACCGCCTCGCCGGCATCTCTGGCCTGGCCCCAGTACCGCGAGACTCCGGGCGCATCAGCGGCAATCGCAGACGCCCCCACCGCTACGACCGACGACTGCTGCGGGCCTGCTACCTGTCCGCACTGATCAGCATCCGCACCGACCCCGCATCCCGGACCTACTACAACCGCAAGAGAACCGAAGGCAAAACCCACACCCAAGCCATCCTCGCCCTGGCCCGCCGACG
>NZ_JAPIYN010000081.1:0-571 GCF_035617725.1 Mycobacterium sp. 94-17
GGGGTGCGCTGCTGCATGGCGGGCGCCTGGTGGTGGTGGGCGAGTCGGTGACGCGCTCGCCGCAGGAGCTGCACGCGTTGTTGGTGGGCGAGCGGGTCAGCGTGGTGAGCCAGACCCCGTCGGCGGTGGGGATGCTGCCGGCAGACGGGTGGGAGTCGGCGGCGTTGATGGTGGCCGCGGAGGCGTGTCCGGTTGAGGTGGTGGATCGGTGGGCGCCGGGTCGGGTGATGCTCAACGGTTACGGGCCGACCGAGACCACGGTGTATGCGGCGATCAGTGCCCCGCTTCGGGCGGGTGCGGGGGTGGCGCCGATTGGTGTGCCGGTGCCCGGCGCGGCGTTGCTGGTGCTCGATGGGTGGTTGCGGCCGGTGCCGGCCGGGGTGGTCGGTGAGTTGTATGTGGCGGGTTCTGGTGTGGCGGTGGGGTATTGGGGCCGTTCGGGGTTGACGGGGTCGCGGTTTGTGGCGTGCCCGTCCGGTGTTCCGGGGGCACGGATGTATCGGACCGGGGACCTGGTGTGCTGGGGGGCCGATGGGCAGCTGCGCTATCTGGGGCGTGCCGATGAGCAGGT
>NZ_JAPIYN010000082.1:0-551 GCF_035617725.1 Mycobacterium sp. 94-17
ACCGGGGACAGCGTGGTGAACCAGCCCACCGTGCGCGACAAGTCCACACCGGCGGCCAACTCTTCGTCGCGGCCATGGCCCTCCACATCGATCGCGATCGGGGCAGCCCCGGCGGTCACGAACTGCGCCACCGCCATCCCGAACGCGATCACCAAAATGTCGTGGATCCCGGCGTGAAACGCCGCGGGCACCTCGCCGAGCAGCATCCGGGTGGTCTCGACATCCAGCGCCATTGACAGATGCCCCGCACTGACAGCGGTGTCCACTGCAGGTTGCGGTGTGGGCAAGGCGGGCGGGGTCGCCGCGACCTGCCGCCAGGTTTCGGCCTGGTCCACTACCTCGGGGTGGCGCGCGTGTTCGGCCAGCACCGCAGACCAGCGGGCGAATGACGTTCCCGGCGCGGGCAGCGCGATGGGCTGCCCGTGCTGATGCTGGGCCCAGCCGATATTGAGGTCTTCCAACAAGATTCGCCACGACACCCCATCCACGGCCAGGTGATGGATGATCAACACCAACCGGGCGCTGCCACTCACCCACAGCGCGCTGAGCAT
>NZ_JAPIYN010000083.1:0-540 GCF_035617725.1 Mycobacterium sp. 94-17
ACGTGGATGACTACGACGGCGGCGCAGGCCGAAGAGACTGCGTCGCAGGCGCGTTCGGCCGCGGCGGCCTATGAGAGCGCGCTGGCCTCCTCGGTACCGCCCCCGCTGATCGCGGCCAACCGTACCCAGGTGACTCAGTTGCAGGCGACCAATGTGCTGGGGCAGAACACCCCGTTGATCGCGCAGCTGGAGGCGCAGTACGGCGAGTATTGGGCCCAGGATGCCGCCGCGATGTACAGCTATGCGGGGCAGTCATCGACGGCGACCCAGCAGACGCCGTTTCAGAAGGCGCCCGAGGTGACCAATGCGTCGGGTCAGACCAGCCAGGCCGCTGCGGTCAGTAACGCCACGAGCAACTCGACGGCGACCAATACGTCGAAGGTGCTGAGTCAGTTGTCGACCGGGACGACCTCGACGACCAACGCGACGACCGCCGCGACAACCGCGACGAGCACCACGGATCCGTTCACCGAGATCTGGTTTTTGCTGACCGGCCAGTCGGTGTTGCCCACCAACCTGGGAACCGCGGTCAACGGCTAC
>NZ_JAPIYN010000084.1:0-528 GCF_035617725.1 Mycobacterium sp. 94-17
ATGCCGGTAGGAGGCATGGGACGACGCGGCGCGGCCGCCGGCTACGTCAACAAATACGGGTTCCGCTACAGCGTGCTAACCCGCCCACCCTCGGCCGGATAAGCGGCGGAATCAGGCATGTACTCCCTCACCTTTATCCGCGACCGGATTTTATCCCCGGGCTCTACACGGGTACGCCCGGCCGCATCGCGAACACACCCGGGCGGGCGTAGCCGACGTTTCCTCGCCTCGCGCCATTCCGGCAGCTCGTACCGGCAATCCGGCCCGAACTACATGTGGCCGGCCAGTGCCGAGCGACTGGCATCGATTCCCGGCGCGGAGCCGCGCCGAAAAGTCACTGTTCCGGCGACCGGCTCTCCCGCGGTCGCCAGCGCATTACCGTCATTCACTACCCGAATCTTCGATTCGGGCATCACAGGTTAAGGGGCGCTTTCGTGGTGGATTATGGGTCGTTTCCGCCGGAGTTCAATTCGGCGCGGATTTACGCGGGTCCGGGGTCGGGTTCGTTTGTGGCTGCGGCGTCGGCGT
>NZ_JAPIYN010000085.1:0-525 GCF_035617725.1 Mycobacterium sp. 94-17
CGCGTGCAGCTCCTGCGGCGAGCGCGTCACCGACTCGCCCACCACCACCAGGCGCCCGCCATGCAGCAGCGCACCCCAGATCTCCCACACCGAATAGTCGAAGGCATACGAATGACACTGCGACCACACCTGCCCCGGCCCCCACGACAGGCCCACCTCGAGCCCCGCGAACAACCGGGTCACATTGCGGTGGGTGACCGCCACCCCCTTGGGCACACCCGTGGTGCCCGAGGTGTAAATCAGATACGCCAGGTCCTCGGCGCCCGGCGCCGCCAACCCGGTACTGGGCTGCGCATCCACCAAGGGATCGGTGACGTCGAGGACCACCACGTCATGCCCGGCGAACCGGTCGGCGAACTCCGCGGTGGTGACCGCGGCCACCGGCGCCGCATCCGCGAGCAGGAACCCGACCCGCGCCGCCGGTACCGCGGGATCAATCGGCAGGTAGGCGGCCCCGGTTTTGAGTATCCCCAGGATCGCCACAATCGCCTCCGCCGACCGCGACAACAGCAGCGCCACACACTG
>NZ_JAPIYN010000086.1:0-518 GCF_035617725.1 Mycobacterium sp. 94-17
ATGTATCGGACCGGGGACCTGGTGTGCTGGGGGGCCGATGGGCAGCTGCGCTATCTGGGGCGTGCCGATGAGCAGGTCAAGGTCCGCGGGTATCGCATCGAGCTAGGTGAGGTCCAGGCCGCGCTGGCCGGCCAAAACGGGGTCACCCAGGCGGTGGTGGTCGCCCGCGCGGACCGGCCCGGCGACACCCGCCTGGTCGGTTATGTCACCGGCAGTGCCGACCCGGCCGGGATGCGCGCGGCACTCGCCGAGCAGCTACCCGCCTACATGGTGCCCGCCGCGATCGTCGTCCTCGACACCCTGCCCCTGACGGTCAACGGCAAACTCGACAAACGCGCCCTGCCGTCACCGGAGTACCGGGATGTCGACAACTACCGGGCCCCGACCTGTCTCACCGAAGAAATTCTGGTTGGCGTTTTCGCCCAGGTGTTGGGTATGGAACGCGTCGGGATCGATGATTCCTTCTTCGACCTCGGCGGCGACTCACTCTCGGCGATGCGTGCGATCGCGGCGATCAA
>NZ_JAPIYN010000087.1:0-501 GCF_035617725.1 Mycobacterium sp. 94-17
GGCCATGTCGCCCTCGGACAGGTAGGCGTCGGAGGCGCCGATGCTGACCGCCCCGGCCGCGGCCTGGGAGATCCCGGTTCCCGAACCGGTGCCCTGGGGAGTGATCGTGACGTTCGAATACTTGTCGTGGTAGGCGGGGGCCCACAGGTTGAACAGCGGGTACAGCAGCGTGCTACCGGTCTCCGATAGCGTCACCGGCGACGTCGCAGGCGTGGTCGCGACCGGGCCGCCGGCCCCCGGGCTGGACGAACCGTTCGTCGAGCCCGAACCACAGCCGGCCGCGGCCAAAACCAGCGGTGCAGTGGCCGCTACCGCCAAAAACTTTGCGAAACGATCTTTCACGTTCTCTCACCTCTCGTTGTGTTACTCACCGTTTTTGCGGCCCTGACGAGGGCACGCATTTTCTGTGCCCGTGCTCATCCGCTGATCTTGGCGATCTGGGCGTCCGATAACTTCACCACCTGGGCGGGCAGCGGCTGGAAGTGGACTTTGTCCAGGAAC
>NZ_JAPIYN010000088.1:0-500 GCF_035617725.1 Mycobacterium sp. 94-17
CGGGCCGCGGTCTGCGACCTGACCGGGCCGCCGGCGTTTCGCGCGGCACTCATCCGCACCGGCGCAGACCGGTACCGGTTCGTGGTGACCAATCACCACCTCGTGCTCGATGGCTGGTCGCTGCCGATCCTGCTGGGTGAGATCCTCGCCGGCTATTACCGGCAACGACTACCAGCGGCCCCCACCTACCGCAGCTTTATCACCTGGCTGACGGGTCAGGACCGCGACGCCGCGCGCAAGGCGTGGGGTGAAGTGCTGGCCGGGTTCGACACCCCCACCTTGGTGGGACCGGCCGGCCGGGTGGGGCTGGGCCGGCGTGCTGTGGTCGCCCATCGCCTGGGCGAACCCATCACTGCGGCGCTGACGGAGTTGGCTCGTGCGCAGCACACCACGGTCAATGTGGTGTTGCAGGCGGCGTTCACGCAGCTGCTGTGCGCGTTGACCGGCCACCACGATGTGGCCTTCGGCACCGCGGTCTCGGGCAGACCGGCGGAGTTGGC
>NZ_JAPIYN010000089.1:0-500 GCF_035617725.1 Mycobacterium sp. 94-17
CACCTGGCGGCCCGGTTCAGCACGGAGTTCGACGAACCGGTGCAGATCGTCCCCGGCGACCCAGGAGCACCCTGGCGCTACCTGGACCTCACCGCGGACGACGGGGACGTCGAGGAGCGGGTGCAGGCGGTATGCGCGGCCGAACGCGCCGCGGTCTGCGACCTCGCCCACCAATCGGCGTTTCGCGCGGCACTCATTCGCACCGGCGCAGACCGGTACCGGTTCGTCCTCACCAACCATCACATCGTGCTCGATGGCTGGTCGCTGCCGATCCTGCTGCGCGAGGTGTTCGCCGGCTATTACGGGCAGCCGCTGGCTGCGGCTCCCGCCTACCGCAGCTTTGTGAGCTGGTTGGCTGACCGCGACGTGGCCGCCGCGCGGGAGGCCTGGGGCGAGGTGCTGGCCGGTTTGGACACCCCGACCCTGGTGGGACCGGCCGGCCGGGTGGGGCTGGGCCGGCGGTCGGTCGCGTCCTTTGATGTTCCTCAGCCGATCACCCA
>NZ_JAPIYN010000090.1:0-479 GCF_035617725.1 Mycobacterium sp. 94-17
GTCGGCGGTCTTGGTCCAGATGTAAGGGCGGGGGTTGTCGTTCCAGGTGTCGATCCAAGCGCGGATGTCGGTGTTGAGTTGGCGGACTGAGGTGTGGGTGCCGCGGCGCAGTTTTTTGGTGGTCAGCTCGGCGAACCATCGTTCGACGAGGTTAAGCCATGAGGAACTGGTCGGGGTGAAGTGCAGAATGAACCTGGGATGGTTTGTCAGCCAACGCTTTACCGCTGGGGTCTTGTGCGTCGAGGCGTTGTCGAGGACCAGGTGCACGTCGAGGTCGTCGGGGACTTCGGCATCGATCTTTTTGAGGAACGCCAGGAACTCTGTGGCCCGATGACGAGAGTGCAGGGCGCCGATGACCTTGCCGGTCGTGAGATCGAGGGCGGCGTACAGACTCGACGTGCCGTGGCGGACGTAGTCATGGCTAGCGCGTGCCGGGGTGCCGGGCAGCATCGGAAAGATCGGCTGGGTGCGGTTGAGCG
>NZ_JAPIYN010000091.1:0-454 GCF_035617725.1 Mycobacterium sp. 94-17
CCCCGTTTGCGGGTTTGTTCTACAACACTGAGGGTTTGCCGTACTTCAGCATCGGTATGGGCAACAACTTCGTGCAGATCGGCAAGTCGTTGGGGATCATCGGGGGCGCGGCGCCGGCGGCGGCCAAGGCCCTGCCCGGGCTCGGTGGGCTGGGCGGGATGCTCGGCGGTGGCGCGGCCGCGGCGCATCCGGTGGCGGCGGTGGGCAGTGCGGGGTCCATCGGTGGCAAGTTGTCGGTGCCGGTGGCCTGGACGGGCTCGGGGATGCCGGCGGCGCCGACGCTGGGGCGTGCCATCCCGGTCAGCACCGTCAGCGCGGTCCCGGAGGCCGCGGGCGGTCCGGGCAACCTGCTCGGCGGCATGCCGCTGGCCGGAACCGGTGCGGCCGGACACGGCGTCGCCGGCCCCAAGTACGGATTCCGGCCCACCGTGATGGCCCGACCACCCTTCGCCGG
>NZ_JAPIYN010000092.1:0-453 GCF_035617725.1 Mycobacterium sp. 94-17
GGCGCACGGGTGTCCGCCCTGGCCGGACCGGACGAGGTGCTGGTGTCGGGCACGCTGCGCGACCTGGTGATCGGCTCAGGCCTCGAGTTCGCCGACCGCGGCGTGTACACGCTCAAGGGCGTGCCCGGCCAGTGGCGGCTGTTCGCCGTCACCTCCGGGTAAACCGGTGCCGCACCGTCAGAACGGTGGTGGATCGTCATCACCGTCGCCCGGGGGTGGCGCGGGTCCGAAGTAGGTCGGTTGGCGTTCTGGGCGTGCCACGTGCCGTGCTTGGCGGTTGTGGGCGCGTTCGGCCGCGACCCGGTAGGCGCGATCTTGGGCGCGGGTACGCCGACGCCGGGGCATCATCGCGGTGCGCTCACCACAAGGCTCGGCCGGGCGCTCGGCGGGTGGCGGCAGGTCGCCGGTCGGGGCGCACAGGCCGGGGAACAACAACGCGCTGCCCGGAGTGGT
>NZ_JAPIYN010000093.1:0-453 GCF_035617725.1 Mycobacterium sp. 94-17
GGCGTTGGGCCGGGCGCTGGCCGACGTGGTCGCCCGCCACGAGAGCCTGCGCACGTTGTTCCCCGCGGCCGACGGGAGGCCCCAGCAGCTCGTCATCCCAGTTGAGCGCGCCGACTTCGGTTGGGATGTCGTCGATGCCTACGGCTGGCCGGCACGCGAGCTCCAGGAGGCCGTCGGCGCCGCCGCGCGTCACCCATTCGACCTCACAGCCCAAATCCCTTTGCGAGCAAGGCTTTTCCGCGTCTGCGACGACGAGCATGTGCTGGTGGCCGCGGTGCATCACATCGCGGCCGACGGCTGGTCGATCACTCCGCTGGTGGCCGATCTCGGGGCGGCCTATGCCGGCCGGTGCGCGAGCCGGACCCCCGGCTGGGCGCCGCTTGCGGTGCAGTACGTCGACTACACGCTGTGGCAGCGCGCGCAGCTGGGCGATCTCGCCGACGGCCAGAGTCC
>NZ_JAPIYN010000094.1:0-441 GCF_035617725.1 Mycobacterium sp. 94-17
GACACCCCATCCACGGCCAGGTGATGGATGATCAACACCAACCGGGCGCTGCCACTCACCCACAGCGCGCTGAGCATCACCCCGGCCGCCGGGTCCAACCGCTCCCGCGCAGCCACCAGCACCGCCTCCGACATGACGTCCACGCTGCGCAGCAGGGCGCCGGCGTCCACCGACCCCGGCTCGGGCACCTGCAACGACCAGCCGCCGCCATCGGCGTCGTCGAGGCGGGCCCGCAGCATGGCGTGGCGCTCCAGCAGCGCTTGGAGCACCACCACCACCTCGGCCTCGCTCACCCCGGCCGGGGCTTGGACCACCATGGTCTGGTTGAACTGATCGGTCGGGCCCTCAAATGCCTGCAGCCAAACCATGATCGGGGTCGCCACCACCTCGCCGACGCCGTCATCGACCGGACCGGCATCGTCAACGGCCACGCTGACTACC
>NZ_JAPIYN010000095.1:0-425 GCF_035617725.1 Mycobacterium sp. 94-17
CATTCGTATGCGTTCGATTTCTCGGTGTGGGAGATCTGGGCGGCGTTGCTTGGTGGTGGGCGGTTGGTGGTGGTGCCTGATGTGGTGACTCGTTCGCCAGAAGAGTTCCACGCCTTGTTGGTTCGTGAGCGGGTCACGGTGTTGACGCAGACTCCGTCGGCGGTGGCGGCGTTGTCTCCGCGGGGGTTGGAGTCGACGGCGTTGCTGTTGGGTGGGGAGGCGTGTCCGGTGGAGGTGGTGGATCGGTGGGCGCGGGATCGGGTGGTGATCAACGCCTATGGGCCTACCGAGGCCACGGTGTATGTGTCGATGAGTGCGCCGCTGTCGGTGGGTGTGCCGGTGGTGCCGATCGGTGCGCCGGTGGCGACCACGGCGTTGTTTGTCCTTGATGAGTGGTTGTCTCCGGTGCCTGCCGGGGTGGTGGG
>NZ_JAPIYN010000096.1:0-417 GCF_035617725.1 Mycobacterium sp. 94-17
TCGCCAGGCTGTTCGATGGGCTCGCACTCAGTTTGGTGTCGAGCTGGTGTGGGCGATCGAGGACTGCCGACACTTGTCAGCGCGACTTGAGCGTGATCTGTTATCCGCCGATCAAAAGGTGGTGCGGGTTCCGCCGAAGTTGATGGCTCAAACACGGGCCTCGGCTCGTACGCGGGGCAAGTCTGATCCGATTGACGCGTTGGCCGTCGCACGGGCTTACCTGCGTGAACCGGATCTTCCGGTGGCTTCCCACGACGAGCTGTCGCGGGAGTTGAAGCTCTTGGTGGACCGGCGTGAAGACCTTGTGGGGCAACGCACTTCGACGATCAACCGGTTGTTATGGAGAGTGCACGAACTTGATCCCAGCCGGGCGCCGAAACCGGCGTCGCTGGATCTGACCAAACACCGCAAGATGCT
>NZ_JAPIYN010000097.1:0-417 GCF_035617725.1 Mycobacterium sp. 94-17
GGTGCTCGGCCGCACCGACGTCGAACGGTTGGGCGGGTTGTGGTTTGAGGCGCTGGCCGGGATCTGCGCGCACGTCAACAGTGGTGGGGGCGGGTTGACCCCGTCGGACATCGTCCCGGCCCGACTGACCCAGACCCAGCTCGACGACCTGTCCGGGCAGTACGACATCGTCGACGTGTTGCCGTTGACCCCGCTACAGCAAGGGCTGCTCTTCCACGCCAACACCTCCCAGGGCCTCGGCGATGACGTGTATGCGGTGCAACTCGCGATCACCCTCACCGGCCCGCTCGACGCCGACCGGCTGCGCGAGGCGGTGCACACCGTGATCACCCGACACCCGCACCTGGCGGCCCGGTTCAGCACGGAGTTCGACGAACCGGTGCAGATCGTCCCCGGCGACCCAGGAGCACCCTGGCG
>NZ_JAPIYN010000098.1:0-416 GCF_035617725.1 Mycobacterium sp. 94-17
ACAAGTGTCGGCAGTCCTCGATCGCCCACACCAGCTCGACACCAAACTGAGTGCGAGCCCATCGAACAGCCTGGCGATGACCCACCGTCGTGGCTGCCACGACCTTCTCACCAACTTTGCGGCCCACCCCATCCACGGCAACGAACGTATGCGTGCGCTTGTGAACATCGGCTCCAACAACAACCATGGTGGTTGCCTCCTTCACTATGAGGTGACGGTTGGGCCGGTCGGCGGACACATCTCAGTCGGGGGCGATGCCACGCTCCTATCAAGTCACGCCGGCCGGTCCTTCACACCTGATGCCGACAAAACGCATGAACGCCAACCCCAGCGGAGCGGCACCGACTCTATGAGCCAGACATCAGGTGATCAGGATCCAACCACCGCAACAAGCGGCAACATCACCCTGACACTGA
>NZ_JAPIYN010000099.1:0-416 GCF_035617725.1 Mycobacterium sp. 94-17
GAGCGTCCGGCGGTGGTGCCGTTGTCGTTTGCGCAGAATCGGTTGTGGTTTATCGACCAGTTGCAGGGGCCCTCGGCCGTGTTCAACATGGCGGTGGCGCTGCGGCTGAGTGGGCGTTTGGATGCCGACGCGTTGGGTGTCGCGTTGGCCGATGTGGTGGGCCGTCATGAGAGCCTGCGGACGCTGTTCGCCGCGCCGGGGGGCACGCCACAGCAGTTGGTGGTGCCCGTGGAGCAGGCCGATTTCGGGTGGCAGATCATCGATGCCGCGGGTTGGCCGGAGGGCCGACTGGCTGAGGCTGTTGATGTGGTGGTGCGGCATCAATTCGAGTTGGCGCGTGAGATTCCTTTGCGGGCACGGCTTTTCCGGGTCAGTGCCGATGAGCATGTGTTGGTGGCGGTGGTGCATCATATCGC
>NZ_JAPIYN010000100.1:0-410 GCF_035617725.1 Mycobacterium sp. 94-17
TCCACCAGCACCTCGAAGGGCACATCCTGATGCTCGAAGGCGGCCAGGCTGCGCTCGCGGACCTGAGCCAGCAACTCCTCGGCACTCGGGTCGGCGGCCAGATCGACCCGCAGCACCAAGGTGTTGACGAAGAAACCCACCAGCCCGTCGAGCGCGGTGTCGCGGCGCCCGGCGATCGGGAACCCCACCGCCACGTCGGTGCCGGCGCCGAGCTTGGACAACACGGCCGCCAACGCGGCTTGGACGACCATGAAGCTGGTTGCGTTGTGCTCGCGGGCCACCCGGCGCACGGCCCGCTGCAGCTCCACGGGCCAGTCCACCGCGACAGTGGCGCCGCCGTAGTCGGCAACCCGCGGATAGGGGCGGTCGGTGGGCAGCGCCAGGCGTTCGGGCATGCCGGCCAGGGTCTG
>NZ_JAPIYN010000101.1:0-404 GCF_035617725.1 Mycobacterium sp. 94-17
GAGCCGATCACCAGGTCGCGCAGCGTGCCCGACACCAGCACCTCGTCCGGTCCGGCCAGGGCGGACACCCGTGCGCCGAGGTGTACCCCGATCCCGCCGATGTCCTCGCCACGCACCTCACACTCCCCGGTGTGCAACCCCGCACGCACCTCGATACCCAACGCGCGCACCGCATCACGAATCGCCATGGCGCAGCGGATCGCCCGCTGCGGGCCGTCGAACACCGCCAAAAAGCCGTCACCCGAGGTGTTCACCTCCCGGCCCCGAAACCGCGATAGCTGCGCCCGCACGACGGCGTCGTGCGCGTCAAGCAGCGCGCGCCAGTCCCGATCACCCATCTCCGCCGCCCGGCGCGTCGAATCCACGATGTCGGTGAACAACACCGTGGCCAGCACCCGATCGTC
>NZ_JAPIYN010000102.1:0-403 GCF_035617725.1 Mycobacterium sp. 94-17
CCGGGCACCGCCGGGAAGTCGACGGTGGTGCCGAAACCCGGTGACTTGCCCCAGCCGTCGGGGTCCTGCTTGGACAGGTACTGGGTGAACAGGAAGGTGTCACCGGATCCGTCGGAGCGGTGCAGCGGAACGACCGGGGTGGCGGGCAGGTTCATGCCGGGGTTCAGCCCGGTGATCTGCGGGTCGTTCCAGGTCTTGATGGAGCCGTTGTACATGCCGGCCAGCACCTTGCCGTTGAGCTTGAGGTGCTGGTGGACGCCGGGCAGGTTGTAGTTGATCTGCTGCGCCGAGACGGCCAACGCGATGTTCATCAGCCCCTTGTGTGCGGCCATGTCGCCCTCGGACAGGTAGGCGTCGGAGGCGCCGATGCTGACCGCCCCGGCCGCGGCCTGGGAGATCCCGG
>NZ_JAPIYN010000103.1:0-401 GCF_035617725.1 Mycobacterium sp. 94-17
TGGAGAGTGCACGAACTTGATCCCAGCCGGGCGCCGAAACCGGCGTCGCTGGATCTGACCAAACACCGCAAGATGCTCGGTGACTGGTTGGCCACCCAGCCCGGTCTGGTTGCCGAGTTGGCCCGCGACGAATTGGCCGACGTCACCCGACTCACCGAGGCCATCAATACGTTGGCCAAACGGATCAGTGAGCGTGTCCGCGCGATCGCTCCGGCGCTGCTGGCCATGCCCGGCTGCGCCGAGTTGACCGCGGCCAAGATCATCGGCGAAACCGCCGGGGTCACCCGCTTCAAAAGCGAAGCCGCATTCGCCCGTCACAGCGGAGTGGCCCCCATCCCGGTGTGGTCAGGCAACACCACCGGACGGGTCCGGATGACCCGCAGCGGTAACCGTCAACTCAA
>NZ_JAPIYN010000104.1:0-388 GCF_035617725.1 Mycobacterium sp. 94-17
TGGGTCGGGCGGGGTTGACGTCGTCGCGGTTTGTGGCGTGTCCGTTCGGGGGTGTGGGTGTGCGGATGTATCGGACCGGGGATGTGGTGTTGTGGGGTGCTGACGGAGAACTGCGGTATGTGGGGCGTGTTGATGAGCAGGTGAAGATTCGTGGGTATCGGATCGAGTTGGGTGAGGTGCAGGCGGCGCTGGCTGCGGTGGATGGGGTGGGGCAGGCGGTGGTGGTCGCGCGTGAGGATCGGCCGGGGGATAAGCGTCTGGTGGGGTATGTGACCGGGACGGTGGACGCCGCTGGGGTGCGTGCGGTGTTGGGTGAGCGGCTGCCCGCCTACATGGTGCCTGCCGCGGTGGTGGCGATCGAGGAGTTGCCGTTGACGGTCAACGGCAA
>NZ_JAPIYN010000105.1:0-371 GCF_035617725.1 Mycobacterium sp. 94-17
AAGAACCCCACCAGGTCGTCGAGCGCGGGGTCGCGCCGGCCCGCGATCGGGAAGCCCACCGCCACATCGGAACTCGCGCTCACCTTGGACAGCAGCACCGCCAGGGCGGCCTGCACCACCATGAAGCTGGTGGCGTTGTGCTCGCGGGCCAGCCCCGCGACCTGCTGCTGCAGCTCGGCCGGCCAGTCCACGTCGACGGCCGCACCGCGCTGGTCGGCCACCGCAGGGTAGGGCCGGTCGGTGGGCAGCTGCAGCCGCTCCGGCATCCCGGCCAGCGCGTCGCGCCAGTAGGCCAGCTGCGCGCCGATGCGGCTGCCGCCGTCGGCAAGCTCGCCGAACTGGGCGCGCTGCCACAGCGTGTAGTCGACGTA
>NZ_JAPIYN010000106.1:0-356 GCF_035617725.1 Mycobacterium sp. 94-17
TCGGCGGCGTTGGTGGTGGCTGGTGAGGCGTGTCCGGTGGAGGTGGTGCAGCGGTGGGCGCCGGGTCGGGTGATGCTTAACGCGTATGGCCCGACCGAGGCCACGGTGTATGCGGCGATCAGTGCCCCGCTGGTGGCGGGGTCGGGGGTGGTGGCGATTGGTGGCCCGGTGCCGGGGGCGGCGTTGGTGGTTTTGGATGGGTGGTTGCGGGCGGTGCCGGTGGGGGTGGTCGGCGAGTTGTATGTGGCGGGTGCTGGTGTGGGGGTGGGGTATTGGGGCCGGGCGGGGTTGACGGGGTCGCGGTTTGTGGCGTGTCCGTTCGGGGGTGTGGGGGCGCGGATGTATCGGACCGGGGA
>NZ_JAPIYN010000107.1:0-350 GCF_035617725.1 Mycobacterium sp. 94-17
CGCGTCGGGATCGATGATTCCTTCTTCGACCTCGGCGGCGACTCACTCTCGGCGATGCGTGCGATCGCGGCGATCAATTCCGCCCTGGACGCCGGCGTCGCGGTGCGCACAATATTTGAGGCGCCCACGGTGGCCCAGTTGGCGCCCCGCATCGGTGGCACGTCGGGTGGACTGGAACCGTTGGTCGCAGTGGAGCGGCCGGCGGTAGTGCCGTTGTCATTCGCCCAGAACCGGCTGTGGTTCCTCGACCAATTGCACGGTCCCTCACCGATTTACAACATGGCGGTGGCACTGCGGCTGGACGGCAGGCTGGATACCGAGGCGTTGGGCCGGGCGCTGGCCGACGTGGT
>NZ_JAPIYN010000108.1:0-347 GCF_035617725.1 Mycobacterium sp. 94-17
TTGTTCCACGCCAACACCTCCCAGGGTCTCGGCGATGACGTGTATGCGGTGCAACTCGACATCGCGTTGAGCGGTCCCCTCGACGCCGACCGGCTGCGCGCGGCGGTGCACACCGTGATCACCCGACACCCACACCTGGCGGCCCGGTTCAAGGCGGAGTTCGACCAGCCGGTGCAGGTCATCCCGGCCGATCCGGTGGCGCCTTGGCAGTACGTCGAGCTCGAGGGTGTCGATCTCGAGGAACGGGTCCAGCAGGTGTGTGTAGCCGAACGGGCCGCGGTCTGCGACCTGACCGGGCCGCCGGCGTTTCGCGCGGCACTCATCCGCACCGGCGCAGACCGGTACCG
>NZ_JAPIYN010000109.1:0-339 GCF_035617725.1 Mycobacterium sp. 94-17
TCACCGACGCCGCCCCGATCGCCGCGCTCACCACAGCAGACCTACGTTCACGACTGCACGGCTACGACCTGTTGACCTTCGACGTGGATGATCCGCGCATCCCGACCTATCCGCGCGCCGGCCTGCCCGCTCCGGCACCCGAGGACATCGCATACCTGATTTACACCTCGGGCACGACGGGGGTGCCGAAGGGGGTGGCGGTTGCGCACGGGAATGTGACGCGGTTGTTGCGGGCGTTGGATGTGGTGGTGCCGGTGCCGGTGGCGGGGGTGTGGGCGCAGTGTCATTCGTTGGCGTTTGATTTTTCGGTGTGGGAGGTGTTTGGGGCGCTGCTGGGTG
>NZ_JAPIYN010000110.1:0-313 GCF_035617725.1 Mycobacterium sp. 94-17
CTGTCCAAGCAGGACCCCGACGGCTGGGGCAAGTCACCGGGTTTCGGCACCACCGTCGACTTCCCGGCGGTGCCCGGGGCGCTGGGCGAGAACGGCGACGGTGCCATGGTGACGGGCTGTGCCGCCAACGCCGGCTGTGTCGCTTACGCCAGCATCGGCTCGCTGGACGAGGCCGACCAGCACGGGCTCGGTGAGGCCAAGCTTGGCAATGCATCCGGCAAATACCTGCTGCCCAGCGCCCGAAGCATCCAGGCCGAGGCCGCCGGCTTCGCGTCGACGACGCCGGCGAACCAGGCCATCTCACTGATCAACG
>NZ_JAPIYN010000111.1:0-311 GCF_035617725.1 Mycobacterium sp. 94-17
GTGGTCGCGTCGAACACGTCGGTGCGGAACTCGACCACCCCACCGATCCCGGCCGGCTCGCCCGCCTCGGTCCACCGTTCCCCGACGTTGAACACCAAGTCCATGCGGGCCGTCTGGGTGTCGGTCGCCAGCGGCGTGACCTCCAGATCCCCGAACTCCACCCCGCCGGTATCAGCGTCGTGCCCCCGCAGGTTCAACCACGCCAGCACCACCTGGATCAGCGGGTGGTGACTGAGGCTGCGGACCGGGTTGAGCCGCTCGACCAGCACTTCGAAGGGCACGTCCTGGTGTTCGTAGGCGGCCAGGCTGCG
>NZ_JAPIYN010000112.1:0-305 GCF_035617725.1 Mycobacterium sp. 94-17
CGCGGGTATCGCATCGAGTGCGGTGAGGTGCAGGCGGCGCTGGCCGACTTGGCGGGGGTGGGGCAGGCGGTGGTGATTGCCCGTGAGGATCGCCCCGGGGATAAGCGTCTGGTCGGCTATATCACCGGGACGGCGGACCCGGCGACGGTGCGCCGGCAACTGGGGCAGCGGCTGCCGGGTTATATGGTGCCGGCCGCGGTGGTGGTGATGGATGCGCTGCCGTTGACTCCCAACGGCAAGCTCGACAAACGGGCGTTGCCGGCCCCGGAATACGTTGCTGCCCAGCAATATCGGGCCCCCGCGAC
>NZ_JAPIYN010000113.1:0-299 GCF_035617725.1 Mycobacterium sp. 94-17
GCCCGCGCACCATGGGCCACCAGCAGATGAGCAAACCGGTTGGACGCCTCGTCCAGCTCGCGATACGTCCACGACCGGCCGTCGCACGTCAACGCCGGCGCCTCGGGCGTACGGCTCACCTGCTCGGCGAACAACGCCGGTATCGACTCCCCGGCCGGGGTGGGCCGGGTCAGTACCTCGCGGTGGCCCCACGCGTCGAGGCGGGCCCGCTCACCGTCCTCGAGCAGATCGATCGAGGACAGCCTCCTGGCGGGGTCGGCGGTCATCGCCATCAACACCCGCTCGAGGCGGTCGATCAG
>NZ_JAPIYN010000114.1:0-293 GCF_035617725.1 Mycobacterium sp. 94-17
TCGTCGTCGTTGGTGGCTTTGCATATGGCGGTGCAGTCGCTGCGTTCGGGGGAGTGCGACCTGGCCCTGGCCGGCGGTGTCACCGTCAACGCCACACCCGACATCTTCGTCGAATTCAGCCGCATGCGCGGACTGTCCGAGGACGGCCGGTGCAAGGCCTTCGCCGGCGCGGCCGACGGCACCGGCTTCTCCGAAGGCGGCGGCATGCTCGTGGTGGAGCGGCTGTCGGACGCGCGGCGGTTGGGGCATCCGGTGCTGGCGGTGGTGCGGGGTTCGGCGGTCAATCAGGATGG
>NZ_JAPIYN010000115.1:0-293 GCF_035617725.1 Mycobacterium sp. 94-17
GGTGAGCGGCTGCCCGCCTACATGGTGCCTGCCGCGGTGGTGGCGATCGAGGAGTTGCCGTTGACGGTCAACGGCAAGCTGGATACGCGGGCGCTGCCGGCTCCGGAGTACGGCGATGCCGGTCGGTATCGGGCCCCGTCGAGTGCCACCGAGGAGATCCTGGCCGGGATCTACGCGCAAGTCCTCGGTGTGGAGCGCGTCGGCGTCGATGACTCCTTCTTCGACTTGGGTGGGGATTCCATTCTGTCGATGCAGGTGGTGGCTCGGGCGCGGGCGGCGGGGTTGGTGTGTGG
>NZ_JAPIYN010000116.1:0-288 GCF_035617725.1 Mycobacterium sp. 94-17
GGCCGCGCTGAGCCGGGCGCGCACCGGCACCGTGTTGATCAACAACCCCACCATCGACTCGGCACCCGCCAACTCCGGCGGGCGCCCCGACACCGTGGTGCCGAAGACGACATCGTGGTGACCGGTCAACGCGCACAGCAGCTGCGCGAACGCCGCCTGCAACACCACATTGACCGTCGTGTGCTGAGCGCGGGCCAACTCGGTCAGCGCTTGGGTGATCGGCTGAGGAACATCAAAGGACGCGACCGACCGCCGGCCCAGCCCCACCCGGCCGGCCGGTCCCACCAG
>NZ_JAPIYN010000117.1:0-276 GCF_035617725.1 Mycobacterium sp. 94-17
TGCAGGGCATAGAACGCTGACGGGGTCTGGCTCAACACACTGACCCGCTCGGCCACCAGCAGGGCGTGCAGCTCCTCGGGGGAACGCACCACCGCATCTGGCACCACCACCAGCCGGCCCCCACCCAGCAGCGCCCCAAACACCTCCCACACCGAGAAATCAAACGCCAACGAATGACACTGCGCCCACACCCCCGCCACCGGCACCACCACATCCAACGCCCGCAACAACCGCGTCACATTCCCGTGCGCAACCGCCACCCCCTTGGGCACCCCG
>NZ_JAPIYN010000118.1:0-266 GCF_035617725.1 Mycobacterium sp. 94-17
GCCGGCAACGCCCGTTTGTCGAGCTTGCCGTTTGGGGTGAGCGGCAACGCGTCGATGACGACGATCGCGACAGGCACCATGTAGGCGGGCAGCTTGTCGGCCAGCTGGGCGCGTAGTTGGTTGGGTTCTGCCGTCCCCCCGGTGATGTAGCCGACCAGACGTTTGTCGCCGGGGCGATCCTCGCGGGCGATCACCACCGCCTGCCCCACCCCCGCCAAGTCGGCCAGCGCCGCCTGCACCTCACCGCACTCGATGCGATACCCGCG
>NZ_JAPIYN010000119.1:0-263 GCF_035617725.1 Mycobacterium sp. 94-17
GGCCAGGCTGCGGGCCCGCACCTGGGTCAGCAGTTCGGCGACGCTGGGGTCTTCGCTCAGGTCGACCCGCAACACCAGATAGTTGACGAAAAAGCCCACCAGGTCATCGAGTGCGGGGTCACCGCGCCCGGCGATCGAGAATCCCACCGCCACCTCGTCGCTGGCGCTCAGCGCAGACAGCAATACCGCCAGCGCGGCCTGGACCATCATGAAGCTGGTCGCGTTGTGTTCCCTTGCCACCCGCGCGATCCGCTGCTGCAACT
>NZ_JAPIYN010000120.1:0-251 GCF_035617725.1 Mycobacterium sp. 94-17
CGCCCCGCCGTGGCGAAGGTATCCACCCCCGGTTGCGGCGCCGACAGTGCGGCCGGGGCCGCGACCACCTGCCGCCACACCGGTGCCTGGGCCCTCACGTCGGGGTGGCGCGCGTACTCGGCCAGCACCGCAGACCAGCGGGCGAACGACGTTCCCGGCGCGGGCAGCGCGATCGGCTGCCCGTGCTGATGCTGGGCCCAGCCGATATTGAGGTCTTCCAACAAGATTCGCCACGACACCCCATCCACGGC
>NZ_JAPIYN010000121.1:0-251 GCF_035617725.1 Mycobacterium sp. 94-17
GCGTGGGGTGGCCTGGCGTTGGATCGTCCGGTGTCGGCCGGGGCGTCGATTCCGGCGTTGTTCGCCGAGCAGGTGGCCCGTACGCCCGAGGCGCCCGCGTTGACGTGCGCGGGGCGGTCGTGGACGTATCGCGAGCTGGACGAGGCGTCCAACCGGTTCGCCCACCTGCTCACCGCCCATGGTGCGCGGGCGGGGCAGTGTGTGGCGCTGCTGTTGTCGCGGTCGGCGGAGGCGATTGTGGCGATCCTGGG